>JBPCMT010000100.1:0-19700 GCA_051001995.1 Thermoleophilaceae bacterium
CGCCCGCACCGCCGCTCCGCACCGCCGCCCCTCGCGGGCGCCGCGCCGCGCGGCCGGCGCCGCCGTTCTCCGCCTGCCGGTGCTGCCGGCCGGCGGCCTGCTCGACAGGCTGCTGCGCGGGCGCGTCTGGGTCGGATTGGTGGGCGCCCTGCTCGCAGGGATCGTGTTCCTGAACGTGAGCCTGCTCGGCATCAACGGCGGGATCGCCGCCACCAGCGATCAGGCGACGGAGCTGCGGCGCCAGAACGCCGAGCTGCGCCTCGACGTCGCGAAGCTCGGCTCCAGCGAGCGGATCCAGCGCGCGGCCGAGGCGCAGGGCTTCGTGATGCCGGCGCCCGGCGACGTGACCTACCTCGAGCCCGACCCCGAGTCGGATGGGCGCCGCGCGGCGCTCGCGCTGGAGAAGGGCGCCACGCCCGTGGCGCCGGTCGTGCCCGAGCCCGCGCCGGCCGCGCCGGAGGAGGTCGCCGCCGCGCCGCCAACCCCGCCGACCGCCGAGCCGCCCGCGGTGCCGTAGGGGATGCGCCTCCTCGATCGGCGCATCGGCCTCCTGTTCGCGATCTTCTTCCTGCTCCTGCTGGCCGCCGCCGGGCGGGCGGCCTGGCTCGGCGGCGTGCGCGCGGACGACCTCGGCGAGCGCGCGGCCGCGCAGCAGGCGGCCGACCTCGAGGTGCCGGCGCGGCGCGGCACGATCACCGACCGAAACGGGGTCGAGCTGGCGGTGTCGGAGGACGCCGCGACCGTGTTCGCCAACCCGTTCCTTGTGAAGGACCCGGTGCGTGCCGCGGCGCAGCTCGCGCGGGTGCTCGACGCGCCCGAGGACGAGCTGCTCGACCAGCTCTCCGGGGAAGCGGGCTTCGTCTACCTCGCCCGACAGGTCGACGCCGACGTGGGCGACGAGGTGGAGGAGCTCGGGATCGCCGGCGTGGACACCGTCGCCGAGCCGCGGCGGCGCTACCCGCAGGACGAGCTCGCGAGCCAGCTCCTGGGCGCCGTGGGCACGGACGGCTACGGGCTTGCGGGGCTCGAGCAGGCCTACGAGGAGTCGCTGCACGGGCTCGACGGCCGCCGTCGCGTGGTGAGCGACGCGCTTGGCGATCCGGTGAGCATCGTCGAGTCGGAGCCGGTCGAGGCCGGTGACGACCTCCAGCTCACGATCGACGCCGCGCTCCAGGCGCGCGTCGAGGACGCGCTCGCCAAGGTGGGGGAGGCTTATGACCCGCGCGGCGCGCACGCGATCGTGATCGACCCGAACACGGGCGAGGTGCTGTCGCTGGCCAACTGGCCGGCCGTGGACGCCAACGACTGGGCCGCGGCGCCCGACGCCGCCCGCCGCAACGGCGCGGTGTCCTCGAGCTTCGAGCCCGGGTCCACGTTCAAGCCGTTCACCGTCTCCGGCGCGCTCGAGGAGGAGGTCGTTGATCCGGGGACCGAGTTCACGCTCGAGCCCACGATCACGGTGGCCGATCGCGTGATCGGCGAGGCCCACGAGCGTGGCACCGTCGAGCTGTCGGTCGGCGAGATCCTGGCGCAGTCCTCCAACGTCGGCACCGTGACGATCGGCATGGAGCTGGGTGAGGAGCGCTTCGACGAGTGGATCCGCGCCTTCGGCTTCGGCGAGCCGACAGGGGTCGAGGCGCCCGGCGAGGCGCCCGGGATCGTGCCGCCGCCCGAGGACTACTCGGGCTCCTCGATCGGCAACCTCCCGATCGGGCAGGGGTTGTCGGTGACGCCGATCCAGATGGTGCAGGGCTACTCGGCGATCGCCAACGAGGGCGTCATGCGCACGCCCTACGTCGTCGAGGGCGGCGAGTCCGAGGGCCGGCGGGTGATCTCCGAGGAGACCGCGGCCGACGTCTCGAAGATGCTCGAGGGGGTGCTCGGCCCCGGCGGCACCGCCGAGGAGGCGCAGATCGCCGGCTACGAGCTGGCCGGCAAGACCGGCACGGCGGAGAAGGCGATCGACGGCGTCTACTCGGACACGAAGTTCTTCGCGTCGTTCATCGGCTTCGCGCCGGCCGAGGCCCCCGAGCTGCTGGTCTCGGTGATGGTCGACGAGCCCCAGGGCTCCTACTACGGCGGCGCGGTGGCGGCGCCGGCGTTCGAGGAGATCGTGAGCTTCGCGCTGCCGTACCTGCGGATCGCGCCGCGGTAGCGCCCTGCTCCTGCGGAGTGACGCTGTCCGCCTTCCCTCTCGCCAGGTCGGGCGGTTTCGTACGGCCCAACCCGGGTAGGCGATCCGCAGACCCGATCGAGGAAGGATCCGCATGGACCGCCGCACGCTGGGATCGCAGGGCCTGACCGTCGCCGAGCTGGGACTGGGGTGCATGGGCATGTCGTTCGCCTACGGCTCGGTACCGGACGAGCAGGCCATCGCCACCATCCACCGGGCTACGGAGCTCGGGGTGACGCTCATCGACACGGCCAACGTCTACGGGCCGGAGACCAACGAAGCCGTCGTGGGCAAGGCGATCGCCGACCGGCGCGACCGCGTGGTGCTGGCCACCAAGTTCGGCAACGCCTATGACGAGGACGACCGCCAGGTCGACGGCCGGCCCGATTACGTGAGGAGCTCCTGCGAGGCGTCGCTGCAACGCCTGGGCGTCGAGCACATCGACCTCTACTACCAGCATCGCGTGGACCCCGACGTCCCGATCGAGGAGACCGTGGGAGCCATGGCCGAGCTCGTGGACGGCGGCAAGGTCCGTCACCTGGGACTCTCGGAGGCCGGACCCGAGACGATCCGCCGAGCGCACGCCACCCACCCGATCGCGGCGCTTCAGACCGAGTACTCGTTGTGGAGCCGCGATCCCGAGGACCAGATCCTGCCGACCGTCCGCGAGCTCGGTATCGGGTTCGTCGCCTATAGCCCGCTGGGTCGCGGCTTCCTCACCGGCCGGATCACCTCGCCCGAGGACCTCGACGAGGACGACTTCCGGCGCAGCAGCCCTCGCTTTCAGGGCGAGAACTTCCAGCGCAACCTCGAGCTCGTCGACCGTGTACGCGAGATGGCCGAGGACCGTGACGTCACCGCCGGCCAGCTGGCGCTCGCCTGGGTGCTCCACCGGGGTAGCGACGTCGTGCCGATCCCCGGCACCACACGACCCGAACGCGTCGAGGAGAACGTCGGCGCCGCCGATGTCGCACTCGATGAGAGCGACCTCGAGCAGCTCGACGAGATCGCGCCCGTGGGCGTGGCCGCCGGAGAGCGCTATCCGGAGCCGATGATGCGCCAGCTCAACGTCTGAGGCTTGGCCGAGCGGGCTGCGGGGCGGCGCGGTGCTGGCCTCGCTCGCCGACACCCTGATGCCCGAGGCATACCGGGAGGGTGGGGCACGGGTCGCGTACGCGACCGCTCTGGGGTTCCTCCTCTCCCCGCGCGCGACGACGCGAAACGCTTTGAGCCGCAAGCCATCCGCGCGCTCGCCCCAATCCGTCGCGGTTCCCGCATAGTCTCTGGGCGCGACAGATGGCGAGTCCGTCGTGATGTGACCATCGACGAGGAGGAGTGAGCGTGGCCAAGCAGACGAAGGCTCAGCGAGAGGCGGCCGGCAAGAAGGCGGCGACGACCAGGAAGAGCACGGCGGCGAAGCGCAGCGAGTCGCAGCTGAAGAGCTCGGCGAAGGACACGGGCGGAAAGGTCACCGAGGCCGCGAAGGCCGTCGGGAGCACCGCGCGCAAGGCGGTCAAGGCGGTCGGCAAGCGCGCCGACGCCGGGGCCACGCAGGTGGACGCGATCCGAGACAAGCGACTGGCGTCGAACAAGGCGAAGTCCTCGTCGAAGCGCTCGTCGTCGGCGAAGGCACCCTCGAAGAGCAAGGCTTCCTCCGGCGGCAAGGCTTCCTCCGGCGGCAAGGCCTCGTCGAGGCGTACGGCGTCTTCTAAGAGCGCGGCCTCGTCGGGAGGGAAGCCGTCCTCGAAGCGCGCGGCGTCGTCTCGTGGAACCGCGTCCCCGCGCGGCAAGGCATCGTCCGGAGCGAAGGCATCGTCGACTCGGACGGCCACCTCGAAGCGCACCGGCTCCGCACGCGGATCGTCCTCGCGGCGAAAGACCTCCGCGAAGTAGGTCGGATCAGGCGTACCCTCCCGTACGTGGCGGTGATCCGGGGGGCGGGCCGGCGGCGTGGGACCGGCGCGGCGACAGCGGTTGCGCTGGCGCTCTTCGCGCTCGCGCTTGTCTGGGCGCTGCCCGAGCCCGCGGCCGCCGCGCCGGCGGCCGACGCCGGAGCGTTGCGGGCGGTGGTGCGAGAGAATCCGTGGCGCCTCACGCTTGTCGACCGCGAGGGGCGGCCGGTGCTCTCGGAGGATCCCTCGACCGGCCCAGGTCCGGCGGGCACGCTCGGCTTTCGCACGGGCGGAACCTGGCGACACGCCACGCGCGTGATCGACTCGCGCCGCCGCGGCGGCGCCTACGTCGCCGAGCTCGCGACGACCGACCCGCTGCGGACGATCCGGGTCAGGATCGACCGCTCGGCGGGCGGCGTCGTCGCCCTCGACGCCGAGCTGCTCGGGCCGCCGATCGCCGTCGAGGCCATGGGGATGGGCTTCTCGGCTCGGTCGAACGAGCGCTATCTCGGATTCGGTGAGCGCTCGAACGCCGTCGATCAGCGCGGGAGCACCGTGGAGAACTACGTCTCCGACGGCCCCTACCAGACCGAGGAGTACCCGTTCCTGAACGCCTTCGTGCCTCCGTGGGGTCTGCGTGAGCGTCGCGACGCCACCTACTTCCCGATCCCGTGGCTTCTGTCCACGGCGGGCTACGGCGTGCTGGTCGACAACCCGGAGACGAGCTACTACCGCCTCGACGCGGGCCGCACCGGCGCGTGGAGCGTCGAGGTCACGAGGGCGCCGGCGGGCGAGCCCGGTGGCGCCCTCGGCCCGCCGCCGGACCGGCTCTCGCTGCGCTTCTTCGCCGGCCCCAACCCGCGCGGGGCGCTGCGTCGCTTCACACGCGCCACCGGCCGGCAGCCACGTCCGGCGGCGCCCTGGACGCTCGGCACCTGGTACCAGGCGACCGAGGACGAGCGAGAAGAGGTCGAGCTGCTGCGCGAGGCGGACGCGCCGCTATCGGTGCTCCAAACCTATCTCCACTACCTGCCCTGCGGCGAGCAGGTCGGGGTCGAGGGCGAGCAGCCGCCACGCACCCGCTCGGCCCACGCCGCGGGCGTGGCGATCACCACCTACTTCAACCCGATGATCTGCGCGAACTACCGGCCCGCCTTCGCACAGGCGCGCGCCGCGGGCGCGCTCACCGAGACCCGCGCCGGAGCGCCCTACCTCTACCGCTACGGCGCGAGTCCGGACGACACGAACCTCGTCGGTCAGTTCGACTTCTTCGAGCGCGCCGGCCGCGACGCGTACGCGCAACGCCTCGACGAGGCGATCGGCGACGGCTACGACGGCTGGATGGAGGACTTCGGCGAGTACACGCCGCTCGACTCGGTCTCGGCCGGCAGGATCGCCGGCACGCGCGCGCACAACCCGTACGCGACCCGCTACCACTGCGGCGCGTACCGTGCGGTGCGCGACCGCGCTCGCCCGATCGTCCGCTTTCAGCGCTCCGGATGGACCGGCGCGGCGCGCTGCGCCCAGGTCGTCTGGGGCGGCGATCCCACGAGCAGCTTCGGCTTCGACGGGCTCTCCTCGGCGGTCCGCCAATCGCTGTCGATCGGCCTCTCCGGCGTCGGCATCTGGGGCTCTGACATCGGCGGCTTCTTCCAGCTCGGGTCAAACGAGCTGTCGCCGGAGCTGCTCAAGCGCTGGGTGCAGTTCGGCGCCGTCTCGGCGGTGATGCGCACCCAGGCGAACGGCGTCGCCCTGCCGCCGAAGGAGCGCCCGCAGGTGATCGACCCCGATCAGATCGAGAACTGGCGCCGCTACACGAAGCTCCACACGCAGCTCTACCCGTACCTGGTCGCTGCGCAGGCCCGCTACGAGCGCTCGGGCGTGCCGCTGATGCGCCATCTCGCGCTCGGCTACCCGAATGACCGCCGGGCGACGGCGCAGGAGACCGAGTTCATGTTCGGGCCGGACCTGCTGGCCGCGCCGGTCGTCCGGCAGGGCGCGCGCGAGCGCGACGTCTACCTGCCGAAGGGCCGCTGGATCGACGTCTGGCGCTCGGTCCGCTACTCCGAGCGCAGCGGCGGCCTGCGGCTCGGAGAGCCGCGGACGCTGACCGGCCGGCGGACGGTGCAGCTGCCGGCGCCGCTCGAAGAGCTTCCGCTGCTCGCGCGGGCCGGCGCGGTGCTGCCGCTGCTGCCGCCGAGCGTGGACACCCTGTCCGGGTACGCGGAGCGACGCGACGATCTCGTGTCGCTCGCCGATCGGCGCGACCGCCTGCGGCTGCTCGCCTTTCCCCGCGGCCGCAGCGCCGCTGACTTCAACCGCCGCGGCGAGATCGTCTCCCGCGAGCGCCGGCGATCCTGGACGCTGCGCGTCGAGGCTCCGCGGCGCCTGCGCTACCGGCTCCAGGCGTCGCTCGAGACCCTGCGCCACCCGTTCGCCCCGTGCCAGGTGCGAGTGGACGGCCGTAGGCTCCCCGACGATCGCTGGAGCTACCGTCGCGCGAGCGGTGCTCTGCGCGTCGCGTTCGCCGGTCGGTCGGTCCGCCTCGTCGCGCGCGGCCGCTGCGGCGGCTGAGCGGCGCTCGCGCGGGCCGCCAACGCGGAGGCGCCGATAGCTCTCGACCGCAAGCAAGGTTCGGCGCGCGTGGCGTAGGCTCGAGGCCATGGCCGCTCCAGCCCGCAAGATGACCGACGCCGAGCGCTGGTACCGCGAGCGGTACGCGCAGAGCCCGGAGCGCGACGCTCTCTTCACGACGATCTCCGGCGAGCCGATCGAGCCGCTCTACACCTCCGACGACCAACCCGAGGACGCAGAGGCCGAGCGCATCGGCCTCCCCGGCGAGTATCCCTACACGCGCGGCGTCTACCCGTCGATGTACCGCGGCAGGCTCTGGACTATCCGCCAGTTCGCCGGCTACGGCACTGCCGAGGAGACCAACGAGCGCTTCCGCTACCTCCTCGGCCACGGCCAGAACGGCCTCTCGACCGCGTTCGACATGCCGAGCCTCATGGGCCACGACTCCGACAGCCCGCGATCTGAGGGCGAGGTCGGTCGCGAGGGGGTGGCCATCGACACGCTCGACGACATGGAGACGCTCTTCGGGGGGATCGACATGGGCGAGGTCTCGACGTCGATGACGATCAACGCCCCGGCGGCGATCATGCTCGCCTTCTACGTCGTCGCCGCCGAGCGCCAGGGCGTCCCCGCCGAGCGTCTGGCGGGCACGATCCAGACAGACATCCTCAAGGAGTACATCGCCCAGAAGGAGTGGGCGTTCCCGGTCGACCCGGCCATGCGCCTGGTCACCGACATGATCGAGTACTGCACCGAGAGCATGCCGCGCTGGCACCCGGTCTCGATCTCCGGCTACCACATCCGCGAGGCCGGCTCGACCGCGCAGCAGGAGCTCGCCTTCACGCTCAAGGACGGGCTCACCTACGTGGAGTGGGCGATCGAGCGCGGGCTCGGCGTCGATGACTTCGCGCCACGCCTGTCGTTCTTCTTCAACTCCCACCTGGACTTCTTCGAGGAGATCGCCAAGCTGCGCGCCGCTCGCCGGATCTGGGCGCGCGAGCTCAGGGAGACGTACGGCGCGCGGGACGAGCGCTCGCTTCTCATGCGCACGCACGTGCAGACCGCCGGCGTGTCGCCCACCGCCCAGCAGCCGCTCAACAACGTCGTGCGCACGACCACCGAGGCGCTCGCAGCGGTGCTCGGCGGCACCCAATCGCTTCACACGAACTCCTACGACGAGGCGCTCGCCCTTCCCACCGAGCAGGCGGTCAAGATCGCCGTCCGCACCCAGCAGATCATCCAGCACGAGATCGGGGTCACCAACACGATCGATCCGCTCGGCGGCTCGTACTTCGTCGAGGCGCTCACCGACCGCATGGAGGCGGCGGCCTACGAGTACTTCGAGCGGATCGACGCGCTCGGCGGGATGGTCGAGGCGGTCAAGCAGAACTTTCCCCAGCGCGAGATCGCCGAGGCCTCCTACCGCTTCCAGGCGGAGGTCGACTCGGGAAAGCGGGTCGTGGCCGGCGTGAACCGCTGGCGCGACGAGGACGAGCTGACCGACACGCTGCGCATCGACCCCGCGCTCGAGCGCAAGCAGATCGACCGGCTGAACGCGGCCCGTGCCCGGCGCAAGGGCGGCGAGGTCGAGGTGACGCTGGGCGCGCTCAAGCGGGCGGCGGGCGGAGAGCGCAACCTCATGCGCCCGCTGATCGAGTGTGCGCGCGCGCACGCCTCGGAGGGGGAGATCGTCGCGGCGCTGCAGGAGGTCTTCGGGAGCTACACCGAGTCGCCGGTGTTCTGACGTGCCCCCGCGGCTCGGCGCCGCTCGGCGCTCGCGTGACTTCCAATAGCATCGCGTAGAGGGCGTGCGCCGCCCGGACGCCGCGGGCGGGCGCGGTGGGACGGGCGCGGTCTCAGCAGACATCCTGAGGAGAGGAAGACATGGCATACGACATACGGACAGCTACGGGGATACCCACCGAGAACGTCGGTTCCCTGCCGCGACCGTCGAAGCTCCAGGCCGCCTACGCGGACTACGACGCCGGCAAGATCAGCTCCGGCGACCTCGAGGAGCTCCAGGACGAGGCCGTCAAGGACTCGATCGAGAAGCTCGAGGCCACGGGACAGCCGATCGTCTCCGATGGTGAGCAGCGCTGGTCGAGCTTCGCGACCTACCCGATCGCCGAGACGCTCGCGGGCACCGGTCTCGCCGACAACTTCGCCCCCGACGGCCAGTTCTTTGCGATCTTCGCGGACGGACACGGTCGGCAGCTGCCGCGCCTCACCGGCGGCCCCTTCCGCTACACGACGTTCGCGTCCGACACGCTGAAGAAGTCGATCCAGTACGCCAAGGGGCCGATGAAGCAGGCGGTGATCGCGCCGTCGATGATCGACCTCCTCTACCCCCTCAAGGACGAGCTCGAGGGCTACTCGCGCGAGGAGTTCGAGAACGACATCGTCGACGAGTGCGAGAAGGACATCCGGCAGGCCTTCGACGCCGGGGCCGAGCGGGTCTCGGTCGACTTCACCGAGGGCAGGCTCGCCACGCGCAACGACCCCCGCAACCCGTGGACCGGCGCCGGCATGCTGCCGCACTTCATCGAACTGAACAACCGCGTGATGGAGCGCTTCTCGCCGGAGCAGCGGGCGAACATCGGCATCCACACCTGTCCCGGCGGTGACCGCGACTCCGTCCACAGCGCCGACGTGCCCTACAACGACCTGCTCCCGCACATGTTCCAGATCAACGCCGGCTACTTCCTGATCCAGCTGGCGAGCGAGCGCGAGAAGGACCCGGTGTACGAGTCGATCGGGAAGAACCGCCGCGACGACGCCAACGGCGTCTCGCAGATGGCCTACATCGGCGTGGTCAACCCCGGCAACCCCAGGGTCGAGAGCGCGCAGGAGATCTGCGACGCGCTGGTGAGGGCGGCGGACTTCATCCCCAAGGAGAGCCTCGGCGCGACCGACGACTGCGGCTTCTCACCGTTCTCGATCGACGAGAAGCCCAACCACGGCTCGCCCGACTACGCCCGCGAGGTCGCGTTCCAGAAGGTCGGAAACCGCGTCGAGGGCGCCCGCATGGCCGCCGAGAAGCTCGGCGTCTCCTGATCGCCTAGCGTTCGAGGTGGTACCCGGGGCGAGCGCCGCTCGCCTCGGGACTTCCTCGCCGCCCCGCCCCGCAAGCGACCACAGGAGTACGCCTTCGCATGACGCAGCTATCAGAGAACGAGTACCTGTTCACGTCGGAGTCGGTCACCGAGGGCCATCCGGACAAGATGGCCGACCAGATCTCCGACGGGGTGCTCGACGCCGTCATGCGCGACGACCCGGCCGGACGCGTCGCGTGCGAGACGCTCGTGGCGACCGGGCTGGTCGTCGTGTCGGGCGAGATCACGACCGAGACCTACGTCGACGTGCCCTCGATCGTGCGCGAGACCGTGGAGAGGATCGGCTACACGGACGCCGCCTTCGGGTTCGACTGCCGCACCTGCGCGGTGATCACGACGATCGGCGAGCAGTCGGCCGACATCGCCCAGGGCGTCGACAAGGGTTGGGAGGTACGCCAGGGAGGAGATGAGGACGAGCTCGCCGTGGCGGGCGCGGGCGACCAGGGGATGATGTTCGGCTACGCCGCGCGCGAGACGCCGGAGCTGATGCCGATGCCGATCGCGCTGGCGCACCGCCTCGCCCGCCGGCTCGCCGAGGTTCGCCGCGCCGAGGTGCTGCCCTACCTGCGCCCGGATGGCAAGACCCAGGTCACGGTCCGCTACGAAAACGACAAGCCGGTCGAGATCGAGAAGATCCTGATCTCGACCCAGCACAAGCCGGGCATCGACTCCGAGACGCTGATCAAGCCGGACCTCTGGGAGCACGTGGTCCATCCGATTCTCCCGCTCGATCTGTACAACGAGAAGAAGCTCTACGACGGGTCCGATCACTTTCTTGTCAACCCCACCGGCAAGTTCGAGGTCGGTGGGCCGATGGGAGACTGCGGGTTGACCGGTCGCAAGATCATCGTCGACACCTACGGCGGGATGGCGCGACACGGCGGCGGCGCCTTCTCCGGCAAGGACCCCTCGAAGGTCGACCGCTCGGTCGCGTACGCGGCTCGCCATGTCGCGAAGAACATCGTCGCCGCCGAGCTCGCCGACCGCTGCGAGATCCAGGTCGCCTACGCGATCGGGGTGTCCCAGCCGGTATCGGTGATGGTCCAGACCTACGGCACCGAGCGCATTCCGAACCAGAGGATCGGCGAGCTCGTGCGCGATCACTTCGACCTGCGCCCCGGCGCCTTCCGCGCGCAGCTCGACCTGCACCGGCCGATCTACCAGAAGACGGCGTCCTACGGCCACTTCGGCCGCGAGGACCGCGACTTCACCTGGGAGCGGACCGACAGGGCGGCGGCGCTGCGCGAGGCGGCCGGCCTGAGCTCGCGGGTCGCCGAGGGAGTCGCCACGTGAGCGTCGTCTCGATCCTCCGCGTCGAGGCTCGGCGCATGACCACCTTCCGCGATCAAGCCGCGGTCCACCGATGAACAGGAGAGACGGATGAGCACGACGACCGCCGCGCTGACCAGCGACGACTACCGGGTTGCCGACCTCTCGCTCGCCGCCCTGGGGCGAAGGGAGATCCACCTGGCGGAGCACGAGATGCCCGGCCTGATGGCCACGCGCGCCGAGTTCGCGGACGCCCAGCCGCTGGCCGGCGCCCGCATCACGGGCTCGCTGCACATGACGGTCCAGACAGCCGTCCTGATCGAGACGCTCACGACACTCGGCGCGGACGTACGGTGGGCGAGCTGCAACATCTTCTCGACCCAGGACCCCGCCGCCGCGGCCGCCGTGGTCGGTCCCGACGGGACCGACGAGGAGCCGCGCGGCGTACCGGTGTTCGCCTGGAAGGGCGAGACGCTCGAGGAGTACTGGTGGTGCACCGAGCAGGCGCTGACCTGGCCGGACGCCGATGGCCCGAACATGATCCTCGACGACGGCGGCGACGCCACGCTGCTGGTGCACAAGGGCGCGGAGTTCGAGCGCGCGGGCGCGGTCGCCGACCCTGACTCGGCGGACTCCGAGGAGCTCCAGGTGGTGCTGCGGATGCTCGAGCGCTCATTGGCCGAGGACTCCCAGCGCTTCACGCGCCTCGGCGAGGGAGTGCTGGGCGTCACCGAGGAGACCACCACCGGAGTCGGCCGGCTCTACCAGATGCAGGAGGCGGGGCAGCTGCTGTTCCCGGCGATCAACGTCAACGACTCCGTGACGAAGTCGAAGTTCGACAACATCTACGGCTGCCGCCACTCGCTGGTGGACGGGATCAACCGCGCGACCGACGTCATGATCGGCGGCAAGGTCGCGGTGATCCTCGGCTACGGCGACGTGGGGAAGGGCTGCGCCGACTCGCTGCGCGGGCAGGGCGCGCGCGTGGTGGTCACTGAGATCGATCCGATCTGCGCGCTCCAGGCGGCGATGGAGGGCTACGAGGTCAAGACGCTCCAGGACGTCGTCGATACCGCCGACATCTTCGTCACCGCGACCGGCAACCGCGATGTCATCACGGCGGACCACATGGCGCGCATGAAGCACCACGCGATCGTCGGCAACATCGGCCACTTCGACAACGAGATCGACATGGCCGGCCTCGCCCGCATCGACGGCGTCGAGAAGGTGAACGTCAAGCCCCAGGTCGACGAGTGGCGCTTCGCGGACGGCCACTCGGTGATCCTGCTCTCGGAGGGGCGTCTGCTGAACCTCGGCAACGCGACCGGGCACCCGAGCTTCGTGATGTCCAACTCGTTCACCAACCAGGTGATCGCCCAGATCGAGCTGTACTCCAAGAACGACGAGTACGAGAAGCGCGTCTACGTGCTGCCAAAGCACCTCGATGAGAACGTGGCGCGGCTGCACCTCGACGCGCTGGGCGTGCGGCTGACGGAGCTCACCCCCGAGCAGGCCGCCTACCTCGGCATCCCGGTCGAGGGCCCGTACAAGGCCGATCACTACAGGTACTGAGCCGGCGGCGTGCCGGGCGCCGTACGGCACATTCCCGTTGAGAAGTGGTCATCTGGGAAATCGTGTTTCGAGACCATCTTTCAGACGAGTGATCGCGTCGTGCCGGCGTGCTCCGGCCGGAGCTCGGGTCTGCGGGGCCGCGGCAGGTAGCCTGCCGCCGTCATGGCCACCATCGCCTGCGGCTTCGACCACGCCGGCTTTCCGCTCAAGGCGACGATCCTCGCGGCGCTGCGGCATGCCGGACACGACGCGCTCGACCTCGGAACCGACTCGACCGAGCCGATCGACTACCCGGACAAGGCGCTGGCGGTGGCCCGTGCGGTCGTGGCGGGCGACGCGGACCGCGGGGTGATCGCGTGCGGGTCGGGCGCCGGTGTGTCGGTGGCGGCGACCAAGGTCCCCGGCATCCGCGCCGCGACCGTGCACGACACCTACACGGCTCACCAGGGCGTCGAGCACGACGACCTCAACGTGCTCTGCCTCGGCGCCCGGGTCGTCGGGCCCGCGCTGGCCGCCGAGATCGTGCTCGCCTACGCCGGGGCGGCCTTCAGCGGCGCGGAGCGCCACCGCCGCCGCCTCGACAAGGTCGATGCGATCGAGCGCGACGGGCTCGCGGCGAGCTTTGACTGAGCGCGGCGGGCGCCCCGCCGCTAACGCGGCCCGCTGCCGGTCATCCGCAGCACGAGTCCGGCCGCAACCACGAAGGCCAGCGCCGCGACCGCGACGTTGAGCGGGAACTCGTCGCCGACCGCTGTGAACCCGAAGTACGTAAGGCCGGCGACCACGAGCAGGGCGAGGACGAGCTCGATGGGCCTCACGCCCGATGAGCCTAACCCCGCCCGGGGCGGGCGTCGCCACCGCCCGCCGGAACCTCCCAAACTGCGGGCGGCACTCGATGGTTTACGCGCGACTCAGAATCTGCTAGACCTCAGCGCCCGCGGACACCCGACCGCAGCGGGGAGGAGAGGTATGTGCCTGGCGATTCCGGGCCAGATCGTTGAAGTGGTCGACGAGGCCAACCACCTCGCCAAGGTCGACGTCGTGGGCGTCCAGCGCAACGTCAACATCGGCCTGATCGACGAGGACGGTGATGGCGGGGTCGCGCCCGGCGACTGGGTTCTGATCCACGTCGGCTTCGCGCTGTCCAAGGTCGACGAGGACGAGGCGCTCGCCCAGCACCAGCTGCTGCGCCAGATGGGCGCCGACTACGAGCAGGAGCTCGAGGAGCTGAAGGCGAGCGTGATCGAGTGACCGACCCGTACTGCGTGACGGCCGGCTGACATGCGGGTCGCCGCCGACCTCGCACCGTCGTGTGACCATGAGGTCGGTTGCATCACGTGCGGGGACACGGCGATGCCGCTGCGGGTCGTGGAGGTCGAGGACGACCCCACGCTCGCGCTCTGCGCCGACGCGGACGGCGGGCGCGAGACGGTCGAGACGTCGCTGGTGGGGGACGTACGGGAGGGCATGACCCTGCTCGTCCACGCCGGCGTGGCGATCCAGCGGCTCGGTGATGGCGAAGTCCACACCGTCGACGGCCACGCTTCCGTCACCGAAGCGGGGCGCCCGTGAGGTACGTCGACGAGTACCGCGACGCCGAGCTCGGCCGCGCGCTCGCGGGCGAGATCCTCGCGACCGTCGAGCCGGGGCGCCACTACAAGGTGATGGAGGTCTGCGGCGGCCACACGCACTCGATCTACAAGTACGGCGTCGACGACCTCCTGCCCGCGAACGTGGAGCTGGTCCACGGGCCGGGCTGCCCGGTCTGCGTGATCCCGATGGGGCGCGTCGACGACGGCATCGCGATCGCCCACCAGCCGAACGTGATCTTCACCTGCTTCGGCGACATGCTGCGCGTCCCCGGGTCGAACGGGACGCTGCTCGAGGCCAAGGCCGAGGGCGCCGACGTGCGGATGGTCTACTCGCCGCTCGACGCGCTGCGGATCGCCAAGCAGAACCCCGACCGCGACGTCGTCTTCTTCGCGATCGGCTTCGAGACCACCGCGCCGTCCACGGCGCTGACGCTCAAGCGCGCCCGCGCCGACGGCGTCGAGAACTTCCTCTGCATGTGCAACCACGTGACGATCGTCCCGCCGCTGCGGGCGCTGCTCGACTCGCCCGACCTCCGGCTCGACGGCTTCATCGGGCCCGGCCACGTGGCGACCGTCGTGGGCGCGCGGCCGTTCGAGTTCATCCCCGCCGACTACGGCAAGCCGCTGGTCGTGGCCGGCTTCGAGCCGCTCGACCTGCTCCAGGCGATTCACATGATCCTCGGCCAGCTCTCCGACGGCCGCCGCGAGATCGAGAACCAGTACAGCCGCGTCGTCCCCTACGACGGCAACCTGCGCGCGCTCGAGGTGCTCGCCGAGGTCTTCGAGCTGCGGCCCCACTTCGAGTGGCGCGGGCTCGGCTTCATCTCCCAAAGCGCGCTGCGGCTGTCGGATGCCTACGCCGACTTCGACGCCGAGATCCGCTACGAGGTGCCGGGCGTCAGGGTGGCCGACCCGAAGGCCTGCCAGTGCGGCGAGGTGCTGAAGGGCGTGATCAAGCCGTGGGAGTGCAAGGTCTTCGGCACCGCCTGCACGCCGGAGCACGCGATCGGCACCTGCATGGTCTCGCCCGAGGGCGCCTGCGCCGCCTACTACAACTACGGCCGCTTCGCGCGCGAGCGGGAGGTGGTCTGACCGTGGCCGACGACGCCGCCCGCGCGGCGCCTCCGGTGGCGCCGGAGCAGCCGGCCGCCGCGCCGCCGTCGGACCGCGAGCAGCGGATCCTCGGGATCATCGAGACCGCTCGCTCGAAGCGCGCGCGCTTCAAGGACGAGCGCATCACGATGGCCCACGGGGCCGGCGGCAAGGCGACCCAGACGATGATCGAGGGCCTGTTCGTGCCGGCCTTCGAGTCGGAGGCACTGGCGGCGATGGGCGACGCCGGCGCGGTGGCGGTGGACGGCACGCGGCTCGCGGTGACCACCGACAGCTTCGTCGTCAAGCCGATCCGCTTCCCCGGCGGCTCCATCGGCGAGCTGGCGGTGAACGGGACCGTCAACGACCTTGCGATGGCCGGCGCGCGCCCGCTCGCCCTGACGCTGGCGCTCGTGCTCGAGGAGGGCCTCACGTCCGACGACCTGCGCGCGGAGGTCGAGGCGATCGCGCGCGCGGCGAAGGCGGCGGACGTGGAGATCGTGGCCGGCGACACCAAGGTCGTCGAGCGCGGCCACGCCGACTCGATGTACGTCTGCACGACCGGCGTCGGCGCCGTGGACCCGCGCGCGACGCTGTCGCCGTCGGCGCTGCGTCCCGGCGACCGCGTCCTGGTTTCCGGCTCGATCGGCGAGCACGGCACGGCGATCATGCTGGCGCGCGGGGAGTTCGAGCTCGAGGCGCCGATCGAGTCAGACACGCGCTCGCTGTGGCCGGCCGCCGACAAGCTGCTCGACGCGGTGGGCCCGTCGCTGCGCTGTCTGCGCGACGCCACCCGAGGCGGAGTCGCCTCGGTGCTCAACGAGCTGGCGCGCGCGTCGGGAGTCGCGATGGTCGTCCAAGAGGACGCGGTTCCGATCGCTCCCGCGGTGGCCGGCGCCGCCGAGATCCTCGGGATCGACCCGATGTACGTGGCGAACGAGGGCAAGCTGGTGGCGTTCGTGGCGCCGGAGGCGGCGGACGAGGCGCTGGCCGCGCTGCGATCGGCGCCCGGATGCGAGGACGCCGCGGAGATCGGCGAGGTGCGGACCGAGCCGCCGGGCATGGTGCTGGTGGCCACCGCGTTCGGCGGCAAGCGAGTGATGGACCAGCTCGTCGGCGATCCGTTGCCGAGGATATGTTGAGCGCCGGTGCACGAGCTCTCGATAGCGGAGTCGGTGGTTTCGATCGCGTCGAGGCACGCCGCCGGTCGCCGGGTCGCGACGGTGGACCTCAAGGTGGGGCACCTGCGCCAGGTCGTCCCGACGGCGCTCGAGTTCGCGTTCGAGCTCGTCGCCCAGGGGACCGAGGTGGAGGGCGCGGAGCTGCGGATGGAGGTCGTCCCTGCCATGGGCGCCTGTCGCGCGTGCGGGGGCGAGACGACTCTCGCCGACTTCCCGCTGCGCTGCGGGCGCTGCGGCGGATTCGACGTGGAGGTGACCGCAGGACAGGAGCTGTTGGTGGACTCGCTGGAGCTCGAGGAGGCCCTGGCGACGAGTGGAGCCATTTCAACGAGCGGAGGAAATGACCTATGAGCGTCAGCGCTGAACCAGAGGCCGCGGCGGGCGTCGAGGAAGTCCACATCCTGTGGATCTCGGAGGGGATGAGCTGCGACGGGGACACGGTGTCGATCACCGCCGCCGGCCAGCCCGCCATCGAGGACGTCCTCCTGGGCGCGATCCCCGGGCTGCCGAAGGTCAACCTCCACAACAAGGTGCTGTCCCCGACGCTCGGCGGCGAGGAGTTCATGAAGCCTTTCCGCCAGGCGGTCAACGACGAGCTGGACGCGCCGTTCGTGCTCGTGATCGAGGGCTCGATCCCGAACGAGAACATAAATGGCGAGGGCTACTGGACCTCCTTCGGCAACGACCCCGCCACCGGCGAGCCGCTGCCGATCAACTGGTGGATCGACCGCCTGGCCCCCAAGGCGTGGGGCGTGGTCGCGATCGGGACCTGCGCCGCCTACGGCGGCATCCACGCGATGGCCGGCAACCCGACCGGGTGCATGGGCCTGGCCGACTACCTCGGCTGGGACTTCCGCTCGGCGGGCGGCCTCCCGATCGTCAACGTCCCGGGCTGCCCGGTGCAGCCGGAGAACTTCATGGAGACCCTGACCTGGCTGCTCTACCAGGCCGCCGGCCTGGCGCCGACGATCCCGCTCGACGAGGCGCTGCGGCCGCAGTGGATCTTCTCGAAGACCGTGCACGAGGGGTGCGACCGCGCCGGCTACTACGAGCAGGGCGACTTCGCGCAGGACTACAACTCGCCCAAGTGCCAGGTCAAGATCGGTTGCTGGGGACCGGTCGTGAACTGCAACGTCCCCAAGCGCGGCTGGATGGCCGGCATCGGCGGGTGCCCGAACGTGGGCGGCATCTGCATCGGCTGCACGATGCCGGGCTTCCCCGACAAGTTCATGCCGTTCATGGACGCCCCGCCCGGCGGCGGCGTCTCGACGGCCGTGACCGGCCTCTACGGCCCGGTGATCCGCAAGCTGCGGAGCATCACCAACCGGACCGTGAACAAGGAGCCGAAGTGGAGGCACAACAAGTCGAAGCTCACCACCGGCTACGAGCCGCGCTTCTACAACTAGACCGGATCTGACAAGGACGAGCGAGAGGAAGAGTTGATATGGCCACGAGGGAGAAGGTCGAGCCGCAGGCCGGAAACATCGTCGACATGTCCTGGGATCCGATCACCCGGATCGTCGGGAACCTCGGCATCTACACGAAGATCGACTTCGACAACAACGAGGTCGTCCACTGCAAGAGCACGTCGTCGCTGTTCCGCGGCTACAGCGTGTTCATGAAGGGCAAGGACCCGCGCGACTCGCACTTCATCACGAGCCGCATCTGCGGGATCTGCGGCGACAACCACGCCGTCTGCTCGTGCTACGCCCAGCAGATGGCCTACGGGGTAAAGCCGCCGCCGCTCGCCGAGTGGATCGTGAACCTGGGCGAGGCTGCCGAGTACATCTTCGACCACACCATCTTCCAGGACAACCTGGTGTTCGTCGACTTCTGCGAGCAGCTCGTCAAGGAGACGAACCCGAGCGTGCTCGCGAAGGCCGAGAAGACCGACGCCCCGCACTCCGGCGTCCACGGGTACAAGACGATCGCCGACATCATGCGCTCGTACAACCCGTTCACGGGCGAGACGTACCGCGAGGCGCTGCAGATGAGCAGGATCTCTCGCGAGATGATCTGCCTGATGGAGGGCCGGCACGTGCACCCCTCGACGCTCTACCCGGGCGGCGTGGGCACGGTCGCAACGCCGACGCTGTTCACCGACTACCTGATGCGGCTGCTGCGCACGCTCGACTTCATCAAGAAGTCCGTCGCGATGAACGACGACGTGTTCGACTTCTTCTACGAGGCGCTGCCGGGCTACGAGGAGGTCGGACGGCGGCGGATCCTGCTCGGCTGCTGGGGCGCTTGGAACAACCCCGACCACGTGGACTACGACTACCGCAACATGGACCACTGGGGCAACGAGATGTTCGTGACCCCCGGCGTCATCGTGGACGGCGAGCTAGTGACCACGAACCTCGTGGACATCAACGTCGGGCTTCGCGTCCTGCTCGGCAGCTCCTACTACGAGGACTGGGAGAACGAGGAGACGTTCGTCGACAAGGACCCGCTCGGCAACCCGATCGACAAGCGCCACCCGTGGAACCAGACCACGATCCCCAAGCCCCAGAAGCGCGACCTCGAGGGCGGCAACTACTCGTGGGTCATGAGCCCGCGCTGGTACGACAAGCGCACCGGCGACTACCTGGCGCTCGACACCGGAGGCGGCCCGCTCGCGCGCCTGTGGGTGACCGCCCTCGCGGGCAAGGTGGACACGCCCTACGTCAAGGCCACCGGCAACAGCGTGCTGATCAACCTGCCCGCGACGCCGAACACGCCCGAGCAGACGCTCGAGTGGAAGGTGCCGCAGTGGTCGAACGCGATCGAGCGCGACCGGGCGCGGATCTACTTCCTCGCCTACTCGGCGGCGATGGCGCTGCACTTCGTGGACAAGGGGCTCAACGAGGTCAAGGCCGGCCGCACGAAGACGTTCGAGGACTTCGACGTCCCGGACGAGGCGATCGGCTGCGGCTTCCACGAGGCGGTGCGCGGGGTGCTCTCGCACCATCTCGTGATCAGGGACGGCAAGATCGCCAACTACCACCCCTACCCGCCGACGCCATGGAACGGGAGCCCGACGGACTCCTACGGCACGCTCGGACCGTACGAGGACGCGGTCACCGGGATGCCGATCTTCGAGGAGAACGGCCGCGACGACTTCCGGGGCATCGACATCATGAGGGCGGTGCGGAGCTTCGACCCGTGCCTGCCCTGCGGCGTGCACATGTACCTCGGCAAGGGCAAGACGCTCAAGCGCGTCCACCAGCCCATGCTCGGGGAGCACGCCTGAGGCGGCGCGG
>JBPCMT010000101.1:0-3700 GCA_051001995.1 Thermoleophilaceae bacterium
CGTAGCGGGGACCGCCGGCTAGAGCCTCATCTGTGCTCCGGGTTCTCGAACCCGAAGCGACAGCCGGCATCCCATTCGGAGCGCTGATTGCCGTGGGCGGGGAACCCACCGGTGTCGCGGAGCATCCGCGCCAGGTGGAGCAGGTTCCACGTCATGAACGTGAGGTTGCGGTTCGTGAAGTCGTTGTCGGGGCCGCCGGAGCCCTCGTCGAGATAGCTGGGGCCCGGCCCGGCCTCACCGACCCAGCCCGCGTCGGCTTGTGGCGGCACGGTGAAGCCCAAGTGCTGCAGCGAGTAGAGGATGTTCATCGCGCAGTGCTTGGCGCCGTCCTCGTTGCCGGTGATCAGACATCCCCCGACCCGCCCGTAGTACGCGTACTGGCCTCGGTCATTCAGCAACGCGCTGTTGCCGTACAGCCGCTCGATGACGCGAGTGCAGACCGATGACTTCTCCCCGAGCCAGATCGGCGACAGGAGCACGAGGATGTCGGCTGCCATGACCTGCTCGTAGATCGCCGGCCACTCATCGTGCTCCCAGCCGTGCTCGGTCATGTCCGGGTACACGCCGCTCGCGATGTCTCGGTCGACCGCGCGAACGACGTCGACGGAGACGCCGAGGCGTCGCATGATCGCGATCGACCGGTCGGCAAGACCCTGGGTGTGCGAGCTCTCGGGCGAGCGCTTCAACGTGCAGTTGACGAAGACGGCGCTCAACCCGGAGAAGTCCCAAGGCGACTCCTCGCAGAGGCGCTCCTGCGCAGGCGTCAGGTCGGTCATGGCCGCGAGCCTACCGCGGCGCCCCGCACGTTCGGATCGGGCGCCCGTTGACGGGTCGTCAGGCCGAGTCCCACGCCGGTCGCGATGACGAGAGCGACGCTGATCCACTGCGCCCCATTGAGGCCGGCAGCCAGCGCGTCACTGTCGTCGCGGTCGAAGAACATGACGAAGCGCCCGGCCGCGTAGAGCCCGACGACGGACCACAGCAGCGCCCCGGTCGCCTTCAGTCGCCGGCCGACGAGCATGACGAACGCGAAGATCGCGAGGGCGAGCACGACTTCGTATAGGCCGCCTGCGTGGTAGGCCAACGTCGACGTCGGCACCTCCGCGTCGGGATGCGTGTACCGGACGCCCCAGGGCGCGTCCGTGGCCGGTCCGAAGTGCTCCCCGTTGATGACGTCGCCGATCCGTCCGAGCGCCATGCCGAGCGGGAACCCGTACGCCAGAGCGTCCAAGTAGGCACCGGAAAGGCCCCAGCGCCACAGAAGCACCGCCGCCGACGCACCCCCGCCGATGAGGCCGCCGTAGAACGCGTAACCGCGAGTGCCGAACCACGCCGCTGGCGCAACCAGGTCCGCCGGCTCGTTCTCGGCGAGGAAGACGAGCCGCGCCCCGACCATGCCGGTCACGGCCATGACGTCCACGAGGACCCACACCCGGTCGGGGTCGAGCCCGCTCGCGGCCGCCCGCCGCGCCGCGAGCGCTCCGCCGACCATGAGCCCCACGGCGATCATGAGCCCGTGCCACGAGAGGTGGAGCGGACCGATGTCGATGAACGGGTCGAGCCCGATCGAGATCGTTCCCGTGCTCATGAGCGGTGCGCCTCGCCCGCGGGCGCGGGCTCCAAGTCCAGCCGCTCGAGCAGCCCGTCGTAAGAGAGGCCGCCGACCGCAGTCGCGACGCGTTCACCGTCCCGGAACCGGATGACCGTCGGAACCTGCTCGACCCCGTGGCGGTCGGCCGCGCGCGCCGCGCGGTCGACGTTCACGGTCACGACGGTGAGATCGGGGCGCTCGTCGGACATGCGCTCGATGCTGGGAAGGAGCACGCCGCGCGCTGGACACCCCCGAGCCCAGAAGTTGACGACGACGTCGCTCTCCCGCCGTGACAGGACGACCGCGAGCGAGGGGCCGTCCAGCGGCAGCACCCGCGACGGAGACCCCGAGCGGCTCAAGAGCCTCGACAGCTCTGACCGCGCGCTCACCTCCCGTGACCTCCTCCTGCGGAGGCCCGGACGTTCCCGCCGGGCCCGCCGGCGCCGAACGCAGCGCCGCCGGCGGCGCGTTCGATGGGCGCGCGAACCGCGATCTGCATGAGCGCGTCGCGCTGAGAGCGCACCGCCTCACGCTGCTCCTCGGGAACGAGCCGCACCGCGTTGCGCAGGGCGCGATCGACCAGCGCGATGTCGCTGTTGGCGGCCGCGAGCTGCGCAAGCTCGAACCAGCCGTTCGGGCCGGCTCCTCCTCGCCGCACCGCGATGCGCCGCGCGTCCATCGCCCGGTCGACCATGTCGAGTGCGGCATACGATCGTGCGGCCGAGAGCGCGACGCTCTGCTCGACGTGCCGCTCGCCGACGATGTCGCGGTAGCGCTCGTACGCGGCGGTGGACAAGATCAGTCCCGCGCGGGCCTCGCGCCGCAGGCCTCGGCGGCCGTTTTCCTCGCCTTGGGCGTCGCTCGCGGCCTGCGCCTCGAGCAGCGTGAGCCGGCGCCACCGCTCCGCGTCGCCCGGGTGCCGCTCGAGCTGGGTCCTGATCTCGGCGCGCTGGTCCTCGACCGAGTCCGACCCTCCGTGACCGCCGCCCCCTCCGTGGCCCGAGCCGAACAGGCCAGCTCCCGCGTCAGATCCGACGCCGAAGCCGACGAAGCCGACGGCCATGAGCGCCGCGAGCCCGCCGTAGATCCAGCGGATGCCGGTCTGCCGGCGGCCTCTCATGTCGAACAGCATCTGCGTCCCTTCATCGTTCAACCAGGTGTGGGACCCGGGCGCCGCGCCATCGGTTCAGAGGGTCCGGCTGCAAGCCGGCCGCCGGGGAGGAGCCGACGACCGGCCCGCATGCCGGGGGTCAACGCCGGTCTCGGGGGGTCCCAGGGCGTGACCTGCCGCTTCGACCTGGGCCGGGCGGGATCGGTTCAGGTCGGCAGGTGAACCGGAGCGCGGGTGAGCAGGGTCACACGGTCATGCGACGGTTACGGTGCGGCGCGCCCCTGGCAGCGTTGGTGGTCATCGGCGCGGCGGCGTGCGGTGGTGCGACGTCGACGTCCCCTTCAGGCGAGGCGGAGCCGGCCCGCGAACGTCCGTCGACGCACGGACTTCCGGCGAACCTCGCCGAGAATGTCAGCCAGGCCGACACCATCGTCGGTGACGGCAGGGACGACTTCCGCGCACGTCTGAGACGGCTGCGCGGCGTGCCGGTGGTCGTCAACCAGTGGGCCTCGTGGTGCGAGTCGTGTCGCTTCGAGTTCCCGTTCTTCGAGCAGGCCACGACCAAGTTCCGGTCGCAGGTCGCGTTCGTGGGGTTGGACTCGCAGGACAAGCGCGATGCCGCCGAGGACTTCATGAGGGAGTTCGCGACCGGCTTCCCGAGCATCTTCGACGAGGACGCGAGCGTCGCGCAGTCGCTCGGTGGCGGACGCTCGTGGCCGATGACCTTCTACTTCGACAGCGACGGCAAGCAGGTCCACACCCGCATCGGCGCGTACGCGACGGCCGAGCAACTCGAGGCCGACATCCGACGCTTCGCCCTCGGCGAGGCCACCTGACGACAAGATGAGGAGGACAGCATGCGCAGTCATCACTTCTTTGACGCTCGCGGCACCGCTCGCGCTGCTCGGCGTCGCACCGGCCGACACGGCGACGACGCGCGCCGTCCGCGTCGGCGACAACTGGTTCGTTCGTCCCGCGGGCGTCCCGACGGTGACCGT
>JBPCMT010000102.1:0-2559 GCA_051001995.1 Thermoleophilaceae bacterium
TCCGGCACCCACATGCTCTCGACCGGCGGCATGCTGAGGCACGCGCGCGAGTCGGAGGCGGAGGAGTTCATCGTGGCCACCGAGACCGGCATGCTCCACCCGCTCGAGGCGCAGAACCCGGGCAAGCGGTTCGTGGCCGCCAACGAGCGCGCGGTCTGCGGCTACATGAAGATGATCACGCTGCCGAAGCTGCGCGACGCGCTCCGCGACGGCGGCGGGGCGTACGAGGTGCACGTGGACGCCGCGACGGCCGCCCGGGCGCGCGTGCCGATCGAGCGAATGGTGGCGATAACGCCGTGATGGTCCAGCGCTCGGCAGCGGTCCACCGCGCGAGGCCTTGACCGTCCACCGCACGGAGCTGACGCCGGTCAGCTTCCTGCGCCGAAGCGCGTTCGTCTACTCCGAGCGCACCGCCGTCGTCCACGGCGAGCGCCGCCACAGCTACCGCGAGCTCGGCGAGCGCGCCGAGCGGCTGGCCTCGGCCCTGCGGACCACCGGGCTCGAGCGCGGCGACCGGGTCGCCTTCCTGTGCCCGAACATCCCGGCGCTGCTCGAGGCCCACTTCGGTGTGCCGGCGGCGGGCGGCGTGCTCGTGGCGATCAACTACCGGCTGAGCGCCGGCGAGGTCGCATACATCCTCGATCACTCCGGTGCCCGCTTCGCGTTCGTGGATCGCGAGCTCGAGCATCTGCTGGCGGACGTCGACGCCTCGGCGCTCGAAATCGTACGCGTGGACGACACCGGCGCCGCCGGCGACCCCTACGAGGACTTCCTGGCGAAGGGCTCCCCGGAGCCGGGTGCGGCGCCCGTGGACGACGAGGAGGAGACGATCGCGATCGACTACACCTCCGGCACCACGGGGCGGCCGAAGGGCGTCATGTACACGCATCGCGGCGCCTACCTCAACGCGCTGTCGGGGGCGCTGTCCGTCGGGCTCGGGCCGGAAAGCTCGTTCCTCTGGACGCTGCCGATGTTCCACTGCAACGGCTGGTGCTTCACGTGGGCGGTGACGGCGGTGGGCGGACGCCACGTCTGCCTGAGAAAGGTCGAGCCCGAGCGCGTCTGGGAGCTGTTCGACTCCGAGGGCGTCACCCACTACAATGCTGCGCCGACCGTGCAGACGGCGCTCGTCGCCGACGAGCGCGCCCACCGGCTCGAGCGCGAGGTCCTGACGGCGATCGGCGGCGCGCCGCCCTCGCCGACGCTGCTGGGTCGCCTCGGCGAGCTCGGCATCCGGGCGATCCACCTCTACGGGCTGACCGAGACCTATGGCCCGGCCACGATCTGCGAGCGAAAGGACGGCTGGGACGAGCTGCCGGTCGCCGAGCTCGCGCAGCTCGTGGGCCGCCAGGGGGTGCAGCACGTGACCGCCGACGCGGTGCGCGTGGTCGATGCCGGCGGCGGCGAGGTGCCCGCCGACGGTCAGACGCTCGGCGAGGTTCTCATGCGCGGCAACACCGTGACGAAGGGCTACTTCGAGGACCCCGAGGCGACGGCGGCGGCCTTCGAGGGCGGCTGGTTTCACTCGGGCGACCTGGCCGTGCGCCATCCGGACGGCTACATCGAGATCCGCGACCGCAAGAAGGACATCGTCATCTCGGGCGGGGAGAACGTCTCCACGGTCGAGGTCGAGCACGCCGTCGCCCGCCACCCGGCCGTGTCCGAGGCCGCGGTCGTGGCGATCCCGGACGAGCGCTGGGGCGAGCGGCCGAAGGCGTTCGTCGAGCTGCGCGACGGCGAGACGGCGACCGAGGAGGACATCCTCGAGTTCTGCCGCGGCGAGCTCGCCGGCTACAAGCGACCGGCGGCGGTCGAGCTCTGCGAGCTGCCGAAGACCTCGACCGGCAAGGTGCGAAAGCACGCGCTGCGCGACCGCGAGTGGGCGGGCCGAGAGCGGCGCGTCAACTGATGCGCCGGCTGCTTCCGAGCGTCGCCTCCACGACCCCGGAGGAGGCCACGACCGGCCTGCGGCTGGGCGAGCTCGCGCCGGCCGATCGCCCTTACCTGGCGATCAACATGGTCGCGAGCGCCGACGGCGCGGCCACGATTGCCGGCCGCACCCGCTCGCTCGGCGACCGGATCGACCGCGAGGTCTTCCACGGCCTGCGCACGCAGGTGGACTGCGTGATGGTCGGCGCCGGCACCGCGCGGATCGAGCGCTACGGGCGCATCGTGCGCGACGCCGGCAGGCGCGAGCGCCGCCGTGCCGAGGGCCTCGAAGCCGACCCGCTCGCGTGCGTGGTCAGCGGCAGCATGAACCTCCCGGCCGACCTGCCGCTGCTGGCGGACCCCGACTCGCGCGTGCTGATCGTGACGACCGCCGACGGCGAGGTCTCGGGCGTCGCCGCGACGGTCGAGTACGCGCGCGAGGCCGGGAGCCCGGGCGAGCACGCCACGCTCGCGCCGCTGCTCGGTCGTCTGCGCTCCGAGCACGGCGTCCGCTCGGTGCTGTGCGAGGGTGGGCCGACGCTCAACCACTCGCTGCTCGACGACGGGCTCGTGGACGAGCTCTTCCTGACCGTCTCTCCCAAGCTGGTGGCCGGCCGGCCCGAGACGCCG
>JBPCMT010000103.1:0-2518 GCA_051001995.1 Thermoleophilaceae bacterium
TGATGCTGCCACGTGGTCGGCGTACACCGAGGGCGGATTGGCCACGTACACCATTTCGGTCTCCTCCTCGGCGTGGGAGGAGCTCGATGACCCGACAGGCAGGTAGAGGACCTCGCCGGACCGTGCCGTGACCGCCTCGCCGTGTTCGGGGCGGACGGTGTAGGAGCCCTTGGTCAGGATGAGCACTTCGTCGTAGGGGAACGAGATGTCCAGAGCTTCGCCTTTGCCGACACGCGCGAACCCCACGGTCATCTTGGCGTCGGGCGCAGTGGCCTGGTCGACGATGTCGCTCACGAAGATTTCGCCGTCGCCGACCTTCGCCCAGTTCTCCGCGTCCCTGGTCGTCAGTTTCCGGACACTCATCCGGGAATCGCTCATGGTTCCTCCTTCGACCGAACCCTGTTGACTTCGTCGGAATCCGGAGGCTAGAAGTTCAACCTCAGTTGAAGTCAAGCGGCCCATGCCGAGCCGAGCCGCAGAGCCGACCCGCTCCCTCAGCGAACGCACACAGCGAGGTCGCGGGCAATCTGTGGCCGGGCGGTGGCCGGGCGGTGGAGTACTGGGCCTCGCGTCGCGGGCGATCGGGTCCATACTTCTCCGATGCCGCGCCGCGTCACCCTCTTCTCCACGGACTCGTGCACGTTCTGCGTCCACGCGAAGTCGCTGCTCACCAAGCGCGGCGTACACTTCGAGGAGGTCAATCTCGGCGAGCATCCGCAGCTCCAGAAGGAGCTCGCTCGCGTCACCGGGCGGACGAGCTTCCCGCAGATCCTCGTCGACCTCGAACCACTCGGCGGCCTGAACGAGCTCAGGGCCGCGGACAAGGACGGGACGCTCGCCTCGTGGATCGCTGACTGATCGGCTTCGTCATGGTGTGGAAGCTCCCTCCTCGAGGTCGGGGACTTCGCCGGGGAGCCGACCGTACAAGTTTCATGTTCATGCGACCGGGACAGGAGCAGAAAGCGGCGGGCTTCCGCGCGCTTCACGAGGGTGAGCCGTTCGTCATCCCCAACCCGTGGGACGCCGGTTCGGCCAAGATCCTGGCGGCGCTCGGGTTCAAGGCGCTGGCGAGCACGAGCTCCGGTTTCGCGTTCACGCTCGGGCGCGCCGACGGCAGCGTCAGCCTCGACGACGTAGTGGGCCACGTCCGCGGCCTCGACGCGGCCACGGTGCTCCCGGTCTCGGTCGACCTGGAGAACGGCTACGGCCCCGAACCCGAGGACGCGGCGCTAGCCATCGCCCGGGCGGCCGCGGCCGGAGCGGTCGGCGGCTCGATCGAGGACTACGATCCCAACGGGCAGATTTACGACCGCGATCACGCCGTCGAGCGGGTAATCGCGGCTGCCGAGGCGGCGGGGCGCCTGGGCTTTCCGTTCACGCTCACGGCGCGCGCCGAGAACCACATCCGTGGCAATCCAGACCTCGAGAACACGATCGGCCGTCTGCAGGCGTACGCCCGCGCTGGCGCCGACGTGCTCTACGCACCCGGGCTTCGGGGCGACGAGATCGCCGCGGTGTGCGGAGCCGTCGCGAAGCCCGTCAACGTGCTCGCCCGTCCTGGGCTGTCGTTGAGCGAGATCGTCGAGGCGGGCGCCCAGCGGATCAGCCTCGGCGGCGGGCTCGCGTGGGCGGCCGTCAACGGCCTGGTCGCCGCGGCAACGGAGCTTCGCGACACGGGTAGCTTCGCGTCGCTCGCCGCGCCCGCGCACCTGCGCGAGTGGCTCGAAGACCGAGGCTGAGCTCAGGGGCGACGCCTGGTGGAGTGGCAGCGTGACGATCCCATGCAAGGCGCGGCTTCGGCAAGGGACTCCTTCGGTCGGCGATCCAGGCTCCGCTAGCGTCCGCCGGGTGGAGCTCGAGGAGGCCATCCGCCGGCGGCGCACGCACAAGGCCTACGGGTCCGAACCGGTGGACCGCGCCACGCTCGACGGGCTGCTGGAGCTCGCGCGCTGGGCGCCGAACCACCACCTCACGAACCCCTGGCGCTTCCGCGTCGTCGGTCCCGCGGCGCTGCGGAGGCTCAAGGAGGCGGCGGGCCCCGACGCCGCCGCGAAGCTCGACCGCGCGCCCACGCTCGTCGTGGCCTCGGCGGCGCTGTCCGGCGAACCGGTCCAGGACGAGGAGGACCTGCACGCGGCCGCCTGCGCCGCGTACATCGTGCTGCTCGCCGCCCACGGCCGCGGCCTCGCGGGCTACTGGCGCACGCCGGACGTGCTGCGCACCGACGCTGGCCGCGCCGCGGTCGGGCTCCCCCACGGCGAGCGCTTCATCGCGCTGATCCACCTCGGCCCGCGGCGCCAAGAGCAGGAGCCGCCCGAGCGCGTCCCGGCCGGCGAGTACGTGAGCTACCTCGAGTGATCGCGCGCGATCAGGCGCTGCGAGCGCTCGGCGAGGAGCGCTTCGACCTGGCCGTGGTCGGCGGCGGCATCACCGGCGCCGGCGTTGCGCTCGACGCCGCCTCGCGCGGCTACAGCGTGGCGCTCGTCGAGCGCGCCGACTTCGCCTCCGGCACCTCGGG
>JBPCMT010000104.1:0-6890 GCA_051001995.1 Thermoleophilaceae bacterium
AGCGGTCAAGCCCGATGATCAGATCGCCCTCCCAGTGGCCGGGGACCGCGCGGTCGGCGGCTTCGGCGGGCCGATGGCTGATCATGACCTCGTCGGTGATGAAGCCCTTGCCGCGCGCGCCGACGCGGGCGCGCGGGACACGCAGCGCCCGGCCGGTGCGCAGGCAGGCGAGCTGCCTGCCGATCGGACTGAGCCTCGCGTTAGCGTGACATCTCATCCGGTGTCTCCTTGGTGCTGGGGCTTCGCAACCCAGCCTCCAAGGAGGCCCGGATGAACAACGTCCTCAGGAACTACAGCTAGCGGGTCGTCAAGCTTGCGGCAAGGCTGACCTCATGCACGACGACACGACCGCGGGAACGCGCCACGATCACGGCTGCGCACTTGACAAACACCACCATATTAGACGAGCTGCTTGGACGTTAGGATAGTGTCGTCCGATGAGCGACTGCCGTCTAATCAGAGGTTCTGAGAGCGTGGCGGCGCCCGCTACCGCGCGTCGGGCGACGCGCCTGGAGAAGTAGGTTCAGCGTGCTCGAGCCCGGAGATCTCGATGCTCTCGGCGGCGCCGGCCGCGCCGCGTGGTCGGAGAAGGTCCGGCGGATCGTCCGCGACGCCGCGAAGCCGGAAGGGCATCTCGTGCTCGCCGCGGACCTCGAGCATGTCCTCGCGACCGAGTGGCCCGGGCTCCCGAGCCGCGTCACGCGCTGCCTCGGGCGCGACGTCGCGCTGGAGCTCCTCGACCGCCGCGGCGACCACGGAGATGCCGGGCGGCGCGCGCTCCAGGAGGAGTACCTCGAGTGGCGCGTCGTCCGCGACGGCGAGGGCCGGATCGAGCGCCTCGAGTTCACGACCGAGCTCGGCGAGTACTGGCGCACGTTCGCATCCCACGAGCCCGAGGCGCTGCTCGAGACGGTCGCGGGCTTCGCGGGTGCGAGCCGCATCGACCCGTCGCACGTCTTCGGCACCTGCGACCCCTTCGACTCCTCACCCGAGGAGCGCGAGGCGGGCTTCGCCGCGACGATGATCGACCCGACCGGCGCTCGCAGCCCGTACAACAGCGGTGCCCGGGCAATCTGCTGCCTCGTGCAGCCGACGAACACCCTGACCGGCCTCGCGAAGCTGACCGCGGCAGCGTCCGTGCCGCACGCCTACGAAGACGCGCCATGCCTGCGAGCGGGCGACGTTCTCGCCCGGCTCGACTCCGGCATCGGGGCGCGCTCCAGCGACCCGCTGCTCGTCGAACGGCTCGCCCGCCTCGCCTGGGACGGCCGCATCGTCGCTTTCGACGACCCGATCGGCGTGTACCTCCGCGGCGTCCAGCACGCGCGCCTCCGCACCCCTGGCGGCGACATCGTGCCGCCCGAGTGGTTCGCGCTGTCGCGCGGGGGCCCCGCCGTCGACGGGCGGGCTCGCCACCAGCGCGCCGTGTTCGAGGTGCCCCCCGGCGAGGGCCTCTGCGTGAGCGACCTCATCGACGCCGCCACCGAGGAGCCGATCAGGTACGGCGGGCAGATCGCGGACCTGCTCCAGGTCGTGCTGTACGTGCGCATGAGCGATACCGGCGCGCGCCCCCCGGAGGCCGTTCGGGCAGCCCCCGCCGCGCCCGGCGATGTGTGCACGGACGTCGCGGCCGCGGCTTCGCAGCTGGAGGCGGCGTGACGGCGGCGGCCGAGCGCCTGCAGCCCGGCCTCTACCATGGCGCCGGCCGCCGGCCGCCGCCGGCGTATCGCCTGCTGCTGGTCAACGTCCGCGCGGGGACGCCACCGGCCGCTGCCCAGGACGCCCTCCACCGGGTCCTCGCCTCGCTCGACGGCACGCTCGCTGAGGCGCCCGACCTCTACGAGGGCACGGAGGCGCTCGTCGGCTACGGCCGCCGCCTCTTCGCGCACGAGGCGCGTCTCACCGACGTGCCGCGGCCGCACCACCTCGCCTTCCTCGACCAGCGCGTCGCGGCTTTCCCGTCATTGCCGTGGGCGCGCGAGCCGCCGTCGAACCGCGCCGAAGCCGACATCGCGCTGCAGCTCACCGGACCCAACGACGCCGCTGTCGGCTGCGCCGCGGTCGAGGTCGCCGACCGGATCGCGGCCGATGAGCTTCCGCTCGACCCGGTCGGCCTCTTCAGCGGCTTCGCCCGGCCCGACGGGCGGGGGTGGCTCGGCTTCCACGACGGGGTGAGCAACCTCCCGTCGGAGCAGCGGCCCGAGGCGGTCACGGCCATGGGCGAGCCTGCGTGGATGGCCGGCGGGACCTACATGACATTCCTGCGGTTGCGCATCGACCTCAGGCGCTGGCGCGCGCTGCCTCTCGAGCACCAGGAGAAGCTAGTCGGCCGCAGCCGCGACAGCGGGCGCCCTCTCGACGCCCTCGGAGGGGAGGAAGCATTCCGCGATCCCCCGGAGACGACGAGCCGCGAGCTCGAGCTCTCCCACGTCCACCGTGCGAACCAGAGCCGGGCCTCACCCGCGGCACCCGCCGCGCTACGGATCTACCGCCAGGGCTACGACTTCCTCGATGCGATCGCCCCGGACGGCCCCGAGCTCGGCCTGAACTTCATCAGCTTCCAGGCCGACCTCGCGACCGTGCAGCACCTGCTCCACCTGCCGGGATGGCTCGGCGATGTCAACTTCGGCGGCCCGCCCGGGTCGCCGAGCTTCATCACGCTGGCCGACGGCGGCTTCTACGCGGTTCCACCACGTGCCGAGCCGTTCCCCGGCGCGTGCCTCTTCACGAAAGGATCCCGATGAGCACCAGTCCCGTTGTCGACGAGACCTGCAACGCGTTCAACTCGGCGCGCAACGACCTGGATCCGTCGATCCTCCACCGCTTCGTCGTCGGCGATCCAGAGGGCCCGAGGGCGCTCTCGCCCGACGAGATCGCCGCCGAGCTCGGCGACCCGTTCGCCAGCCTCCTGCTGGCCGCCGGGCGCTTCCCGAAGACCGCGGACGAGCTGCTCGCGACCATCGACGAAGTGACGCCCGACGACGACCCGCTGCGCAAGCAGATGTCCTTCCTGCTCGGCGAAGGCAGCCAGCTTCCGGGCGGTCCCGACGCGCCCGGCACCAACCGCGGCATGCGCTTCCTTGTCACCCGCGGCAGCGCACCCGACATCGACCTCCTCATCAGCGCGTCGTTCCCGGATAGCGGCCTCGTCGAGGTGATGGCCTGGGACCGCCGCGCCGGTGGCTTCAACTACTACCGCAATGCCGTCGGCGAGCGCGGCGCGTGGGCGTTCGCGGGCAACGCCCGCGACGCGCTCGATCCCCCGACCAAGGGCAAAGGGCCCTTCGAGAGCCACCCGACGGGAAGCCTCCTGATGAAGGAGCTGAAGTTCCCCTGGCTGCACTGGCACTCGCCCGCGGTGAACATCTTCCCCGAGGCGTTCGACACCGGCGACCGGCGCGTCGCGCACCGATGGTTTCAGGAGAAGCTCGGCGCAGACGTCGCCGAGCTGTCCGTGGCGATCCCGAGCATCGACCGCTGGACCGCCGTCCGCTTCGACGCGGCCATCCTCGCGGGCGGCGCCGTCGCCGACCCGCGCCGCATCGTCGAGCAGGTCGTGACGACGCCGACGGTGAACCTCACCACCAGCAACACCGCTTCGGGCGCCGTGACGACCGGCGACGCCGTGGACCTGCCGGCGACGTTCTTCCTCGACGTCGACGCGCTCTGCGGCCCCCAGCTGGACCTCGAGCCGCCGCCCCCCTTCGCGGTCTCCGGAGAGCACTACCTAGCGGCGCTCGCGCAGTTCCGGTCCGCCCTCGTCGACCGCGGCTCCGGCTTCCGCCATCCGGCCGACGAGGACCAGTTCGCCGACACGCACTTCGCGTTCGCCGTACCGGAGCGGGCGTTCGAGGACCAGGCGACGCTCCGCGAGGCGATCGCCCGTGGCCTACTGACGCCTCGCCTCGCGGCCGCCCTGCTGATGGTCGACTTCCCGAACCCCGTGTTCTCCGCCCGGCGAACCGCCCTCTTCGCACACGCGCCAGCCGACGCTCCAGACGCGAGCGCCTACTCGGCGCGCTACGCCGACGCCGTCCTCGCGGCGGCCGACGCGGCCGGAGACGGAAGCCCCGAGCGCGAGTTCGCGGATCTCTGGGGTGCGGGCGAGAGCTTCGTCGCCGCCTTCAACCAGCGGCTGATGCCCTACTACGAGGCGCTCACCGCGCGCCTCGCGACGCGCGAGGGATACTTCGGCATCGTCCGTCTCGCCGAGTCGCGCCGTCAGGGCGTCCGCACTCTGCCGATTGGCAGCGAGTTCGACCTCCTGTTCGCGACCCTCCGCGACGACGCCGCGCCGCGGCCGCTGCGCATGACCCCCACCGCCACGATCGAGGAGGCCTGAGATGCCGCTGCTCGAGCAGTTCGACCCGCCCGGCAACGTCGACGATTTGTCGCCGGCCGGGCGCCAGACATGGAGCCGCACCGTCCACGACGTGTTCGGCAAGTTCACGGCGGCGCACCCGCAGTTCGTCGATCCGACGCAGACCGACATCCCCGACGACGCCGCCATCCGTCCCGTCTCGTGGAGCGCGTTCCCGGCGACGCAGCGCCTCGGCACGCCGGAACAGCGGTGGGCGCGCGTCGATGCCGACCGCGACCTCCAGGACGAGTATTGCGAGTGGAGCGTGGCGCGCGACGACGGCGGCAAGGTCATCCGCGTCACGTTCACGAGCGAGACGCCCGAGTACTACGCGCACCTCCTCGGCGCGGACGAGGACGTCGCGCTCAGCCTCTACGACGAGCTCGCTGGGGATCGTCCGTTACGCCAGGATCTCCTCGACGACGGTGGCGTCTACCACGCGGGCAACGCGTTCAACGCGCGCGTGGACGGGCCAATCGTCCACCTCTCGCAGCCCAGTAACACTCTCGAGGCCGCGGTGCGGCTGGCCGCCGAGGCCACCGTCCTGCGGGAGCGCGAGGGGCGGCCGGTGACCGACCAGCAGGATCTCGTGAGATGCGGCGCTCTCGGCGACCACCGCCGCCACAGCGATCCCCAGATCGCGGCGGCGGTGAACAACCTCGCGGCGGAGGGCCGCGAGATCACGCTCGCCGCACCACCTGGCCTCTACATCACGGGCCTCATCACGAACGGCGTCAAGACGCCGGACGGGGCCGACCCGAAGCGTTTCTGGTCCGTCGAGCGCGGCGATGCGCGGAACATTGTGCGTGCGCGCTTTGAGGTCCCGCCGGGCCACGGCTACGTCGCGGGTGACGTCATGGTGGGGGATCGCCCGCTCGCGTTCGGCGGCCAGCTCGCCGAGCGCGTTGGCGTTGGCCTCAAGATTGTCTCCTACCCCGCCGGCCACCGGCCCGAGCGCCGCCCCTGCGAGGCGTAACGTGCCCCTCCAGTCGGGCAGGTAGTGCTCGGTGGATGACGCGTGTCGCATCAAGTGGTGGCCTGGAGCGCGCGGCCGATGCATCTGCCGCCGAAGCGCGGCCACGGCCGGCGCTGTCGATGCCGGCGCCGTCGCTGGGGTCCACGCTGACACCGTGACGTCCGCCCGAGCTCCTCCTCGAACCTCGACCAAGGTCGGGCTCTTGCGTGAAGGCAATGATCGCGAGCGCAGATGTCGAGCGCCGCGTCAAAGGCCTCGAGCTGAGACCAGAGGGTCTTCACGGCCTGCAGGTAGAACAGCTCGTCCACCGTCATCACGCCGCCGTGCGGACAGGCTACGCGCGACTGCTGGGATGGCGAGCGAAACAACACCTCGGAGTCTCATCGTGCACGGCTGAAGGCCTGCCTCTCGTGCCGGCGGAAGCATCTCTCGCGACCGGATGGCTCGCGGGCCGGCCGGCCGCTCAGCTGGACATGCCCCGTCGGTCGGCGCGATCAGGGACGGTCCTCCCGGGCGTCGCGTGGTCCTGCGTCTGGTCGCCGAGCTGAGTCGGCCGTAGCAACCGTCCACGGCGCCGACGTCGTCGACGCCGACCGCAGCCATATCTGATCATGAGGCGGACAGCGGGTCCTCGAGTACAGGTATTCCCAAGGTCCCGCTGGGGACGACACCCGACCATCCGTCGTGGAGCACTAGCCCGGATCTTGCAGTAGTCGTTGCGGGGTGACGCTGCGAGGGCATTGGGTGTGAGTCGCGGCTGCGGCGGGTGCCGCCGGGTGCGCTCGCAAGCGGGCCGGCGAGGTCTGGCGTTCGTCGCGCCGGCGGTTGAGCGCGGCTGGCGGGCCGTCTGGGGGTAGGGCTCGTCGCGGCGGTCGGCGCCGGGTGGGCGGCTGGTTGTCGTGTGGCCCGGCGCAGCTCTCAGGCGGGCGCTGGGAGCGCTCGGGCGCGCGCGAACGCGTCGATCAGCGCGTCGCGCCAGGGCCAGCGCGCGTCAATGCGCAGGATCGCTGTGCGGGCGTGGAAGGCGAGGCGCGCGGCGACGTGCAGCAGTCGGTAGCGCAGGCGCTTGGGCTCGCAGCGCGCGAGCTCGCCGGTCAGCGTGAGGCGTTGGGTCCAGGCGAGCAGATCGTGGGCGATCAGGACGAGCGCCAGCCAGACGCGGTTGTGCTCGAAGTCGCGGAACGGCAGGTTGCGCAGGCCGGTGTCTTTGTCGTTGCGGATGTGGTCTTCGCAGCGGGCGCGCTGGCGGTGACGGCGCTCGAGAACCTGAATATTCGGGTCGGGTTGGTTGGTCAAGGTGGCCTGGAAGCGGTGGCCGTCGTGGTCGGTAAAGGACAGTTGGGCACCGGGATGCGCGCGCTCGCGCCTGACGATCACGCGCGATCCGGTCGGCCATGAGCCGAGGTCCAGCAGGTCGGTGATCTCGCAGATCTGTCCGTTGGCGCGCGGGGTGCCGTCCGTCGCCAGCGCCCCGATCCACTGCGTTTCGGGGACCTGCAAGATCGCGGCGCGCACCGCCTCCGAGAGCTCGTAGCCGACCGAGTAGCGCAGCCG
>JBPCMT010000105.1:0-7389 GCA_051001995.1 Thermoleophilaceae bacterium
CCCGGAGGGGAGGCGCATCCGCGCCTCCATGTATCCGTAGCGGAAGTTGAACGACGGCTTGGATTGGATCAAGCCCGAGGTGTAGTCGAAGGTCTCGCCGGAGTAGGGGCTGACCGTCCGCTCGCGCTTCGCGACGAGCCGCAGACAGCCGTTGGCCTCCCTCAGGTTCTCCCGGCGGTACCACTGCGCCTCGCCGTTGCCCCAGTTCGAGTGGATCATGTCGCCCGACCGCGGGTACTTCCAGTCCCACTTGGTCGTGTTGAGCTCCGCGTCGTTGAACTCGTCCCTGAAGGCGAGCCTCCAAGGTCCGCCGGCTGGCTCGTTCACCTCCCCCCCGCCGCATTCGCGCTCCGACGGCGTCGTGCTCTGGGCGGGCGCGTCGGGGTTCCTGACCCTGAACTTCCTTCTCGGCCTCAGGTCGAACCACCTCCGTCCGTTGAAGGTGTAGGCGATCCGCGATCGATACCTCCCGGGCGGGAGCCTCGTCGACACGGAGAACGACCTCCTTCCGTCGATCCTTGGCGAGCGATGGCCGAAGTCATGGTGTCGACCGGAGGCATCGCGCGTTGCCACGACCACCTGGTCGAAGGACCGAGGCCTGCCGGTCGAGATCCGGTAATCGCTGCTGACTCTCGACCCCCGCACGGACACGTCGAAGTCGCGCAGGGTCACCGCAGCCGCGCTGTCCGCGCGCGCGGCGAGGCCCGCGGTCACGAGGACCACCAGGCAGGCCACGACACCGTGGCGTCCGAAGGCCTTCATAGGTCGATGGTGCACACGTCCCAGGCGGTGGCATCGGTCGCGTCGTTAACGCACACGATTCGCCCCTCGGGTGCACTGGTTTGCGACAACTAGCCACGCAGGGTGATCGGCTTCGTGCGGGTCGCGTAGCACGGATCGTCGCGCCCAAGCCGCCTTCGGGCGGCTCTGGGCTAAGCGCTCGATACATTTCCGGTCCCGGAGCGCACCCGAGCCGCTCAGTCGAGCACGCGGACCGCGGCCGCACCGACCCGCCGACAAGCGACCAGGAGCAGGAACCCTTGCGAAATCCCCGCGCGTACGGACATGCCCTCGCCATCGGGGCGCCCGAGCCGCGGCTCGAGGTCCCGCTGCGGCCGTCGCGGATGATCCACTTCTTCGACCCGAGCAACGAGAAGATCGCCGCGAAGCTGCCGGAAATTGCGCAGACCACGGACGTTCTGCTGGGCAACCTCGAGGATGCCATCCCCGCGGACCGCAAGGAGGCGGCGCGCGAGGGGCTCGTGAGGGCGGGACGCGAGGTCGACCTCGGCCAGACCGCGCTCTGGACGCGGATCAACAGCCTCGACAGCCCGTGGGTCCTCGACGACCTGCTTCGGTTGATCCCCGAGATCGGCGACAGGCTCGAGGTGGTCATGGTGCCCAAGGTCGAGGGCCCCTGGGACATCCACTACATCGACCGACTGCTGGCGCAGCTCGAGGCGAAGCATCGGATCGAGCGGCCGATCCTCGTCCACGCGATCCTCGAGACCGCGCTCGGCGTGGCGAACCTCGAGGAGATCGCGACCGCCAGCCCGCGCATGCAGGGCATGAGCTTCGGACCCGCGGACCTGGCGGCGTCGCGGCGGATGAAGACCACCCGCGTCGGCGGCGGCCACCCCGGCTACACCGTCCTCGCCGACCCCGACCGCGAGGACCCGCAGGCGCCGCGGCCGAGCGCCCAGCAGGACCTCTGGCACTACTCGATCGGTCGCATGGTGGACGCCTGCACGGCCACCGGGATCTTTCCGTTCTACGGCCCGTTCGGCGACATCGCCGACGAGGCCGGCTGCGAGGCCCAGTTCCGCGCGGCGTTCCTGATGGGCTGCGTCGGCGCCTGGAGCCGTCATCCGCGCCAGATCGCGATCGCCAAGCGCGTCTTCAGCCCCGAGCCCGAGGAGGTCCGCTTCGCGAAGAAGGTGCTCGAGGCGATCCCCGACGGCCGCGGCGTCCACATGATCGACGGCAAGATGCAGGACGACGCCACCTGGAAGCAGTGCAAGGTGATGGTCTCGCTGGCGGAGATGCTGGCCGCGAAGGACCCGGAGCTGGCCGAGGCGTACGGGCTGTCCGGCGATGCGGCGGCCGAGAACGGCGCGGCCGCCGACCCGAGCCGCACGGCCGGCTCCGCCGCCCGCTAGCTTGCGCGCCGCGTGAGGCTCTTCGAGTACGAGTCGCGGCGCGTCCTGGCGCGCGAGGGCATCCCGCTGTCCGAGCACGGGTTCGCGACCACGGCCGAGGAGGCACGCCAGATCGCCGAGCGGATCGGCGGCCCGCTCGTGATCAAGTCGCAGGTGCTCACCGGCGGGCGCATGAAGGCCGGCGGCGTCAAGTTCGCCGACACGCCGGACGAAGCGGAGGCGCACGCGCGCGACATCCTCGCGCTCGAGATCGGCGGGCACATGCCCCGCGGCGTCCTGGTCGACGCCCGCGCCGAGATCAAGCAGGAGTACTACGCCGGCGTGATCTACGACGGCGTGCGGAAGCTGCCGACGTTCGTGTTCTCCGACATGGGCGGCATCGACATCGAGGAGGTGGCCGAGTCGCACCCCGACCGGATCGGCCGCGGGCACCTGTCCACCGTGCTGCCGCACATGGACTTCCGCGCGAAGGACGTCGTCGCCTCCCTGGGGATCACCGGCTCGGAGCTGAACCGGCTGACGCCGATCCTCTCGCGGCTTGCCCGCCTGTTCGTCTCCTACGACATGACGCTCGCCGAGATCAACCCGCTCGCGCAGCTCGGGGACGGGACGTTCGTCGCCGTCGACGCGCACATGGACATGGAGACCGAGGGGCGCCCGCGACAGAAGGAGCTGCTCGCCGAGCTCGGGGTCTCCGACGAGGAGACGCGCGAGGCGCGCGAGCCGACCGATTTCGAGATCGAGGGCGAGCGCGTCGACGCCGTGGACCACCGCGGCGTGGCAGGCAACGTGACCGAGTTCGACGGCAACCTCGGGCTGGTGATCGGCGCCGGGGGCGGCTCGCTGACGCTGTTCGACGCGGTCCAGACCCACGGCGGCCGGCCCGCGAACTACTGCGAGATCGGCGGCAACCCGAGCGTCTCGAAGGCGTGCAACCTAACCAAGCTGGTGCTCTCGAAGCCGGGCGTCGAGCGGATCGCCGTGATGATGTCCACGGTCTCGAACACGCGCGTCGACATCGTGGCGCGCGGAGTGGTGAAGGCGTGCGTCGAGCTCGGCCATGACCCGTCGGAGAAGATCGCGATCTTCCGCATCCCGGGCGCCTGGGAGGACGAGGGCTTCAAGATCCTCGAGCGCTACGGGGTCGAGTACTGCGACCGCACCGTCTCGATGCACGAGGCGGCGCGGCGGGCGGTCGAGAAGGTCGCCGGCACGGCCACGGCGGGGGCCGGAGACGGGCGCACCCCCGACCGCGAGGCGCAGGTCACGAGCCGCACCTCCGGCGAGGTCGAGGAGGTCTAGCCGGCAGCTGATGCTGATCGACGAGTCCACCACCTTCATCGTGCAGGGCATCACCGGCCGCGAGGCGGTGAACCTCACGCGCGAGTGCCTCGACTACGGATCGCGGATCGTCGGCGGGGTCACGCCCGGCCGCCGCGGCCGGGAGGTGCACGGCGTGCCGGTCTACGACTCGGTCGCCCAGCTCGTGGACGAGGCCGGCGAGGTTCCGGACGGATCTGTCGTGACGGTCCCCCCCGCGTTCACCCGCGACGCCGTCTTCGAGGCGATCGAGGCCGGCGTGAAGCTGATCGTGATCGTGACCGAGCGCATCCCCCGCTACGACGTCGCGCAGATGGTCGAGCTCGCGGCGCTGCGCGGCGCGCGCATCATCGGCCCCAACTGTCTCGGCGTCATTCGGCCGGGCGTGGCCAAGATGGGCGGCATCGGCGGCCCCGCGAAGGACGCCGCCAAGGCCTACCAGCCAGGCCCGGTCGGGGTGATGTCGCGCAGCGGCGGCATGACCACCGAGATCTCCTCGACGCTCACGATGGCCGGCCTCGGCGTGTCCACGGCGGTGTCGATCGGCGGCGACGCGATCATCGGCTCCACCTACGCCGAGCTGATGCCGCTGTTCGAGGCCGACGAGCAGACAGAGGCGATCGTGATCTACTCGGAGCCGGGCGGCCGGATGGAGGCCGAGCTCGCGCGCTGGGTGACCGACAACCGGTCGCGGCTGCCGATCGTCGCGTTCATGGCGGGGCGCTTCATGGACGCGATGCCCGGCATGAGCTTCGGCCACGCCGGCACGATCGTCGAGGGCAAGGCCGATACCGCGGCCGAGAAGATCGCCCGTCTCGAGTCGGCCGGGATCCGCGTCGCGGAGGAGATCGCCGAGATCCCCGGGCTCGTCTCCGAGCGGATCGGAAAAGCGGTCGCCTGATGGCCGGCCTCTTCATCGACGTCGTGGTTGCGGACTCGGCGCGCGAAGACGCCGAGCTGGCGCGCAAGCTCGAGCAGGTGTGCCCGGTGGACATCTACGCCGAGCGCGACGGACGCGTGGAGGTCGTGCAGGAGAACCTCGACGAGTGCGTCCTCTGCGAGCTCTGCCTCGACGCCGCGCCCCTCGGCGCCGTGCGCGTGCTGAAGCTCTACGACGGAACCGCCCTGCGCGAGTAGTTCGACGCGCGCGTCAGCCGGTCTTGATCCGAAGCTGGGGGGCGAGGCCGGCGGCGCCCTCGGTCGAGGAGTAGTCGGCGCCGTCCGAGGAGGTGCTGGTGACCCTCAGGCCGAGCGGCCCGTCGCCGCTCACGAGCGACGTCACGTCGACCTCGTACCAGTTTCCGGCGCTCACGGGGCCCACCGACGCGACCGGAGCCACGCCCCCGGGGGGCGCGTTCGTCCACGTCACGGTCTGCTCGCTCCACGTGGCGTCCTCCACCAGGCGAAGGTCTCCCCCGATGGCCGACGGGTTCGTGGCGTGGAGGCGCAGGGTGGCGCTCTCGACCGGCTTGTCGCCGACGCCCGTGACTGGGAACTTGAGCAGGAAGTGCTCCACCGGGGCGTTGTCGGTCTCGAGGTAGGTGCGCGCGCCGAAGGTCGAGTCCGGGGAGTCCGAGCCGATCGTGGCGTCGTCGCTCGGCTCGATTACGAGTTGGTCGACGCTTGGCGTCGTCACGCCCGCCGGCGCCGACTGCGCGGACGCGTTGCCCGCCGGGTCGAGCGCGACGACCCTGTACTCGTAGGTGGCGCCCGGTTGAAGCTGGCCGTCGCTGTAGCTCGTCCTCGTCGTCGTCCCGACCGGCTGTCCGTCGCGGAGGACGCGGTATCCGGACACCCCGTCGTCGTCCGTGCTGGCCGTCCATGCGAGCTGGACCGTGGTCGGGTCGCTCGCGCTCGCGACTAGCCCGGTCGGCGAGCTTGGAGGCGTGGTGTCCGGCGGGCTTCCCTCGCAGCCGTCGCTGCCCGAGTCAGAGAACGAGTTACCCGGCTCCCCGACGAATCGCCAGTCGTACCCAGTGTCGCCGAGCGTGAGCTCGAGGGAACCGAACGCGCTCGCCTGACGCACCGCGCTGTTGGGTGTGGCGGCGGCGAAGCCGGTGAGGTCCTTGCCCCCCGTGCCCACGACGAACTCACGGATGCCCCGCTCGCGGTCGGGCCGCCCGTCAGAGGTCTGGCGAGCAAAGCGCTCGTAGCCGTGCTCGTGGCCGCTCAGCACGACGTCCGCGCCCGCCTCGTAGAGGGCGTCCCAGAGGGCGCTCATCGCCGTGTTGCCGCCGCGTAACGCGGAGGTGAACCGGGGATGGTGCCAGTAGGCGAGCGTGCAGCTGGACGGGTTAGCAGCGAGGTCCGCACGCAGCCACTGCTCCTGGGCCGAGCCGGGGCCGCAGCCGCCGACGGCAGAGCAGTTCGAGTTGAGGGCGACCAGGTGCCAGTTCTGGAGGTCGTAGCTGTAGTAGCCCTCCCCGCGCGCCCCCGCCGGACCACCGGCGGTGCCGATCCCGTTGAAGTAGTCGAAGTAGCCGGCGGCGCTGGCCGTTCCGTACTCGTGGTTTCCGGCCACAGGGCGCGTGATGGCCTTGAACCGCCCCCAGCTCGGGTCGTAGGACTGCTGGAACTTGGCCAGCTGGCCGTCCTCGTACTGGATGTCCCCGAGTGGGAGCACCGCCGCGAGGTCACGCCCCACGAGCAGATCGGAGACGTACTGCTGCCGGCAACGGGTCGCGGTACCCGCGCCGCCCTTGAAGTCGACGTCGCCCGGGTCGCACGCGATGTCACCGGCCGCCGCGATCACCGGGTCTCCGGGGGGTGGCGGGGGCGGGGGCGGCGGCGGAGGGGGTGGCGGGGGCGGGGGCTCGGTCTTGACCACAAGCTCGGGCGGCCGCGCGCCCTCTCGGCTCGAGAAGCTCTTCGACGAGGTGCTCGTCGTCGTGACGGCGAAGCTCTCCAGCCCGTCGCCTCTGACGAGCTCGGAGACGTCGAGGGACACCGATTGGCCGGACGAGAACGGCCCTGATCCGCTCGTCACGGGCCCGACCGGCGGAGCGTTCCCGTGGGTGATCGACCGTTCGCCCCACGTGTTGCTCGTCACGGGGTGAACGCGGACTCCGGTGCCGGTCGTGCTGTAGGAGCGCAGCCGCAGGGTGGCACTCGTGACCGGGTCGGTGAGGCCTTGCACGTCGAAGCGGAGGTACGTCCTGAGGATCGGCGAGCCGTCGACCTTCAGAACCGTCGAGCCCCCGTAGTTCGCATTCGGCTTGGCCGAGCTCACGTACGAGTCAGCGACCGGCGCGAAAGTGGACGTCGCGGCCGACGCTTCGCCCGCGACCCCGAAGGCGGCCAGCAGCGCCACGACGAGCGCCACCCGCCTCGATCCGAACCGCGGTCCCGCACTTCCTCGACGTGATCCCCGCTTCACGTAGACACAATCCACATCGCAGCGGCCGGAGCGTCCGCTCCGCTAGCGCCGCGTCTTCGGCGTCCGCGCGCGCTCGTCGTGGCGCGCCACCACGTTCGCTACCAGCTTGAGGATCTGCTCCGGGCCGGTGACCTTCATGTGGCCGCTCTCGATCGCCTCGCGCCAGTGGCGCACGCGCCCGTCGGTCGCGAGCTCGTTGAAGTGCGAGCGAGCGACCGCCACCCGGACCCTGGCGTCCGCCGCCGGGTCCTTCGAGACCTTCGGGCCGGGGGGCTCGACGCGGTAGAGCTGCACGTCGCCGCGCCCCTTCAGCTCCAAGGCCACGACGAGCTTCAGGTTCGCGAGCGCGGGAACCTCGGCCTGTATGCCCTCGACGGCCTGCGCGATCAGCTCGTTGGTCGACGCCACGTTCTCCCCTAGATCTTGTAGCGCTGCAGCAGCTTTTTGCCGATCACCATCTTCTGGATCTCGGACGTGCCCTCGCCGATCAGCAGCAGCGGCGCGTCGCGGTAGAGGCGCTCGATCTCGTACTCC
>JBPCMT010000106.1:0-18464 GCA_051001995.1 Thermoleophilaceae bacterium
CTCGAGGAGGTCCCGGGCGGACCGGAGGAGGGGACGCGCGCTGAAGCGCCGCGCGCGACGGAGGGGGCCGCCTGATGGACGTCGCCTGGTTCGTCGTCCTGTCGGCGTTCATCTTCTGCATCGGTGCGGCCGGGGTGATGAGCCGCCGCAGCCCGCTTGTCGTGCTGCTCTGCCTCGAGCTGATGCTGAACGCGGGGACCCTCGCGCTGATCGCGTTCGCGCGCATGCACGGAACCGGCGACGGCCAGATCTTCGCCCTGATCGTGATGGTGGTGGCGGCCTGCGAGGTCGTCGTCGGGCTCGGGCTGATCGTGTCGGTCTACCGCCGCCGGCTGCCGATCGACGTGGACAAGCTGTCCGAGCTGCGGGGCTGAGCAGGGCGATGGCCGGCCGGCGCGGATGAGCGCCACGACCTACGCCTGGCTGGTTCTGGCGTTCCCGCTCGCCGGGACGCTCGTGATCGCGCTCGGCTGGCGCGTCCTTCCCGGCCGCCTCGCCGGCTGGCTCGGCAGCTTCGCGATCCTGCTCTCGTTCGCAGCCGGCGTGGGCGCGCTGCTCGAGCTGCTGGCGCTCCCCGCGGAGGAGCGCTCGCTGACCGCCAGCGCCTTCGACTACGCGAGCACCGCCGGGCTCGACGCCGACCTCGGGATCCTCGTTGACCCGCTGTCGGTGTTCATGGTGCTGGTCGTCAGCGGCGTCTCCTTCCTGATCCACCTCTACTCGGTCGCCTACATCGCCTCCGACGGCGGCTACGCGCGCTTCTTCTCCTACCTCAACTTCTTCGTCTTCTCGATGCTGCTGCTGGTGCTGGCGGGGAACTTCGTGCTCCTGATCGTCGGCTGGGCGTTCGTGGGAGCCGCCTCGTACCTGCTGATCTCCTTCTGGTACCGGCGGATGACCGCGACCGCCGCGGGCATCAAGGCGTTCGTGATCAACGTCGTCGGCGACGTCGGCCTCGTGCTCGCGACGTTCCTGCTGTTCCAGGCGACCGGCGCGCTCGACTACGCGGGCGTCTTCACCGGCGCCGAGGAGGCGTTTGCGGAGAACGACGGGACGCTGGTTGCCGCCTGCCTGCTGCTCCTCGTCGGTGCCTTCGCCAAGTCCGCCCAGATCCCGCTTCACACCTGGCTCCCGGACGCGATGGAGGGCCCGACGCCGGTGTCGGCGCTGATCCACGCCGCCACGATGGTCACCGCCGGCGTCTACCTGATCGCGCGCACCCACCCCCTGTTCGAGCTGGCGCCGGCCGCCGCCGACGTGGCGGCGATCATCGGCACGCTGACGCTGGTGATGGCGGCGACGATCGCGCTGGTCGTGACCGACCTCAAGCGGGTCATCGCGTACTCGACGATGTCGCAGATCGGCTACATGGTGCTCGGCGTCTCGGTGTTCGCCTACGGCGCCGGCCTCTTTCACCTGATGACGCACGCGTTCTTCAAGGCGCTGCTGTTCATGGGCGCCGGCTCGGTGATCGGCGCGATGGGCGGCGAGCAGTCGCTCGACCGTATGGGCGGCTTTCGCAAGGCGATGCCGTTTACGTTCGCCACGTTCACGCTCGGAGCTCTTGCGCTCGCCGGGGCCCCGCTCCTCTCCGGCTTCTTCTCGAAGGACGAGATCCTGGCGTTCACGATCGACCGTGGCGGCGGCTACGTGATCCTCGGCGTCGTCGGCTACGTGGCCGCCCTGATCACCGCCTTCTACGCGTTCCGGATGGTGTTCCGCGTCTTCTTCGGCAAGGCGGCGCCGGAGGCGGCGGAGCTCGCGCGCGGCGGGATCCACCACGCCGACCCGCAGAACCCGGCCACCGGCGAGGTCGAGGACTCCGACGTCGGCTTCCCCGGTCCCGAGCACCACGTCGCCGAGCGCTCGGCGCCGATGGCCGCGGCCATGGCGCCGCTCGCCCTGCTGTCGGTGGTGGCCGGCCTCGTGGCGATACCCGGCGTCACCGACACGCTCGAGCACTTCCTCGAGCCGACGTTCGCCGACTCGCGGTTCATCGACGTCCACCCCTCCGAGAGCGCCGAGTACATCGGGCTCGCGGTCGGAGGCGCGATCGGTCTGCTCGGGATCGCGATCGCCTATGTCCTGTACATGCGCCGGCCGGGCGTCACGCTCGCGCTGCGCGACAGACTTCGGCCCGTCCATTCCTTCCTCGCGCGAAAGTGGTACTTCGACGAGCTCCTCGACGCGCTGTTCGTGCGCCCGGCGGCGGGCTTCGGCCGCTTCGGGCGCACCGTCGTGGAGAGCGCGCTCGTCCAGGGCATCCTCGTGGGCGGGGCGAGCGGCGCGGTGCGCGCCGGCACCTCGTTTGCGCGGACGATCCAGTCCGGCTACCTACGCGCGTACGCGCTGCTCCTGTTCGTCGGCGTCAGCGGGCTGGCGCTCTACTTCCTGATCGCGTCGGCGTGAGGCTCTGAGGGCGGCAGCATGCTGACGATCCACCTCTCGATCGTGATCTTCCTGCCGCTCGCGGCGGCGCTGCTCGCGGCCGTGCTGCCCGGGCGCGCCGGCCGGGCCGGCCGCTGGCTCGTGCTCGCGGGCACGGCCGGTTCGCTCGCCTACGCGGTCGCGATGATCGCGGACCTCGACGCGTCGAGTGCCGGGCTTCAGTACGTGACCGACATCGCCTGGATCTCCGAGCTCGGGATCCGCTACTCGCTGGGGGTGGACGGCCTGAGCCTGTTCATGGTCGCGCTCACCACGCTCCTGTGGTTCTTCGCGACGCTCGCCGCCTGCCTGCGCGAGTGGGAGCATCCGCGGCTCTTCTTCTTCCAGCTCGCGCTGGCGGAGACAGCGGTGCTCGGTGTCTTTTGCGCACAGGATCTGGCGCTGTTCGTCCTCTTCTTCGACCTGACGCTGGTCCCGTTCTACTTCCTGGTCGGCGCTTGGGGCGAGCGCGACCGAGTGCGCGCCACGACGAAGCTCATCATCTACACGCTCGTCGGCTCGTTGCTGATGCTCGCGGGCGCGGTTGCGCTGGGAGTGCTCGCCGCGCAGGAGAGCGGCGGCGAGCTGTCGTTCGCGCTCGCCGACCTGACCGAGCGCACGCTGCCGGAGGGAACGCAGCAGTGGATCTTCGTCCTGTTCGCGGCGGCCTTCCTCGTCAAGATGCCGGCGTTCCCGCTGCACGGCTGGATGCCGGACGCCTACCGAGCCGCGCCGATCCCGGTGCTCATCCTGCTCTCGGCGGTGTTGTCGAAGCTGGGCGCGTACGGGTTCCTGCGCGTCGTGCTGCCGATCCTCCCGGACGCCTCGCTGCACTTCCAGGAGATCGTGCTCGTGATCGCGGTGGTGTCGATCCTCTACGGGTCGGCGCTCGCCTTCAGCCAGGACGAGGCGCGGCTGGTGGTGGGCTACTCGTCGGTCGCCCAGCTCGGCTTCATCACGCTCGGGATCTTCTCCCTCGACGACCTCGGCGCCCAGGGCGCGGTGCTCCAGATGGTCAACCACGCGCTCGTGGTCGGCGCGCTGTTCCTCGTGATCGGCGTTCTGGCGCGGCGGACCGGCGGCTCGGAGTCGCTCGCTCAGATGGGCGGGATCGCGATGCGCGCGCCGGTGCTCGCGGCGCTGTTCCTGGTCGTGGGCTTCGCGACGCTCGCGATGCCGGGCACGGCGAACTTCATCGGCGAGCTGCTGATCCTCTTCGGCGCCTTCGAGTCGAAGCTCGTCTTCGGGATCGTCGCGAGCGCCGGCGTGGCGCTGGCCGCCGTGTACATGATCCGCTTCTACCAGCGCGCGATGCACAACCGCATCGGGGAGCGCGTCGCGTCGCGCGACCTCGGCGTTCGCGAGCTCGCCGTCGTCGCGCCCCTCGTGCTCGTGATCGTCGCGCTCTCGGTCTACCCGCAGCTCGTGCTCGAGCGCACCGAGGCGGCGACCGTCGCCAAGGTCGAGCGGGCTCAGTCGCTCGCGCGCGGTGAGCCGCCGGCGGCGCCGACCGCGGCCGCGGAGGGGGCGTCGCCGTGACGCCGGTGGCCCAGATCGAGGCGCCGGCGATCGACTACCTCCAGCTCGCGCCGATCCTCGCGACGCTCGGCGGCTCGATCGTGGTGCTCATGGTCGGGCTTCTCCCCGGCCGCTTCGTGCAGCGCGCGTTGATGCCCGCGCTGACGCTGGTGTCCCTGTTCGCGGCGATCGCCTTCGCGGTGGCCATCTGGGAGCCTGGCGAGGTCGAGCCGATCGTCGAGGGGGCGCTGTCGATGGACACGCTCGCGCTCGGGCTGTCGGTGCTCTTCTACTCCGCCGGGGTCTTCACGGTGCTGCTGTCGCTGCGCGCGCGAGCGGTCCGGGAGGCGGGCGCCGGCGAGTACCACTCGCTGCTGCTCGCGTCGATCACGGGTATGACCGTGCTCGCCGCCGCCGACAACCTCGTGACGGTGTTCGTGGGCTTCGAACTGCTGTCGATCCCGCTGTACGTCCTGTGCGGAAGCCGCGTACGCAGCGAGCCCTCGCTCGAGTCCGGCCTCAAGTACCTGGTGATCGGCTCGGTCGGCTCGGCGACGCTGCTCTACGGCCTGGCGCTGATCTACGGCGCCACGGGCGCAACCGACTTTCCCGCGATCGCCGCCGCGCTCGAGGGTTCGGTCGGCGCCACCGATTCGCTATTCCTCACCGGCGTCGCGCTGTCGGCGACCGGGCTGGCGTTCAAGGCGTCGGTGGCGCCCTTCCACCAGTGGACTCCCGACGTCTACCAGGGCGCGCCGACCCCGATCACCGCGTTCATGGCGGTGGCGACGAAGGCCGCCGCGTTCGCGATCTTCCTGCGGCTCTTCCTCGACGCTCTCGCGCCGGCTCAACCCGATTGGGCACCCGCGCTGGCGGCGCTCGCTTGGACGACGATCGTGATCGGCAACGTCGGCGCGATCGCGCAGAGCTCGCTCAAGCGGATGCTCGCGTGGTCCGGCGTCGGGCAGGCCGGCTACATGCTGGTCGGCGTGGTGGTCGGCACGCAGCTCGGCCTCCAGGCCACGGCCTTCTACCTGGCGGTCTACCTGCTGATGAACGTGGCGGCCTTCGCCGTGGTGATCGCGCGCGAGCGCCGGTCCGAGCACGGCGACGGAATTCGCTCGCTCGAGGGGCTCGGCGCCGCGAGCCCGTGGCTCGCCTGGCCGATGACGATCGCGATGCTGGCGCTGGCCGGGATCCCGCTGACGGCTGGCTTCTTCGGCAAGTTCTATCTGATCGAAGCGGCTGTCGAGGGCGGCTGGGAGTCGCTCGGCGTGGCGATCGTGATCGGCTCCATGCTGTCGCTCGTCTACTACCTGCGCGTGCTCGCCGTGATGTGGATGGGCCCGATCGAGATCGAGCTGCCGGCGCCCGTCGGCCGCGTGGCGCGGCGGGTCAAGCCGGTCGGAGGCTGGTCGCCCGAGGCCGGCGCGCGGGCGCAGCCGGAGGTCAGCGCGGTGGCGATCGCGGCGGCCGCGGCGACGATCGTGCTGGGGATCGTGCCCGGGGTGCTGTTCGACGTCGCGGCTGACATCGGGCCGGTCTTCGGGGCGCTGCTTTAGGGCGCCGGGGGCTTCCGGCCTAGTCGCTTCCGTCACAAGGGATGGCCGCGGCGGCGTCGAAATGGATCGCGATGTCGCAACCACCGCAACTTTCCTTGCGCGATGGTTTATGTTGCCTGAGTCCTAAGCCGAATTCCCGCGCCGCCATGGACACGGGAAACGGGGGAACCAAGAGCGGCCTTCACGGCCGCAGGGGCGAATCGCCGCCGGAGCGCGGCGTAGCGCGATCTTTCAGCGCGAGCCCGTCAGCTCACCTCGTAGGCACGAGAAAGACAAAGGAGCGTTTAGGTGCCGCATTCCCATACGGATCTGGCCGTGGACGACCTGCCTCGGCGCGACCTCGCCTCGACCGACATCTGGGAGCGCTCGCTGACGCGGTCGCTCTACCGGCGTGAGCACGCCGCACTCGGGCGCAAGCAGCTGAGCCGCAAGAAGGGCGCGTCGGTGGCGATGAGCGCCGCGATGCTCGGAGCGACGGCTGCGCCGAGCGTGGTCGCGGCCCAGAGCCCGAGCGGCGGGGGCTCGACGAGCTCGGCGGCCGTGGAGCCGACCGCGCTCACCGAGCCGGGCGACAACATCATGCTCGAGCTCGGCGACAGCGGCCCCGCGGTGGCCGCCGTCCAGCGGGAGCTCGCGATCCAGGTCGATCCGGCCGTGGAGGTCGACGGCGTGTACGGCCCGCAGACGCAGGCCGGCGTCGTGGCGTTCCAGCGCGCCGAGGGCCTTCGCGTGGACGGCATCGTCGGTCCCAACACCTGGGCGGCGCTCTTCGACGGCCGCAACGTGGCTTTCGTCCCGTCGGCGCCGGCTCCTGAGGTCGCGGCGAGTCCAGAGCGTCCGACGGCGCCCACACGTCCGGCGTCGCTCACCACGGATGCCCGGCCGGCCGACTCCGGCGACTTCAACGGCGGCAACTACCTCGTGATGGTGCAGAATAAGCGCCCCTCCGGGCCCGCTGACGCCGGCGGCTCCGCGAGCGGCTCGGGAGCCTCACCCGGCAACGGTTCGACAGCCGGCGGGAATTCGTCGCCCGGCGGAAACGGATCGACGCCAGTCGGGAACCCGTCCCCGGGTGGTCAGCCCTCACCGGGCGGGCAGCCGAGCAATGGCGGCTCGAACGGCGGCTCGGCCGGCGGCGTCACGGTCTGCGGTCTCGAGAAGCTGCGGTGGCCGACTGCGGGTCATTCGCTCACCAGTACGTTCGGCGACGGCCGCAACCACGGCGGCATCGATATCTCGTACGCGGGCATCGACGGCGACCCCGTGCGGGCGGCCGCATGCGGCCAGATCAGCTTCGCCGGCGTCCAAGACGGCTACGGGAACATCGTGTGCATCAAGCACACCCCGCGGTTCGAGACGTGCTACGCGCACCTCTCGAGCATCAAGTTCGACTCGGGCTACGTGAAGACCGGTCAGATCATCGGCCGCGTTGGGAGCACCGGGGACTCGACCGGACCGCACCTCCATTTCGAGACGCGCGTGAGGGGCAACGCGCAGGATCCGCTGCCCTACCTGCGCGGCGACAAGAAGGTGCCCGGCAAGAACAAGCGCTACGAGCGCGAGCAGCGTCGTGAGCAGCGCGAGCGCGAGCAGCGCCGGGCCGAGCGCGAGCAGCAGGAGCAGGAGCAGGCCGGAAGCGGCGGCACCGAGGAGGCGGAGACGACCTCGAGCGAGAAGCCGCGACGTTCGGGCGAGGCGACCTACGCCACGCAGACCGAGCAGGCACCGGCTGAGTCCGAGGCATCGGCTCCCGCGGAGCCCGCCCCGGCGCCGGTCGAGGAGGCCCCCGCCCCGGTCGAGCCAGCGCCGGCGCCCGTCGAGGAGGCTCCGGCTCCGGTCGAGCCGGCGCCCGCCCCCGTCGAGGAGGCTCCGGCTCCGGTCGAGCCCGCTCCGGCTCCGGTCGAGCCGGCGCCTGTGGAGCCCGCTCCGGTCGAGCCCGCCCCCGTCGAGGAGGCTCCGGTCGCGGAAGCCCCCGTCGAGGCAGCGCCCGTCGAGGAGGCTCCGGTCGATCCCGCCACCGGCGAGGTCGTGCCGGCTCCGTAGGCGCAAGCGACACCGAGACAGTCACGCGGGGGCGGATTTATCCGTCCCCGCGTCGTTTCGGCGGCCGCGCGTCGAAGACCTGGTGCGCACCCTTGCCCCCCAGAGGCGCGGACGGATACGTCCCTCCACGGGGCTGCGAGGTTCGGACACGGATGTTCGTGGCAGGCAACTTCGTTGCCTGGGAGGCAACTTCGTATCCGTAAACGACAGGCGCCCCAAGCGGCCGCGACTCAAGACGCCGCGAGCCCCTCGCGTAAGCGCGGCCGCTGGCGGCTGCCCGGCGATCCCGCGACACGAGCTGCCTCGGAAATGGTTTGCTAGCCTGATATCTAGATATGTCACCGCCCAGCAAGCGCTCTCAGCAAACGGCCGCTCTCTTCGTCCGCATCCCCCTCGCGGAAGCGGAGAAGCTCGATCGAGCGGCCTTCGAGCTCAAGGCTCGCAAGCAGGATCTGGTGAGCGGGCTGGTGGCGCGCTACATCGACCCGAGCTCCGCGGCCGGCCTCGACGAGTTGCGCCGCCTGAGCCGTGACACGCCGGCGCCGAGCGGTGACGACCGGCCGGGATTCGGCTTCGACGACCGCCGCCGGGTCGTGGTCGAGACGGACGCGGACACGATGACCGTCGGCAGGCACACCTTCCGCCCGACCGAGACGGCGGAGGTTCTGACCCTCACGCAGGTCGCGGACCTCCTCCAGGCAGCGGAGGAAGCCGTCGAAGCGCTCGCCGAGAGCGGCGATCTGCCCGGTCGCCGCGTCGGGGGCGACTGGCGCTTCGCGCGGAGCGCGATCCTCAAGTGGCTCGCCCGTGGCGACAGCGAGCCCGAAGGGGACGCGGAGTAGGCATGCCGCTCGTCCCGATGGTCATCGAGCAGGACTCGCGCGGCGAGCGCTCGTTCGACATCTACTCCCGCCTTCTCCGCGACCGGGTGATCTTCGTCGGCGAGCCGGTGGACGACCAGGTCGCGAACCTGGTGGTGGCGCAGCTGATCCATCTCGAGTCAGACGATCCCGACAAGGACATCTCTCTCTACGTCAACTCACCGGGCGGCTCGATGTACGCGGGCCTCGCGATCTACGACGCCATGCAGTACGTAAAGCCGGACGTCCAGACGACCTGCGTCGGGATCGCGATGTCGATGGGCTCGCTGCTGCTCGCGGGCGGCGCGGCCGGCAAGCGTGCGGCACTGCCCAACAGCCGCATCCTCATCCACCAGCCGTCGGCCGCGTTCGAGGGCCAGTCGAGCGACATCGAGATCCACGCGCGCGAGGTGCTGAACCTGCGCGAGCGGGTGGACGAGATCTACGCGCGTCATACCGGTCAGCCGCTCGAGCGGGTGCACGACGACATGGAGCGCGACCGCTTCTTCACCGCCGAGGAGGCCGCGGCCTACGGGCTGGTGGACCGCGTGCTGGAGAGCCGCCACGGCTCGAACGGAGCGGGCCGAGCCTGAACGCCTGCGCGCTCGCCACCTATCCTCTGAGCGGTGAGTGAGCGCGTCATGTACGTCAAGCCGGGCTGCCCGTACTGCGGCGCGGCGCGGGACGGCCTGGCCGCAGAGGGCCTCGAGTGGGAGGAGCGCGACGCTACCGCGAACCGCGACTGGCGCGAGGAGCTGTTCGAGCACTCGAACGGATCGGGCGTGGTGCCGACGATCGTCGGTCCCGACGGCGTGCAGGTCGGCTGGGAGGGCCGCGGCTGACGGGTCCACTAGAGGCGGCCGGTCGGCCGCCGCTCGCTCTACACTCGCCGCCCCATGCCGTACCCCGTCGAGGCCTTCACCGACGACGAGCGTGAGCGCCTCGTCCCCCACTTCACGAACCTCGACCGGCCGGTCTTTGCGCTGGTCAACCTCCCCGAGACCGTCAAGGGCGCCCTCTTCGCCCGCTACTCGCGCTACCCGGGCACGCTGCGGCGGCTGTTCCTCGACGAGTTCGCCGACGACGTAGACCCCGGCGCCGCGCACGCGTTCGACGGCGCCGAGGGCGAGCGCGCGGCGGCGCTCTACCAGCGCATCTTCCTCGGCTACGGCGACGATTCGGTCGCCCAGCTTGGCGGCGCCCACGTCGCCTGCGAATGGGTGTCCAACATCGCGACCAAGCTCCTTCAGCGTGGCCGGCTCGCGGCGTACCTGGAGCAGTCCACGCGCTACATCGCCTACGACTCGCCGATGCCCGGCGGCGGGTATCGATACTGGCGCGACCCCTCGCTAGGACCCGAGTACGAGCGGGCGATGGACGCCCTCTTCGATGCCTATGCCGGCGCGCTCCCGCGCGTCGCGGCCTGGGCCGCCGAGCGCTTCCCGCGCAGCGACGGCGAGCCCGAGGCCGCCCACGCCCGGTCGATCAAGGCCAAGTCGCTCGACCTGCTGCGCGGGCTGCTGCCCGCGGCGTCGCTTTCGCACGTCGGCATCTTCGCCACCGGACAGGCCTACGAGCAGCTCGTGCTGCGGCTGTTCGCCTCGCCGCTGCCCGAGGCGCGCGGGCTCGGCGAGATGATCCTCGCGGAGCTGCGGCAGGTGATGCCGAGCTTCGTGGCGCGCGTGGACCGGCCCGAGCGCGGCGGACAGTGGGTCGAGTACCTGCGGCGCCGGACCGGCGCGGCGGGCCGGATCGCGGCGCGCATGGGGCTCGACCGGGCGACCGCCGCCGGTGACGCGGACGCGCCGTCGGTGCGGCTGCTGTCGACCGAGGGCTCCGAGGAGGACCTGCTCGCGGCGCTGCTGTTCGAGTCCGCCGCCGCCTCCGAGGAGGAGGTTCGGCGCGCCCTCGAGATGATCGGACCGGACGAGCGCGCCGAGCTGATCGCCGAGCTCTGCGGCGATCGCGCCAACCGCCGCCATCGTCCCGGGCGCGGGCTCGAGGCACTCCGCTACCGCTTCGAGGTCGTGTCCGACTACGGGGCCTTCCGCGACCTCCAGCGCCACCGGATGCTCACGATCCAGTGGCAGTCGCTCACGCCCGACCTCGGCGCCGGCGTCCCCGGCGAGCTCGAGGCGGCCGGCGTGGCCGACGACTACCGTGCGTCGCTCGAGCGCTCGCGCGCGGAGTACGAGCGTCTCGCCTCGATCGGCCGCCCCGAGGCGGCCCCCTACGCGCTCTGCCTTGGCTATCGCATCCGCTATGTGCTCGACATGAACGCGCGCGAGGCCATGCACGTGATCGAGCTGCGCTCGGGCAGGGAGGGGCACCCGTCGTATCGGGCCGTTGCGCACGAGCTGCACGCCCAGATCGCCGGCGTGCACCCCGCCGTCGCGGCCGCGATCTCGCACGTGGACCGCGACACCGAGCCCCGGCTGGAGCGGATCCTTTCCGAGATCCGCACGCACGCGCGGGCGTCGGTGCGGTGACCGCGGACGCCTTTGAGGGCCGCCGGGTGGCGCCCTCGATCCTGGCCGCCGACTACGCGCGGCTCGGCGCCCAGCTCGACGAGGTGCTCGACGCCGGCGCGCGGGTGATCCACGTCGACGTCATGGACGGGCACTTCGTGCCGCCGATCACCGTCGGGGCGCTGGTCGTGGACGCGATCAGCGAGCGCGTCCACGCCGCGGGCGGCGTCCTCGACGTGCACCTGATGATCGAGCACCCCGAGCGCCACGTCGCCGAGTTCGCCGGCGCGGGGGCGGACGCGATCAGCGTGCATTGGGAAGCCACTCCGCACGTCCACTACACGCTCAAGGTCGTCCGTGAGGCCGGCTGCCGCGCGGGTCTGGCACTCAACCCGGCCACGCCCGCGCACGCGGTCGCGGAGGTCGCGGACGCCCTCGACCAGGTGCTCTGCATGACGGTCAACCCCGGCTGGGGCGGCCAGCCGTTCATTCCCGAGTCGCCCGGCAAGGTCGCCCGGCTGCGCGAGCTGCTGCCCGATCTGGTCGCGATCGAGGTCGACGGCGGAATCGACGTCGAGACCGCCCCGCCGTGCGCCGACGCCGGCGCCACGCTGTTCGTGGCCGGCTCGGCCGTGATGGGCGCGGGTGACCCGGCCGAGGCCTACGCGCGCCTGCGCGAGGCGGCCGGCGCTTCCTAGCGCCCGCGCCGGCGCTTGCGCGAGGCGGGCCGGGGGTCCGGGGCGTCGCCCCCATCGCCCGAGGGCTCGGCCTTCTCACCCGATCCGGCCCCCTCGTCGCCCGAGTCCCCGTAGGCGAGCCGCTGGGCCTTGTCAACACGCGCGGCGCGGTCGGCCTCCATGCGCTGGGCGGCGCCCGGCCACGGCACCGCCTCGACGCGATCCCAGGCCGGCCCGCGCCCGCCCCCGGGCCAGCGGCCGAGGAAGAGCATGCCGAGCGCGACGAGCCAGAAGAGCTGGATCAGCGTCGCCCCGCCGAGGATCGGGACCGCGATGAACACGCCGACCGCCACGCCGATGATTCCGACGAAGCGGCTCAGCAACCCGGCCCGCATGGCGTTCAGCGCAATCAGCAGCACCGCCGCGCCGAGCGCGACGCTGAGCGCGAAGCGCACGAGCTGGGCGGTGTCCACGGCGCTGGCGGCGACGAGGTCGTCCGCCACCTCCTCGGTCATCGACCCTTCAGCCGCGAAGTCACCCGCCACGTCGAGGAGCAGCACCTGCTCGACGATGAGGATTGCCGCGGTCCCCACCGCGGCCGCGATCAGCAGCGGCAGCGCGATCCCCGGGGTCTCCGGGCGGCGCGCCGTGCTGGCGCGGAAGAGGTAGCCGAGAGGGATCGGCAGCAGCAGGAAGCCAAGCGCGGTCAGCGCCGCTCCGGCGAGGAACGCGGCCGAGGACTCGTCGGCGGCGGCGAGCAGGCCCGCCCTGCCCTCTCCCGGGGAGCTGATGCTCGAAGCCAGCACGAAGAACGAGATGAACGGCAGCACCCCCGCCGCGAACGCCGCCGCCGCGGCCACGCGCCCTGCCCGCCGCTCCCACTCGAGCTGGCCGCTCTCTGCGTCCGCGCTCACGAGCGTCGCTCCCGGGCCGGCGGTCCGCTCGCGGTCGGCGGCGGCAGGTTGCCGCGCCGCGGCGGGTAGTAGTCGTCCTCGCCGCGCTCGACGAGGCGCGACAGCCGCTCGCCGGCGGCCAGGACGAGGTTGAGCGCCGGCTCGGCGATCCGAAGGGCGGTCTCGAAGCGGCTGCGGCGGCGCCGCTGCTCGGGGGTGAGCGGAGCCATCAGCCGCCGCGCTGGTGAAAGAAGAACTCGGGCAGCGCGGCGCGAGCGACCTCGGCGGTCATCCGCTGGGCGAGCTGGAGGTCGCCGGCGCGGACGGCGAGGTCGTCGATCGTGACGATGCCCCGCAGCTCGCCGTCCTCGACCACCGGCAGGCGCCGGACGCGGTTCTGCACCATCAGGGCGGCGGCCTCCTCGAGCTCCATGCCGACCTCGCCCGACACCAGCGGCCGGGTGGCGTGATCGCCCGCGAGCCCGGAGCGGTCGACGCCGTCGGCGACCACCGCCAGCGCCACGTCGCGGTCGGTGATCATGCCGCACGGTCGCGAGCCGTCCACAACGACGACCGATCCGACGTTGCGGTCGCGCATCAGCTCGGCGACCTGGCCGAGCTTCGCTTCGGTGCCCGCCGTGACCACGGGCTCGGTCATCACCTCGCCGATCAGCACGCCCGCGACTATACGAGCCGCCTCGCCGTCGCGGCCCCACGCCCGCGTGGAGCGGCGGGCCGTAGAATCAACGCATGTCCTCAGAGGATCCCTGCGGCGGCCTGTTCGGCGACCCCGACGAGCTGCGGCGGCGGATGGCGGAGTTCGCCGAGCAGATGCAGGGCGCCCAGAAGGTCGCGTGGGCCGACAACGCGATCAAGCTCGCAGTCGACATGACCGTCGCCGGGATCAACCGGCTGAACCTTCAGGGCAACCCCGAGGAGCAGGCCGCCCAGATCCGCGAGGCGATGGGGCGGATCTTCCCGGAGGCCGTGACGCTCGTGCGCGAGGCCCGCGAGGGCTTCGGCACGCAGTAGCGCCGGTCGGAACGGCGCGCCCTACCCCGGGCCCGCGCCCGCCGCCTGCTCGGCCTCACGCTCGCTCTTGCCGCGGGTGATGATGTCCTTGAAGGAGCGAAAGCCGAACATGAAGAAGATCGCTCCGAATCCGATCGCGAACGTGAACGCCGCGATCGCCAGCTGCTGGCCGACTGAGTAGGCCGCCACGGTGGCGCCCGCTGCGGTCCCGGCGAACACCGTCACCAGGATCGGCTGCTGCACGCCCGCCCCCTGTGGCGTGAAGGGAACCAGCGTCCCGACCGCGTTGACTCCGAGCACCAGCAGCACGTTGCGGACCGAGCCGCCGACGCCGAACGCCTCGAGCATCAACCAGAACGCGGTGAAGCGGAACAGCCAGCCGGCGAGCTGCACGGCGAACACCTCGCGGATGTAGCGCCGCCGGTCGGCGAGGATCGTGATCCCCTGTCGCACGCGCGACCAGAATGCCTTGACGCGCGCCGAGAGGATCGCGACGACGACGAGCCCCGCCACCCCGAGGAAGGTGACCAGGAACAGCGTGAACTGGGGGTTCGCCGCCAGGAACGAGAGGTCGAACGCGCCGATGTCCGGGAAGTCCGGAGGCTTGGGGAACACGCCCTGCGAGAAGGCGAAGCTGAGGATGAAGATCGCCATGAAGGCGTCAAACACGAGCTCGACGGCGAAGCTCGAGGTGACCGCCGGGTAGCTCGAGCGCGGGATCGAGGTCTTGGTGAGGAAGAGCCGGACGAAGTCGCCGCCGCGCGCGGGGATCACGGAGTTGAACCCGTAGCCCGCCATGTAGGCGCCCCAGATGTAGCGCCACTGAAAGTGCTCGGTCGGGTAGGCCGCGCGCAGGATGTTGTAGGAGGCGCGCGAGCGCAGGGTGAGGTACACGAGGAAGGCGGCGAGGGCGATCGCGAGCAGCGGCCACTCGACCCCCGCGAGGTTCTCGAAGAACGCTTGCGCCGCGTCGATGAACGAGGCGGCGGGCGGCGCGATCGGCTGGCTTGTCTCCACGTCGAAAAGGTACGGCCAGTTCGGGTCGGGCAACCGCGAAGCCGGTCCGCTCACCTGAGCAGACGCGAGAGGCGCCTGTCCTTGAGCACGCGCCCGCCGGTCTGCTCGGCCGGGCAGTACGTGGTGACGTAGTCCTTGAAGAACACGGCCGCGAGCGTCGCGCCGCAGCGCGGGCAGGGCTGGCCCTGGCGCGCGTGCACCTGGAGCGGCATCGGCGCCTTGTCGGGCATCGTGTCGCCGACCACCTCCTCGTAGTGCTCCAACGCCGCCCCGAGCACACGGTCGCAGGCGTCGTGGAGGCGGGCGACCTCGGCGTCGTCGAGGTCGGACCCGTTCTTGAACGCCGACAGCTCGGCGGTCCAGAGGATCTCGTCCACCCACGAGCGTCCGATCCCGGCGATCACGCGCTGGTCGCGCAGCAGCGCGTGCAGGTGGCGCGGACGGCGTACCAGCTGCGCGAACTCCGCGAGCGGCCGTGCCGGGTGGGCGTCCGGCCCGAGTGTCGCGACATATTCGTCGCGCTCGACCTCGCCGGCGGGCAGGAGCTTTGCCCAGGCGCGCTGCTGGGTGCCGAACTCCCGCAGCCGCAGCTCGCGCCCGTCGCCCAGGCGCAGCAGCACCCGGGCGCTCCTGTCTCGCAGCGAGGCCCGCTTGTCGAAGATGGCAAGCCTTCCCGCGGACATCAGATGGACCAGCAGCGAGAGCTCCCCGGCGTCGACTGCCAGCATCTTGCCCAGCCGCCTGACCCCGGTCAGCGTGGCCCCGCCAAGCGCATCGAGCGGCGGGTCGAACGTCTTCATCGTCACCACGCCGGGCGCGAGCGCGGACTCGACGCGGGCTCCGGCGACGGCGCGGTGGAGCCGTCGCGCGGTGATCTCGACCTCGGGCAACTCCGGCACGGAGCTACCCTAGAGCGATGCGGATCGCGGTCTCGAGCGACGAGCGGACCGGTGTCGCGGACGCGCTCGTGGGAGAGCTTCGCCGGCGCGGGCACGAGCCGATCGCGCACGGCGCGCTGGCCGACGACGAGCGCAACGACTGGGCATGGGCGAGCGAGGCGGCCGCGCGCGACGTGGCCGAGCGGCGCGCCGAGCAGGCGATCGTCTGCTGCTGGACGGGCACCGGGGCGTCGATGGCCGCAAACAAGGTCAGCGGCGTCCGCGCGGCGCTCTGCTGGGATGCGACCACCGCCGAGGGCGCGCGTCGCTGGAACGACGCCAACGCGCTTGCGCTCTCGCTGCGCAGCACGAGCCAGGCCGTGCTCGGCGAGATCCTCGACGCCTGGTTCGGCGGCGAGCCGAGCCGCGACGCGGACGACGTCGAGAACGTCCGCCACGTCGACGCGATCTAGCGATCCGGGCGGAGTCCCGCGCGGCTGAAAGGATTCGCGCCGTGCCCCGCGAGGTCGTCGACACCCATGAGCAGGCGCGCGCCGAGGAGCTCCCGCCGCTGATCGTCCGCGAGCCGCTCGAGGCGTTCCTCGAGCGCGCGGGCCTAGGCGACGGCCGCGTCGAGCCCGAGCGGATCGGCGAGGGGCACTCGAACGTGACCTTCCTGCTCCGCCGCGAGGAGGACGCGCGGCTGGTCCTGCGCCGCCCGCCGCGGCCGCCGCTGCCGCCGTCGGCCCACGACGTGCTGCGCGAGGCGCGGCTGCTGGCCGCCGTGCGCGACACGAGCCTCCGCGTCCCGCCGGTGCTCGCCGTCTGCGACGACGAGTCGGTGCTCGGCGTGCCGTTCTACGTGATGGAGCGAGTGGACGGGGAGGTGATCACCAACGAGGTCCCCGCGGCGCTCGACGCGCCGGCCGAGCGCCGGGGGATCGCCGAGGAGCTGGTCGACGCGCTCGCCGAGATGCACGCGGTGGACTGGCGCGCCTGCGGCCTCGAGGGCTTCGGAAAGCCGACCGGCTACCTCGAGCGCCAGCTCCGGCGCTTCGGCGGCCTGTGGGAGCACAACAAGACGCGTGAGCTGGCGGTGGTCCAGAAAGTCGGCGAGTGGCTCGCCCACAACATGCCGGAGTCGCCCGCGGCGACGATCGTCCACGGTGACTACCGGCTCGGCAACACGATGTTCGCGCGCGAGGCGCCGGCCCGGCTCGTGGCCGTCTTCGATTGGGAGCTGGCCACGATCGGCGACCCGCTGGCGGACGTCGGCTACCTGACCGCCACCTGGGCGCGACCCGACGAGATGCGCGAGACGATGTTCGACCGCATGAGCGTCACCCACGCCGAGGGCTTCCTCTCGCGCGACGAGCTGGTCGCCCGCTACGAGGGACGGACGGGGCGCTCGATGTCCGACCTTCGCTGGTACCAGGCGCTCGCGCTCTGGAAGGCCGCCGTGTTCATGGAGGGCAACTACAAGCGCTCGCTGGCGGGCACCACCGACGACCCCTGGCTGCGGACGTTCGACGAGGGCGTGCCCCAGCTGGCGGAGGCCGCCCGCCAGATCACGCGGATGCCGGCGCCGCGGACATGAGCGCGGAAGGCGAGCCGGCGGCCGGCGGCGGCGCGACCCACCGCGCCCTCCTCGTCGACTTCGGCGGCGTCCTGACCTCCAACGTCTTCGACTCCTTCCGCGAGTTCTGCGAGCGCGAGGGGCTCGAGCCGGGCGCGGTCAAGCGGCTGTTTCGCGAGGACCCCGAAGCGCTCGCGCTGCTTCGACGGCTCGAGCGCGGCGAGCTGTCCGAGGACGCCTTCTCCGAGCGCTTCGCGCCGATGCTCGGGGTCTCGGACCACGGCGGGCTCGTGGACCGCCTGTTCGCCGGGATGCGCGCCGACGAGGCGATGGTCGACGCCGTGCGACGGGCGCGCGCGGGAGGGGTTCGGACCGCCCTCGTGTCGAACTCGTGGGGGTCCGGGCGCTACGACCGCGACGCCTTCCCCGAGCTGTTCGACGCCGTCGTGATCTCAGGGGAGGTGGGCCTGCACAAGCCGGAGCCCGAGATCTTCCACCTGGCCGCCGACCGGGTCGAGGCCGCGCCCGAGAGCTGCGTGTTCGTGGACGATCTCAAGGAGAACTGCGCCGGCGCCGAGGCCGTGGGTATGACCGCCGTGCTCCACCGCGGCGCGGAGACCACGGTGCCGGAGCTCGAGCGGCTGCTCGGGCTGGTGCTCCGCTAGCGCTCGCCCGTTTTCCGCATACGATTTCGGGCCATGGCGATTCCGGACTTCCAGTCGATGCTCCTCCCCCTGCTGGCGTTGCATGCTGACGGGCAGCCGCACACTGGCACCGAGAGAACCGAAGCCTTGGCCGTCCGGGCAGCCGGCTGAGCGCTCCGAGTTAGCCGGCCGGCAGGTGACACCGTCCTGCCCTTGTGTCGCATAGCGCACCCTAAGCAGGACGGTGAAGCGACCGACGTGATGCGGGCGCGACGTGGGAAACGCACTCATGCCCGCCGGACCCCTAGCCACGGGCGGCTCGAAGAGGCCGCCCACGGAACTCGGTCGCCCGCACGCGCATCCTGAAGAAGACCCGTGAAGAATTAAGCGAACGAGCCGGCGCGCTCCTGCTCGATCGCCCCGAGTACCTCGTTCGTGCGCCCGGTCCGCACAAGGTCGATCGGACGCCGGTCGCCCAGGTGCGGGTTCAGCCCCGACAGCCAGCGCTCCGCCGCGTCGGGCGTGTAAAGACGAAGCAGGGCTGCCATCACGACCTCCAGCGGGTCCACCTACTACCGCCGCCGCCGGCGCCCGTAGAGCAGCGCCAGCCCGCGCTCCAGCATGCGCGACGTCCTCGCCGAGTACGGGTAGAAGTGGAGCTCGCGCTTGGGGGCGAAGCGCGTCACGCAGATCGTCTGCGGCTGGGTGTACTTGCGGATGCCGCCGCCGGAGTGGCGGTAGCCGACGCCCGAGCTCTTGACGCCCCCGAACGGGACCTCCTGCGCGACGAAGTTGATCATCGCGTCGTTCACGCAGGTGTTGCCGGCCTCGATCCGGCGGGCGATCGCCTCGCCGCGCTCGACGTCGCG
>JBPCMT010000107.1:0-2788 GCA_051001995.1 Thermoleophilaceae bacterium
GGCCGGTCGCGGCGAGGGCCCGACCCGCGCGCGAAGACCGCCGCCACGACCGCGAGCGACACCGCCGGCCCGACCACGATCCCGAGCGCCACGAACGACGCGCCCGCGGCCAGCCCGAGCGCCACAGCGAGGGCGAACAGGATCCTGGTGCTCGACTCCAGCAACAGCAGCCCGCCGTAGGCGCCGAGCCGACCGCGTCCCGACAGCACTCCGCGGGCGAAGTAGCTCCCCGCGTAGGCCAGCACCGTGCCCACCAGGATCCAGTAGAGGGTCGCCGAGCCGCCGAGCAGCCCGTCCTGGAGCGGCCCGCGCAACGCGAGGGCGATGACCCCGAACGCCGCGGCAAGCGCGAGCTGGATGCGCGCGGCGTCGCGGAGGGGTCGCTTCGAGCCAGGCCGGCCGCGCGCGTCGCGGGCAGCGACGGTCCGCGCGAGCAGCTGCTCCACCGGCCGGTAGAGAATCGACACGGTGATAAACACGGCCGACCACAGCAGCGTTATCCGCCCGTAGTCGGCCGCGGCGAGCGAGTGGCTCGCCAGCGAGAAGTACGCGTAGGTGACGAGCCCGGTGGCCGCGACCCCCACCGACGCGGCGCCCGCGCCGCGGACGTAGGCGCCGGCGGACTCGCGCTCGCCGGAGCCGCGCTGAGGTGCGGCTAGATCACCGTCCGCGGCTCGCCGCCGTCGCCGCGCCCCGATTCCCCGTGTCCGCTCGATTCCTTGTGCTCCTCCTCGAGGCGGGCCTCGGTGACGGGGTCCGGCTTCTCCTTCTGCGCGGCCGTCCGCTTGATCGCCACGACCGTCACCGCGGTGGCCGCCGCGTGGGCGAGCAAGGCTACCGGCAGCAGCCACCAGCTCTCGGTGGCGAGCGCCGCCACGATCAGCACCACCCCCGCGGTGGCGAGCGTGAAGACGATCATCAGTCGTGGGGTTGCCATTTCGGTCCTCGTACGGGTGGCGGGGGTCGGAGGCTCACCGGCGCCCGGTGCCGGCCTCCCTCGGCGAGCTACTCGGTCGCGCTCTGCTGGGCGCCCTGCCGAGCGGCCTCGGCCTGCGCGACCTGGCGGTTGACGTGGTCCCAGTCGAGGTTTCCGAAGAACGCCTCCACGTACTGCTTGCGGCCGTCCGGCGTGGCGCCGAAGTCGCGCGCGTAGGCGTGCTCATAGACGTCGATCGCGAGCACCGGGACCATGTTGTAGACGGCCCAGAGGTTCTGGGTGTCCATGATGTAGTTGAACAGCGACCCGTCGTTGAGGTCGTAGCCGACCATGACCCAACCGCGGGCGGCCGAGGTGGCCTTGCGCACCGAGTCCTTCCACTTGTCGACGCCGTTCAGCTCGGCCTCGACCAGCTCGGCGAAGCGTCCCTCGGGCTCGCCGCCGCCGCCGCCGAGGTGTCCGAAGTAGAGCTCGTGGTTCTTGAAGCCGAGCAGGGCGAAGGTGTAGTCGACCGAGACCGCACGCAGAGCCGAGTAGACCTGATTGCCCTCGATCTCCGAGTAGTCGAACTCATTCAGGATCTTGCGGCACTCGTTCGTCTTCTTGCAGTAGCCCTCATAGAGCTTGTAGTGGTCCTCCATCGTCTGCTTGGAGATGCCGTCGAGCTCCTTGTCGAAGGCGGGGAACTGGCGCGGAGAGATCTCGTCCCAGGGCATTCGTCACACCTCTCTTCGTGGTCTGCTTGATCTCTAAGCCCTTACCCGAGCGCGAACTGACCAAACAAGCGCTTCCCCGGGCGGCCCGATCGCCCTCGGCAGGGGCCGGCTGGACATGTACGGTCGAGCCTATGGGCCGCCCATTCGCTGACGGTTCGAACGCGCCCGAGACGGGCGCGCCAGCGGCGCCGTGGACGGGGCGCAGGCTGCACCTGATCGGGATCGGCGGCGCCGGGATGAGCGGGCTCGCGCTGGTGGCGCGGGCGCTCGGCGCGACCGTCACCGGCTCGGACCGCGCGGACTCGTCGTTCTGCGCGCGGCTGCGGTCCGCGGGCGTCGAGCCGGCGATCGGCCACGACGCGGCGAACGTGCCCCCGGACGCGGAGGTCGTGGTCTCGACGGCGATCGCGGCGGACAACCCCGAGCTCCGCGCCGCCCGCGATCGCGGTGCGCCGGTCATCCACCGGGGCGACCTGCTGGCCCAGGCCGCGCGCCTCAAGCGCTCGATCGCCGTCTCCGGCACGCACGGCAAGACGACCACGGCGAGCATGGCGGCGCACGTCCTATCGCGGGCCGGGCGCGAGCCGGGCTACCTGATCGGCGGCGAGCTGCGCTCCGCGGGCACCAACGCCGCGTGGGGGGCGGGTGAGTGGGCGGTGGTAGAGGCCGACGAGTCCGACCGCTCGTTCCTCGCGCTCGACCCCGAGGTCGCCGTCGTGACCAACATGGAGCTCGACCACCATGCGACGTACCGTTCGACGCTCGAGCTCGAGGCCGCCTTCGCCGAGTTCGCGGCCTCCGCTCCGGTCCGGATCGCGTGGGAGGCGATCGTCGCGGGTCGCTCCGGCCCGGGGCCGAGTAACGCCGGGCCGCGGCTCGCGGTCGAGGGCGTGGAGACCTTCGGCATCGGCGCCGGCGACCTGGCCGCCGAGCGCGTGCGGCTCGAGCCGCACGGATCGGCGTTCGTCGTGGACGGCGTCGAGGTCGCGCTCCCGGTTCCCGGCGAGCACAACGTGCTCAACGCGCTGGCGGCGGTCGCCGCCTGCCGGCGGGCGGGGGTGGCGCTTGGCGAGGCCGCTACGGCGCTGGCCGACTTCGCCGGCGCCGCGCGGCGCTTCGAGGGGCGCGGGCGCAC
>JBPCMT010000108.1:0-9061 GCA_051001995.1 Thermoleophilaceae bacterium
TCCACGCTGACGCTGGTCGAGGACGGGGGCGACGTCGAGGCCGGCGCCTACTCGGGGCGCAACCTGCACTTCGGGATCCGCGAGCACGCGATGGGGGCGATCGTCAACGGGCTCTCGCTCCAGGGCTTCCGCGCGTACGGCGCCACCTTCCTGATCTTCTCCGACTACATGAGGGCGTCGATCCGCCTCGCCGCGCTGATGGCGATGCCGTCGATCTTCTGCTTCACCCACGACTCGATCGGCCTCGGAGAGGACGGCACCACGCACCAGCCGGTCGAGCAGCTCGTGGGGCTGCGCGCGATCCCGAACCTGTACGTGGTGAGGCCGGCGGACGCGAACGAGACCGCGCTCGCGTGGCGGTTCGCGATCTCGCGCGAGAGGAGCCCGACAGCGATGGCCCTGAGTCGCCAGGGGCTGCCGGTGTGGGACCCGAAGGCGGTGCCCGACGACGCGATCGAGCGCGGCGCCTACGTGCTGCGCGAGGAGCGCGGCGAGGAGCTCGACGGGATCCTAATCGGCACGGGCTCGGAGCTGCGCGTCTGCGCCGACGCGCTCGAGTTGCTCGACGAGCAGGGGCTCTCGGTCCGGCTCGTGAGCATGCCGTGCATGGAGCGCTTCGCCGAGCAGGACCAGGGCTACCGCGACTCGGTGCTTGCGCCGTCATGCCGCGCGCGCGTCTGCGTCGAGGCGGCGAGCCCGGTTGGATGGGAGCCCTGGGCGACCGAGGACGGCGAGGTGGTGGGGATGACGACCTTCGGGGCATCGGCGCCCCAGAAGGACCTCTACGAGCACTTCGGCTTCACCGGCGAGCGGGTCGCCGAGCGGGCGCGGCAGGCCGTCGATCGCGTCGCGGCAGGGGCCGGCCACGCGTAGACTGGGGCGAGATGCGAGTGATCGACTGCGAGTGCGGTGAGGTGGTCCAGGCCGCCAACGACGACGATCTTGTCCCGCGCGTGCGCGAGCACCTCGAGTCCGACCATCCCGATGCCGACTCGAGCGACGAGGCGGCCCGCCGGCTCGTGTCCGAGCGCGCCTACACGGCCACCGACAGCTAGTAGCTCGAGGTGCGGCGAGGCCGCGCTTCTGGGCCACCTCGACGGCCGTCCAGTCGTGGCACCAAAGCCTGGCTCGGCATGCCCTCGCGGGTCAGGCGATCCAGGTCGCGGGCGACGGGCTGCTCGCCGTGGGCGGCCTCGACTGGCGCATGCGACCTGCGGCACCTCAAAGTTAGGCATGTCAAACAAAGAGTTGCGCCTAGGCAGACTTATGCTTTAATGGCGCACGTGGAACGAATTAGCCGACGTCGGCTTCTCGGGAGCGCCGCCGCAGCCGGAATCGCTCTGCCGGTGCTGCACGAGACCGTCCCCCACCAGTCCATTCACCAGCAGCTCGCGGCGGCGAGTTCGGGCGGTGCTGGGGCGCACGGCGCCACTGCCGGCAGCCACGGCGGCGGCAACAGCGGCCCGACCTTCAAGGACGGGGACGTCGTCGATCACGCGGCCAACGGCTTCAACCCCACCGAGATCTTGCGCGACTTCGACTACGGCAAGGCCCGCCGGCTTCCGGGTGGTCGCACGGTGCGCGAGTACGAGCTGGTCGCCGAGGATAGGGAGATCGAGGTCGCCCCCGGGGTCAAGTACCCAGCCTGGACCTACAACGGCCGCGTGCCCGGACCGACGCTCCGCGCCACCGAGGGCGACCTCATGCGCGTGCGCTTCATCAACGGCTCAGAGCATCCGCACACGATCCACTTCCACGGCTTTCACCCACCGGAGATGGACGGGATCCCGGAGGTGGGCGCGGGAATCATCGAGCCCGGCAAGAGCTTCACCTACGAGTTCGAGGCCGAACCGGTCGGCCTCCACCTCTATCACTGCCACACCGGGCCGCTCGCCGAGCACATCGCGCGCGGCCTCTACGGCACGTTCATCTGCGACCCGAAGCAGGGCCGGCCCGATGCGGACGAGATGGTGATGGTGATGAACGGCTTCAACACGAACTTCGACGCCGAGGGCAACCAGGTCTACGCGGTCAACACCGTCGCCTTCCACCACGTCAACGAGCCGATCGAGGTAAAGCGCGGCGAGCTGGTGCGGATCTACCTCGTCAACATCCTCGAGTACGACCCGATCAACTCGTTCCACATCCACGGGCACTTCTTCGACTACTACCCGACCGGCACGAAGCTGGAGCCGCGCGACTTCACCGACACCGTCCTTCTCGGCCAGGCCGAGCGTGGGATCTGCGAGCTGCGCTTCAAGTTCCCCGGAGAGGTCATGTTCCACGCCCACAAGACCGAGTTCGCAGAGCTTGGCTGGATGGGCTTCTTCGAGGTCGCCTGAATGGAAGCGGAGGGCGTCCCACGCCGGCAGTCAGCGAGCCGCAGCGGCGCGCTCTCACGGCTGCCGGTTTGGGCGCTTGGTCTCGTCCCCCTGGTCCTAATCGTCGCGGCGCTCGTCGCCCTGCTGACGATCGGTGGCGATACGCTCGGGGAGCGCCCCGGGCCGCCGGCCGAGGAGCTCGCGGTCGAGCAGACCCTCCTGCGCCCGGGTGAGATCGAGCTCACCCTGCGCAACGTCGGGCCCGACCCCGTCGACGTCGAGCAGGTCTTCGTCAACGACGCCTACGTCGACTTCAGCGAGGGCACCGAGGAGGTCGGGCGCCTCGGGGCCCAGACGCTGACGCTCGACTACCCCTGGCAGGAGGGCTCGCCGCTGCTTGTCACCATGCTCACGGCCACCGGCGCGACGATCGAGCACGAGATCGACGTCGCGGTCGCGACGCCCGAGGCCGACGGCGGCTTCTACGGGCTGATGGCGCTGCTAGGCACTTACGTCGGCGTCATCCCGGTCGTGCTCGGGATGCTGTTCTTGCCCTTCCTCGGCCGCGTGCGCGAGCAGTGGGTGCGCGTCTTCATGGCCGCGACGATCGGCTTGCTCGGCTTCCTCGCCGTCGACGCCTACCTCGAGGGCACGGAGATCGGCACGGAGAGCACCGGCGCGTTCGGCGGCGTCGCGCTGCTCTTCATCGGCGCCGCGCTTGCCTACCTCGGGCTCGTCGCCCTCGATCGCTACCTGCGCGCCCGCCGTGAGCGCGCCGAGACGGCCGGCGCGGGAGCGTTCCAGCTCTCGCTCCTGGTCGCGATCGGCATCGGGCTGCACAATCTCGGCGAGGGTCTGGCGATCGGCTCGGCCTATGCGATCGGCGAGCTCGCGCTCGGCGCCTTCCTCGTCTTCGGCTTCGCGCTTCACAACACGACCGAGGGCCTGGCGATCGTCGCGCCGCTCGCCGCGCATCGGCGGCCGTCGCTTCTGCGCTTGGCGGCGCTCGGGCTGATCGCCGGGGCTCCCGCGATCCTGGGCGCGTTCATCGGAGCCTCCGTCTACAACCCGGAGATCGCCACGTTCCTGATCGGGCTCGGTATCGGCGCGATCGTGCAGGTGATCGTGCAGCTCGTCCCGGCGATTCGCGACCGAGCGGGGCGAGCGCTCTACCCCGCGAGCGTCGGCGGCATCATCGCGGGTGTCGCGATCCTCTATGTGACCGGGCTGCTTATTAGCGTGTGATGGCCGCTACGGCTCACCACGCCCACACGGTAGGCGGCGCTCCCAGCGCCGTCGAGGATTACGCGAAGGCGATCTACACGTTTCAGTCGCGCGGGGAGCGCGCCGTCACCACGAGCGCGCTCGCCGAGCGCCTTGGGGTGACGCCCGCGTCCGCCTCGGCCATGGTCAAGAAGCTCGACCGGCTCGGTTTCGTCGACCACAATCGTTACCACGGCGTGCGGCTCACAGAGCGGGGAGAGCGCATCGCGCTCGCGGTCACCCGCAAGCATCGGCTGCTCGAGCTCTTCCTCGCCGAGAGCCTCGACGTGCCCTGGGACCGCGTCCACCAGGAGGCGGAGGCGCTCGAGCACGTCATCTCCGAGGACCTCGAGGCGCGCATCGCAGCGAAGCTCGACAACCCCACCCACGACCCCCACGGCGACCCGATCCCGAGCGCGGAGCTCGTGATGGACGACGGCGTCACGCGCAGCCTCGACAGCCTCGAGCCGGGCGCGGTGGGCCGCTTCGCGCGGGTCTCGGACTCCGATCCCGACATGCTGCGCTACCTCGAGGAGCGCGGGATCTCGCTTGGCGACCGCTTCGAGGTGATCGAGCGCCAGCCGTTCGAGGGGCCGCTCAAGGTCCGCTTCGGCCGCGTCGACCACGTGCTCGGCGGCGCGCTGGCGCGTGCGATGCGCGTCGAGCCGGACGCCTGAGCGACCAGCCGACGCCGCGCGCGGCGCGACCGATACGGTGGCGCTGCATGGACGTTTTCCGCACGCCCAGCGAGCGCTTCTCGCAGCTGCCCGACTTCCCCTACGAGCCGCGGTACCGCGAGTGGGAGGGCATGCGCCTCGCCCACGTGGACGAGGGTGAGGGCCCGCCGGTCGTGATGCTCCACGGCGAGCCCACCTGGGGCTTCCTCTACCGCAAGCTGATGCCGCCGCTGCTCGACGCCGGCTACCGCTGCGTGCTCCCGGACCTGCCGGGCTTCGGGCGCTCGGACAAGCCGACCGACGACGGCTGGTACTCCTACGACAAGCACACGAGCGCGGTGACATCGTTGCTCGAGGAGCTCGACATCCGCGACGCGACGCTCGTGATGCAGGACTGGGGCGGGCCGATCGGCTTCCGGGTGGCGACGCTCGAGGCGCCCGACCGCGTCGCCCGTCTCGTGGCCATGGACACCGGCGCCTTCACCGGCCACCAGCAGATGAGCGACGGCTGGCTTCGTTTCCGCGACTTCGTGGCGAGCAACCGCGACCTCCCGATCGCCCCGCTGATCAAGGGCGCCTGCAAGCGCGAGCCGGCGCCCGAGGTCGTGGCCGCCTACGAGGCCCCGTTCCCGAACGAGGAGTCGAAGGCCGGCGCGCGCGCGTTTCCGCCGATGATCCCGCTCACGCCCGAAGCGCCCGGAGCGGCCGAGGGTCAGGCGGTGGTCGAGGCGCTCACGCGCGAGACGCGGCCCGCGCTGCTCCTGTGGGCCGACTCCGACCCGGCGCTGCCGCTGGAGCCGGTCGGTCGGCTGGTCCAGTCGATCTTCCCGACGGCCGACGAGCTGACCGTGATCGAGGACGCGAGCCACTTCCTCCAGGAGGACCAGGGCGAGCGGATCGGCCGGATCGTGGCCGACTGGTTGCGGACCGACTGAGCCGCTCTCGGTCGCCGGGCGATCGACTCGAACTACGGCGCGTTAGTCACGAGGGGTGTGACAAGCCCGCAGCAGTTCTCAGCAGCGCACCCGGGCTGCCGCCGCTAGGAGTGCTTGTCGACTTTGGGCTCCGGCGCGTCCGTCGAGAACGAGTCGCGGCAGATCAGCGTGCGGCGGTTGTTGCGCCGCTTCGGGCAGAACTGGCTCGTGCCGGCCCAGCGCTGGCCGTCGCGCCGCAGGGTCAGCCGGTAGCTGTAGTTCTGGCGGAACGGCGCGCTGGACATGAAGGAACCGAAGTAGTTCGATCCCATCCGGCAGCGGTTGCGACCGCGGTCGCCGATCTCCGACACCTTGCGGTCGCCCTGGAACAACGTCGCGCGGCAGCGGCTGCGGATCGGGACCTCACACCTCACGCGGCCGGCGTGGCGGACGCCATAGCGCTCGAGGACGGTCGGCCGGCGCTGGAACTCGATCACGTTGGAGGAGCGGCACCCCGGATCGGCGGCGGCCTTCGCCGCGGCGGTGAACGAGTCGCCCGAGCCGCCCGGAGGGGCCACGGGGACGGTGGCGGCGGCGCTCGCCGGGGCGGCGAGGGCGACCAGGAAGAGCGGGAGGAGGAGGCGTCGAAGCGGGGTGGTCATTGGCGTCCTTAGTCTAGGTTTCGATCGTCCTTGATGTCGCACCTAACACGCCTGGAAGCGCGAAGTCGTGGTCGCTCGCGCCGATCGGGGCCCGCCGCCCTCGCCATCGTCGCGACGCTCGCGGCCGGGGCGCTCGCGAGCTGTGGCGGCGAGGACGCGCAGGTCGCGGTCGCCGAGGCGGCGGAGCGCACGGCGGCGGTCGACTCCGCCGCCGTATCGGTCGAGGGCACGATCGAGGGGGCCGGGATCCGCGAGCCGGCGACCTTCGAGGCCAGCGGCGTGGTGGACAACGAGGCGCAGACCGGCCGCCTCGAGTTCGGCGAGTTTGCGGTGCCTGGCGCCGAGGCGCTGCCGCCCGACGCGGTCGAAGGCGAGGTGCTCTTCGAGGAGCTAACCATCTACGTGCGCTTCCCCGTGCTCGTGGGCCAGCTCCCCGACGGGAAGGAGTGGCTGAAGCTCGACCTGTCGGAGGTACTCAGCGGCCAGGGCGTGGACCTCGGGCAGCTGGCGCAGATCGGCCAGAGCAATCCGACCGACTCGCTCAGGCAGCTCGAGGCGGTGAGCGAGGATCTCGAGGAGATCGGGGAGGAGGACGTGGGCGGCGTCTCGACCACCCACTATGAGTCGACCGTCGACCTCAACCGCTACCCCGAAGTCGTGCCCGAGGACCAGCGCGCGGCCACCGAAGAGTCCGTGGCCAACCTGATCGAGCTGACCGGCACCGAGCAGATCCCGGTCGAGGTCTGGATCGACGAGGAGGGGCTCGTCCGCCGCTTCTCGCAGAACTACTCCTACGACGCGCCCGACACCAGCACAGTCAGCCAGTCCCAGACGATCGAGTTCTACGACTTCGGCGTCGAGGCGGACGTGGAGCTTCCGCCCGCCGAGGACGTCTTCGACGCCACCGACATCGCGGCCCGGGCGCCGATCCCGTAGCGGGCGCCGGGGCGACCCAGCTCTAGCTCGACGCGCGCGTCCCGCGCCAGACCCAGGCGATCAAGAGCGCCTGCACCGGCAGGCGCACCCACAGCAACCAGCGCGGTATCCGCCGGCCGCCCCGGACCTGGTCCGGGTTGACCGCCATGTGCACGTTCGCCGGGAAGACCGCGAGCAGCAGGCCGGTGAGCCACCAGCGGGTGAACGCGCGCAGCCGCGGCGAGAGCGCCGCCAGCCCGCCCGCGATCTCGGCGGCCCCGCTGACCGCGACCGCCTCGCGGGCTCGCGGCACGTACGGCGGAACGATCGCCTCGTACATCTCCCGCCGCACGAAGTGGAGCGTCCCGGCGATCACGAAGAACGGGGTGAGGCCTCTCGCCGCACGACTTCCCCGGGCGCCGTGTCTTAACGGATTCGGAAGCCCTTGACGGGGTCCGCCGCCGAGCAGGGTACGCAGCCCGGGGTGTGATCTAATCCGCATGGAGTCGGTGGCGCCTGTGGCGGTCGCCGCGCAGCCGTTCGCGACGCCTGGAGGAGAGGATGAGCGTAGCCACTGAGGTCAACGAGCGCCTCCGAGCGCTCACCGAGGCCGGCACAAGCGTCTGGCTCGACCAGATTCGCCGCGGGCTGATCGAGGGCGGCGAGCTCAAGCGCCTGATCGAGCAGGACTCGCTTCGCGGAGTCACCTCGAACCCGGCGATCTTCGAGAAGGCGATCCTCGGCAGCGACGAGTACGACGAGCAGCTGTCGGAGCTCGCCGGGCGTGGGCTCGGGCCGGAGGAGATCTACGACGAGATCGCGGTCACCGACGTGCGCCTGGCCGCCGACGTGCTGCGCCCGGTGTGGGAGGAGACCGGCGGTTACGACGGCTACGTGTCGCTCGAGGTGTCGCCGACGCACGCCCACGACGACGAGGCGACCCTCGCCCAGGCGCGCGAGTACTGGCGCCGGGTGGACCGGCCGAACCTGATGATCAAGATCCCGGGCACCGACGAGGGACTGCCGGCGATCGAGCAGGCGATCTTCGAGGGGATCAACGTCAACGTCACGCTGCTGTTCGCCGTCAGCGCCTACACCGAGGTCACCGAGCGCTGCATCCGCGGGCTGGAGCGGCGCCGCGAGGCTGGCGAGTCGGTCGACGTGCACTCGGTGGCGAGCTTCTTCGTCTCGCGCGTGGACTCCGAGGTGGACAAGCGGCTCGAGGGGCTCGGTCGCGAGGATCTCTACGGAGTGGCCGGCCTCGCCAATGCGCGCGCCGCCTACATGCGCTTCAAGGAGGTCTTCCAAGGCGACCGCTTCGACGAGCTTCGCGCGGCGGGCGCGCCGGTCCAGCGCCCTTTGTGGGCGTCCACGGGCGTCAAGAACCCGCGCTACCCGGACACCCTCTACGTCGACGGGCTGGTGGCGCCCGACACCGTCAATACGATGCCGATGCCGACGCTGCTCGCCGCCGGCGAGCGCTCGGACGTATCGGGGGCGACCGCCGACCAGGACCCCGGCGAGGATCTCGATCGGCTCGCCGACGCCGGCATCGACATGGACGACGTGACCGCGAAGCTCTTAAACGACGGGATCGACGCCTTCGTCACGCCGATGCAGAAGCTGCTCGCCGGCATCGAGTCGGCACGCGAGGCGACGATCCTGGGGCGCCCGCCCACGATCGAGTCGACGATCCCGGACGAGCTCGAGGCCGGCGTCGCCGAGCGCGTCAAGCGAGCGACGGACGAGAACGTCGCCCAGCGGATCTGGCGCAAGGACGACACGCTCTGGGGCGAGGCCGGCGCGCCCGAGATCGGCGACCGGCTCGGCTGGCTGACGATCACCGAGCCGATGCGCGAGGCGCTCGGCGAGCTGCGCGACCTGGTGGAGGACTGCCGCGCCGACGGCTTGACCGACGCGGTCCTGCTTGGCATGGGCGGGTCGAGCCTCGCGCCCGAGGTCATCAGGCGCAGCTTCGGCGAGCGCGACGGGGCGCTGCGCCTGCACGTCCTCGACTCGACCGACCCCGGGGCGGTCCTGGCGGTCGAGCGCGCGGTTGACGTCGAGAAGGCGGTGTTCATCGTCTCGAGCAAGTCGGGCGGGACCGTCGAGCCGATGTCGTTCTTCCACCATTTCCACGCGCGCGTGCGCGAGGCTGTCGGAGACGAGCGGGCCGGTCGACACTTCGTGGCGATCACCGACCCGGGCACCTCGCTCGTCCAGCTCGCCCGCGAGCACGGCTTCCGGCGCGTGTTCGAGAACGACCCCGACATCGGCGGGCGCTACTCGGCGCTGTCCTACTTCGGGCT
>JBPCMT010000109.1:0-8048 GCA_051001995.1 Thermoleophilaceae bacterium
GCTTTTTTCCTCCGACACTCTCCCGGCCGATTTGTCGCTTTTGTTTGGCGAGGGGTTCGGCCCCCGCCCTTCGCAGCAGGTGACGGACGTCGCCACCTCCGTCGACCTCGAAGCGTTCGAGCGCCCCGAGTTCTTCGACCGCCTCGAGGTCGCGCGCTTCAACGCCGCGGCGCGCAACCTCACCGCGGTCCGCGCGATCGTCCAGCTCCTGGGCGCGGCCCTCGCTGCGTTCGCCCTGAGCGGCGCGCTGCTGCTGATCGAACCGGTGCTGGTCGTGATGGTCCTCGCCGCGGGCATCCCGTCGTTCCTGGCGGCCGCGAACAACAGCCGCGACCTCCACCGCCTGCAGGAGGAGCTCACCTCGGACGACCGCGAGCGCGCTTACCTGTTGAGCGCGCTGACCTCCCGCGAGAACGCGAAGGAGGTCCGGTCGTTCGATCTCGGAGGGTTGCTGACGAGCCGCCTCGACCGCCTCTACGGACTGCGCATCCAGGCGGTCCGGCGCTCCGTCGGCCGGCGGGTGCGCAGAGCCCTCGCCGCCGACGTCGCACGGGCGCTCGTGATCGGCGGCACGCTGCTGCTCCTGTTGTGGATGCTCGCCACGGACCGCGTCCTGCTCCCGTCGGCCGGCGCCGCGGTCCTCGGCCTGATCATTCTGGCCCAGCGACTGCGCATCGCCATCAAGGCCGTGGGCGACCTCTACGAGTCAGCACTGTTCCTTGACGACGTCGCGGGTTTCATGGAGCTCAAGCCGGCGCTCGAAACGTCGCGCTCCACGCTGCCTCCCCCGCGAGCGTTCGAGCGCATCGACGCGCGGAACCTGTCGTTCACCTACCCGGGCGGCGCGCGCCCCGCCATCGACGAGGTCTCGCTCACCCTCGAGCGCGGACAGGTGGTGGCGCTCGTGGGGGAGAACGGCTCCGGGAAGACGACGCTGGCGAAGGTGTTGTCCGGGCTGCACGCGCCGCAGCTCGGCCAGGTCCTCTGGGACGGTACCGACGTCCTCGAGACCGACGCGCACCTGCTCCGCGACCGCATTGCCGTGCTCTTCCAGGACTACGTCCGCTGGGCGCTGAGTGCCGGCGACAACGTCGGCTTCGGCCGCCACGAGCGCTTGCACGACGAGCGCGCGATCCGCGAGGCGGCTGCTCGGGCGGGCGCAGACGAGTATCTGAGCAGACTCCCCAGCGGGTACGAGACCGTGCTCTCGCGGCTCTTCGCCGGCGGGCGCGACCTCTCCGGCGGGCAGTGGCAGCGCGTGGCGCTGGCGCGCGCGTTCTTTCGCGACGCGCCCTTGCTCATCCTCGACGAGCCGACCGCCGCGCTCGACCCACTCGCCGAGGCGCGTCTCTTCGCTTCGCTGGGTGAGCTCATGGAGGGCCGCACGGTGCTGTTCATCTCGCACCGCTTCTCGAGCGTGCGGCTCGCCGACCGGATCTACGTCCTCGAAGCGGGCCGCGTCGTCGAGCAGGGCACCCACGACGAGCTGATGGCGCTCGGCGGCCGCTATGCGAACATGTTCCAGCTCCAGGCCGCCGCATACCTCGATGCCGAGCCCATCTGAGACGCCGGCCCTGGCCGTGGTGGTCATGGGGTACCGCAACGCGCCGACGATCGTCGCGTCGTTGCGCTCCGTCGTGACGCAGGTTGCGCCTGAGCCGTTCGAGGTGATCGTCGTCACCTCGGGAGGGGACGACTCCGCCGCGCTCGTCCGCGCCGCCTTCCCGGACATCCCGGTCCACGAGTCCGGCACCCGCCTGCTTCCCGGGGCGGCCCGGAACGCGGGGATCGCTCGGACCACCGCACCGATCGTGTCGTTCCTGGCGGCCGACTGCGACGCTCGCCCGGGCTGGGTCTCGGCGCGGCTGCGTGCGCACCGCGCCGGCTACCGCGCGGTCGCGGCCGCCATCGCCCACGCGGGCCCGCGTCGCCCGGCGCCGCTGGCGAATCACTACCTGCTCTACGCGCCGCGCCTCGCCGGACGCGGCAGGGGCCCCGTCCGCTGGCCCGACCCCGCGGTTCACGGCCTGTCCTTCGAGCGCAGCCTGCTGGCCGAGCTGGGGAGCTTCGACGAGCAGGTCCGTATCGGCGAGGACACGGCCGCCGCCAAGCGGCTGGACGAGCTGGGCGTCGAGATTTGGTTCGAGCCGGACGTCCAGGTCGCGCACCGCGGCCCTACGACCTTCGTCGAGCTCGTCGTCGAGGAGTACGGCCGTGGGTGGCGCGTCGCCCAGGTCTTCCCGCCGCCTGCGCATGCGCACGCCTCGCCCCGCCAGATCGTGCGTGAGGAGCGGCGGCTCGTCACGCGGGCCGTCAAGAAGGCGTTTCGCCTGACGTGGGCGCACGCCCCGCACGAGCGCCTCACCCTGCTCATCTGCACGCCATGGATGATCGCGGCCGCCGCGGCTCGTCGGCTCGGGCGGTTCCGCGGCGCTCGCTCCCGCTGACGACCGCCCTCATGGGGCCGAGTCGGCTACCCTATGATCTCGCTCGCGCGCCTTGGCCGAATGAGGAACGAATGACCGCACGCAGGGCGGAGGGCGCTGAACCCCAAGGCTCGCGCGCCGGCTCCCCGTCGGCACCGCAGCTGGCGGTCGTGATCCTCTCCTACCGCAACGAGGACACGATCCTCGCGGCGGTCGACTCCATCCTCGCGCAGGACCCGCCCGCCGAGCTCGTGGTCTCCCACTCGGGCGGAGGCCGCACACCCGACCTGCTGCGGCGCGAGCGCCCGGAGGTCGGCGTCGTCTGGGCCCACGAGCGTCGCTTGCCCGGCGGTGCCCGAAACGCCGGCCTGCGCGCGACCTCCGCTCCGTACGCCGCCTTCCTGGCCGCGGACTCCCGGGCGGAGCCCGGTTGGGTCGCCGGGCGCCTTCGCCATCACCGCGCCGGTGCCGCCGCCGTCGGATCGTCGATCGTGCCTACGACGCGCACGCCGGCGTCGATCGCGTCCTACCTGCTGCGGCACAGTTGGCGCATGCCCCACGTCGGCGACCCGCGGCACGCCCCGACGGGCGGCTGGCCTAGCGGCCTGTCGTATCAGCGCGAGGTGTTCGACGCGCACGGTCCGTTCGACGAGGACATGCTCCGCAACGAGGACACCGAGTTCAACCACCGCCTCCAGCACGCCGGCCTCTCGTTCTCGTGGGCGCCCGAGGTCGTGACGCAGAACGAGTACCCGTCGACAACCGGGGAATTCCTGCGCGACGCCTACGGCCGAGGCCGTCTGCACGGCTCCACCGCGCGGCTCGGCCCGGCGCGCCTGAACCTCGCCGCCCGCGCCGCGCTCGCCTTCGTGCGCGCATCTGAGCGGGCGCGACGGCCACACTCGCACATCCCCACGGGCCAGATCCTGCGCGCCCTGCCCGCCATGCTCGCCGGAGGCCTCGCGCGCGCCGCGGGCATCCTGCGCGCCGGCGATCCGGCCGGCGTCGCCTCGCGTGAGTTCCACGCCGTCCTGCGAGGCGACGCCTGGGCCGTCCGAGCGCGCCGGACGACGCCCGGCGGCGCCTCGCCCCCCGGCCGGCGGCCCGGGCGGTGGCTCGACCTCGAGTGCGCGGTGCGGCGCGCCGGCTGGGCCCGAGGGTTCCTCATCCGCGCACTCGCCCGCCTCGGCGTGCGTCCACCTTCCGCCGTCTGGTCGGGCGGTCGCGCGAGCACCGGCAGGCCGCGCGTGCGCCTCATCGCCCTCATCGCCGCGCGCAACGAGCTGCGCTTTCTCCCCGGCTGCCTGGCGAACCTTGCGCCACACGTCGACGGCATCGTCGCGCTCGACGACGGCTCGACCGACGGCACCGCCGAGTGCCTCGCCGCGCACCCCAAGGTCCTCGAGGTACTGCGCACGCCGCCTGACCGAGCGGCCTGGGACGAGGTCGGCAACTACCGCGAGCTCGTGCACGCGGGCCTGCGTCACGGAGCCGAGTGGTTCCTGGTGCTCGACGCCGACGAGCGCCTCGAGCGCGGCTTCCGGGCTCGCGCCGAGCGGGTCATCCGCCGCGGGGAGCGCCGCGGGATGAGCGGCTTCGCCCTCCGGCTGTGCGACGTCTGGGACTCGCCGAAGCACTTCCGGGCCGACGGCGTATGGGGCCGCAAGTCCGTCCCGCGGCTGTTTCGAGCGCGGGCGGACCACGAGTTCGACACCCGCCCGCTGCACGGGAGCAAGGCCCCGCTCCAGGCCCGTCGCGGCGAGATCTGGCCGCGCTGCGACCTCATCATCTACCACCTGCGCATGCTCCGCCCAGAGGACCGTCTGGCCCGCCGGCGGCGCTACGAGACGCTCGACCCCGAGGCGCGCTTCCAGCCGCTCACCGGCTACGCCTACCTCACCGATGAGACGGGTCTGCGCCTGCGTCGCATCCGGCGGCGCCGCGCGTGGTCGGAGCTCGGCGCGGCCCGCGAACGGCGGCCCACGTGAGGTGGCCTGTCGGCTGGCTGAGTCCGGGATCCGGGTCCGGATGCCGGCTACCGGCGGGCCGCGTGCGCCAGCGCTCTCTCGTAGGTCTCGGCCTGGAGATCGGCTGAGCGCGCCAGCCCGAAGCCCCCATCCTCGACGCGCCGACGGCCCGCCTCGGCCATCGCGGCCCGCGTCTCCGGCTCGTCGAGCAGCCGAAGCGTCGCCCGGGCGATCACCGAGGGATCGAGCGGGGGCACGAGAAGTCCGGTCACCCCGTCCTCGACTACCTCGTCGACGGCGCCCACGCGGGTGGCGACCAGGGGCACCCCGCACGCCATCGCCTCTAACGACGTCGTCGTTGTGCCCTCCGAGTTCGGGACCGAGGTGATGAGCTTGACGTCGAGGGCGGGCAGGACCGCCTCGACGTCCGAGCGGGCCCCGGCGAAGACCACGCGCTCGCCCAGCTTTGCCTCGCCGATCTCGCGGTCGATCTTCGCGAGGTAACGCGGATTGTTCGTATCGCGATGGCCGATGACCACGAAGCGCGCTTCGGGACGCTCTCGCGCGATCACGGCGGCCGCGCGCACGAAGTACTCGATGCCCTTCTGGGGATTCACGTTCGCCACCGTGCCGACAACCGCCGCGTCCGGCGTGATGCCGAACTGCTCACGGGCGGCACGACGGCGCTGCGCGGACGGCACGAATCGCCGCGTATCGACCGCGGGCCGGGAGACCACTTTGGGGATCCGCAGGCGAGCCGCCCCCGGATGGACCCGCACGAGCCCCTCGGCACCGAACATCACCGCGTCGGCCAGGCGGCCGACCGCCGGCATCATCGCCGCCCGCAGCGGCAGCGGCGTGCGGGTGTCGAGCACCTGCCACACCACGGCCGCCCCTTCGCGCCGCGCGGCGAGCGCGCCATGCGGGTTGACCAGTCCGCCGAGGAGTACGAGCTCGATGTCGCGTTCACGTATGAGCGCGCGGAGCGCCCTGATGTCGGCGCGCAGGTCTCGGGCGAAGGCGAGGTGGAACCTCGGGTCGAGGCGGGCGCGGTCCCGGCGCAGCGGCATCTCGATGACCTCGAGGCCGGCAGAGCGCATCCAATCGTGAGCGTTTCCCGGCGCCTCTGGCAGCACCACCGTGGTCGAGACGCCGCGCTGCGCGAGCAACGGCACCAGCGACACCAGCCGGTTGTGCGGCCCGCCGAACACGGGGTAGTGGATGATTGCGAGGGTGTTCACTCAGGGCTGGGCGGTTCAACTTGACGGTCGTCTGAGCGGATGCGCTCCGGGCTTCGAGTCGAGCCTGCCGTCGTGGCCGAGCCCGTAGATCGGCTCGAAGCAGCCGACGGCGTCAAGGAACCCGAGGCGCTGGCCGGTCGAATTCGCGGCGGTCTCGTGGAAGACGCCCGGTCGCCGATCACCGGATCCTCGATGGTCTGCCCGCATCGTGCCGCCCGGAGCGGGAACCTACCGGAGGGAGGGCCTTGCTGTGCGGGGGCCGTGAACTGCACTCTTCGAATCAACCGGCTTCGGCGGGCGCCAAGGTCAAGGCTCTAGCGGCCTCCGACAAGGAAGCGATGAGCGCCCTCCGCCACAGAGGAACGGCCAGGGGTCGGCTACCGAACCCGACGGACCCCTGCTAAGTCGTGGGCGCTCCCGCGGCTTTCGTAGGCCGTCCGGTGCCGTGACGATGCCACGCCGCCGAAGGGGCGCAGTGTGCGATCAACTTGCGATCGTGAGGACGCCCCGCACACGGCGATTTCCCGCCATCCGCAGGTTTGGTGGGTCACCGAGCCGAACGCTCGCCGCGTGTGGAGGCCGACGAAAAGACCGCTCTGTGCAGGTGATTCGCTACTGTCAGCGGAGGAGGGGGGTATTCGAACCCTCGATGGACGAATCACCAACGGAACGAGCGGAGTGAAGACATCGAGGTCGACCGGCTGCCGGAGGCGCACGACTTCGACGTCGCCGCCAAGTGCGCGCAACCTCCTCGCGACACGCTCGTTGAGGCCACTGCCAAGCGGCAGATTCCGGGAAGCTGCGCCGGGAGTTGATGATCGTGCAGCGTCGAGTGAGCGACGAAGATCTGAGGCGCGTTCGGGTATCGCGCGGCGTGCGCAAATGAAACGATGGCGTCCTGGACGATCGCGGCGTCGCATTCGGATGGCAGGGCGTGATCTCCTATCGCCAGGCGCAGTTCCGGGTGCTCCTCGACCACCGTCTCGCCCACTCGTTCGCCTGAACGGTCACGTCGTGGCCGAGCCGTTGAAGGTGCGCCGCGACCGTTGTGAGGTAGGTCTGACTCCCGCCTCGCAACCGGAGGATGTGCGTTGAGAGGACGAGCCGCATCCATCGGAGGATTGCACCCGAGCCCCGCCACGTAAACGAACGAGGTAGCCGTTCAGCGGGATCCTGTTCCCGCTCCCGTTCGGTATCTGCAACGACGACCGGATGTCGTCCCTATCCACCCCTCGGGGGCTCATAGCCCAGCTCGACGAGAAGGTCGCCGGCGACTGCCTGGAACCGCGCCACCTCTCGCTCGCTCAACGCACTTCGCCAGCGCCCCCACCGGCTCGCGTCCGGAGGCTGACGCGTGAGCGCATGGAGCGCTTTCCGCTGCTCGGGCCGACGCACCGTGCCGTTCGCCCTCCTGACCGCCTTGAGCTCCTCAAGTCGCCGATCTGCACGCTCGTGCGCGCGCAGCATGACGGAATCGAAGGGCAGCTCGATGAACGCACAGACCTCACGCAGCACGAGCTCGGGCTCGCTGACCAGCTGCTCATAGCGGACCTCGCGATAGTGGGGAACCTCTTGCGCGAGCTCCCTCGCGCGGCGAATATGGCCCCGCCAGGTCGTAGCGATCGCTTCGATGCTTCCGTCCCCGGGCGCAAACGGCAGTCCTCGAAGGGACGCAGCGACGTCGCGTCCGTCGCGGACGATGTGGATGAACCTGGCCTCGGGGAGGTGCTCAGCCAGTAGGTCCATGTGCAGGCAGTGGGCGGGAGTCTTCTCACCCCACCGTCTCTTGCCCCACCGCGCGGCGTACAGGCCGAAGTACGCGCGCAGACCCTCGCCGGGCGTCCATTCCGGTATTTCCTCGAAGCGTGTCGCGAGCTCCTCGCGGCCGATCCCGAAGTCGTCCCGGTGCGGTAGCCGCCAGATCGCGTCCAGCAGCTCCGCCGGCCCTAGATTGCGGGTCGCCAAGCCCCGCAGGACGGAGCCGAAGTACGTCTCGGGCGGTATCGCCAGGTCGGGATGAGCGTCGAGCTGAAGTCTCAGCAACGTCGTGCCTGAACGCGCCACCCCGACGATGAAGGGCGCCGGAACGTGGGCTGTCTGCGCATCGAGCATGTGATCGTCCGCGCCCCGAGCTTACGCGCTGGAAGAACACCACTGAGCTCGCGTGCGTTGCATGTAGCTCTCGTCGATCCGACGCCCGTCGGTATCGTCGTCCGCGCGCAACGCCGCAGCGCCTCGACGTGTAGGCGCCGCCTGAATACTGGTCCACCTGCGCCGGTCTAATTCTGGGCCACCCGCGTAGCGGCCGGAGAGGCGTCCGGCCGGGCCCTTGATCTGGCTCGATCAACTCGATCGAGACCGGAGTGCCGCGCCCCCGGTTCTGACCGACACTCGATAGACCGAGGAGGTCTGCA
>JBPCMT010000110.1:0-3156 GCA_051001995.1 Thermoleophilaceae bacterium
CGATGTCCTCGTTTTGGACGCGCACCCACTTGTGCTGCTCGGGGGCGAGCATCATCGCCTCGATGCGGGCGCGGTTTCGGTCCTCGACGTAGGTGCGATCAGAGAGCGCGCGGCGGTTGTCAGAGAGCCGCTCGGCGAGGTCGTCTCTGACCTGCTCGAGCTCTTGCAGCGAGAGGATGCGCGGGCCGCCCTGGGAGCGCACGCGCCAGTCAAAGCCGGTGCGCGGGTAGGTCGAGCAGAAGAGCGAGGCGAGCTCTGACTCAAGCCGCGCGACCTGCTCGAGCAGCGAGCGGCGCGCGGCGCGCTCGTCGACCTCGATCGTGGTCGGGGCGATCGGTACGGCGGGCCCCGACGGTTGCGTGATTGCGGCGTTTCGCTCGAGCAGATCCGGCATGAAAGCCTCCCGGCTTCGCTACGCCGAGGGTACCAAAGGGCACTGCGAGCGTCGACCGCCGCGGGCTCTCGCCGAACGGTCCACGAAGCGGTACCCGGCAAAGAGTGCGAAGCGGGCTCAGCCAGCCTCGCCGAGCACGGCCGCCACGGTCCAGAGTGCCTCCTCGACGCTTACCTCCGGGACGCCCTTGACCTGGACCCCGCACAGCGTCATGCGCTCCGTCTCGGGGTTGACGCCACGGCCCTCCGACGTGTCCCCGAACAGCACCGCGACCGAGCGCGCGGCGTCCGCGACCACGATCTGCCGGCTGGACAGCGGGCGGGTTCCGCGTGGATCGTCGCCCGGGGCCACCCCGAGGCGCTCGCCCGGGGTCGAGAGCCGGAGACCGACGTCGCCCTCCAGGCGGTCGCTGTCGAGCGCCAGCACCGCCACGCCGGTCTCGACGGTCGCGATCGTCAGCGCGTCGTCGAGCAGGCTCACGCTGCGAAAGCCGCCCCACTTCATCCGCTCCAGCGCGACCTCCTCGGCAGGCGTGCGGCGGTCGTCGGGATCGATCCCGATCTGGCGGAAGAAGACGCGATAGGCCCAGGGGATCGGCTCCTGACGGAGGTTGACCGCCTTTCCGCCGGTGTAGCGATCGCTCATCGTCCGCAGCCTCTGCTTGACCGAGCGCGGGCTCCGCGGCCGTGCGGCCGCCTCGACGCGCGCCAGGTGGAGTCGGAGCGCGGGGAACTCCTCGGCGAGCTCGGGGTCGGTCATGCCCCGCTCGACGGTCAGGTCGACACTCAACTCGCCGCCCGCTCGCCGCCGGCGCTCTCGATCGCCGCCCTGAGCTCTTCCTCGGTCAGGGGGCCGTTCGTCGTCTCGACCACCTTCCCACCCGCCCCGGCGCTCACCGTCGTCGGACAGTCCGCCAGGCGGTAGAGGTTGAAGACCGCGGCGTCGGGGTCGAGGGCGACCGGGAAGCCCCAGTCGTGCTGCTCGAGCAGGTCGGCCAGGTCCTCGCGCGACTCGCCGCTGATGACTCCGACGAAGCTCACCCCGGGGAAGTCGGCGCGGACGGCGTCCACCTGGTCGAGCGCGCTCTCGCACCCGTCGGCGACGAACGTGACCAGGACCGGACGCTCGCGCAGCTCGCAGATGTTGACCACGTCGGGAGCCGTCACGTCGCACGCCGGCACGGCGCCCTCCTCGTCAGAGCCCCCCTTGCCCTGGCGAATGTTCGCATCTTCCTCCGACTCGCCGTCCACGCTCGCCGCCGCGAAGTCGGGCAGCACCGCTCCCACCTTGGGGCCCTGGAGTCCGCGACCCTCGTTCGGCAGGCTGTTGAGCGTCGCCGCCGCGATGATCACGAAGACGGCGACCCCAACGACCCAGGCGTAGCGTGAGCCGCCGCGCCTGGGCGGCGGTGGCTCGCGCGAGCCTTCCTCGGCGGCCTTCGAGTCGGGACCCGATTCCAGCTCGGCGAGCCGCTCGGCCGCGCTTTGACGGCGCTCGCCCGGGTCGAGGTCCCCGAGGCGGTCCTCAGGCACGACCGCCGCTGCCGCCCGGTCGCCGCAGGTCCGAGACGAGCCGGCGCGGATCCAGGTCCCGCAGGGTCAGGCGCTCGCGCCGCTCGGACCACACGAGCGCCGCCGGAAGCGCCACCATTACCCCGATCAGGGAGGCGCCGAGGCCGATCACGGTGACCAGACCGAAGTCGCGCAGCATCTGGATCTCCGACCAGAGCGGAACGGCGAGCACGGCGAAGCCCGCGATCGCAGTGATGCCGGATGCCAGCACCGCCGCGCCGGTCGACCCGTAGGTGAGTTTCATCGCGGCCTCCGGCGAGGCGCCGGCCTTGCGCTCCTCGTGATACCGCGACGAGAGCAGCACGCTGAACTCGGTGGAGATCGCGATCACCACCGCGCCGAGCGATGCCGACATCGGGTTGAGCGGAACCTGGAGGATGAACAGCACGAGCGCGGCCCAGCCGGTCGCGAGCGCGATCGGTATGAGGGGGATCGCGGCCCTGCGCGGATCGCGCCGGATCGCGTAGAGCACGAGGAAGACGGCCACGAGACCGGCCACGAGCAACGCGAAACGGCGCAGCGGAGAGGACAGCTCCGCGTTCCCCTCAGCCGCGAGCACGGGGATGCCGGTCAGCGTCGCCTCCACCCCCGGCGGCGGGTCGAGCCGCTCGCGGATGTCCTCGATTACCTCCTGCTGGCGTTCGAGCGGCATCAGCCTGATCCCGAAGGCGAGGTTCGCGACCTGCCGGTCGGGCGAGATCACCGCCTGCTGGAAGTAGACCGGGATCGCGTCCAGCACCGCCTCCACCTGCTCCGAATCGCCCACGTCGGTGGCGCCCGGAAGGTCCGGAAGCGCCGGCGCGCGACAGAGCTCGGGCGCGCCGGCCCCGGTGTTGCAGCGCTCGCCCTCCTCGTAGCCGTGCGCCTCGAGGACCTCGGCGCGGAAGTCGGCCATCCAGTCGATCACGGCGGGATCGGTCAGGTTGTCGCCGCGGAGCGTGACGTCGATCTGGCCCGAGACACCCGTGGCTTCCTGCAGCGTGTTCAGGTCCTGGAGCGCCGGCAGGTCTTGGGGCACCAGCTCGCGCACGTCGGAGACCACCTCGGTCTGCGTGTCGAGCAACCAGCCGACCACCGCGAGGGCGACGCCCACCGCCAGAACCCGACCGGGTCGGCGCACCGCCAGGTCGAGCGCCCCACGCGCCCATCCGGCCAAGCGCGCGCGCGCGGATCGGGCGCGCAACCCGATGG
>JBPCMT010000111.1:0-10740 GCA_051001995.1 Thermoleophilaceae bacterium
CTCGCGCGGCGCTCGCGCGCGAGGCGTCGCGGCCGGCGGCGATCGTGTCCTCCAGGTGTCGCTCGGGAGAGTCGTCGGCGGCGAGGGCCGCCGCGACGCCGCCCTGCGCCCAGTAGCTCGCCGACGCCGCCAGCGGCGACCGTGAGACGAGCGCCACCGAGGCGCCCTCGCGCGCGGCGGCGAGCGCGGAGTAGAGGCCCGCCGCGCCCGCGCCCACCACGGCGACGTCGACGCGCAGGACGTCTGGGGAGGCCTTCGTCGCCACGGCTCCACGATTACGGTACCCGCATGGGGGAGCCGCTCTACGTCCGGCACGGCTCCTCGCTCGAGCACGACACCGGCCTCCACCCCGAGGGGCCGGGGCGGATCCCGGCGATCGAGCAGGAGCTGGCTCGACGCGAATGGCTCGGCTACCGGCGGGTGGAGGCTCCCGCGGTCGACCTCGACGTCCTCGGGCGCGTCCACCCGCCCGTATACGTGGAGTCCGTGCGGGCGATGAGCGAGCGCGGCGGGGGGGCCTTCGACCCGGACACGACAGCGAGCGCCGGCTCCTACGACGCCGCCCTCCACGCGGCGGGCGGCGCCTGCGCGCTGGTCGACGAGCTCCTCTCCGGCGCGGCGGCCACCGGGTTCTGCGGCCTGCGCCCTCCGGGGCACCACGCTGAGCCGACGACCGCGATGGGGTTCTGCCTGTTCAACAACGTCGCGGTCGCCGCCCGTCACGCGCTCGACTCGCGCGGGGTGGAGCGGGTGCTCGTCTTCGACTGGGACGTCCACCATGGCAACGGGACCAACGACGTCTTCAGCTCGAGCCGTGAGGTGCTGTTCGCCAGCATCCATCAGTGGCCGCTGTACCCCGGCACGGGCCCGCTGGAGGACGTCGGCGAGGGCGTCGGCGAGGGCCACACGATCAACCTCCCGGTGCCGCCGGGGTCGGGTCACGATTCGTGGCTGTCGCTGGTCGAGCACGTCGTGGTGCCGGCCGCCCGCGCGTTCGAGCCGGAGCTGGTGCTGGTCTCGGCCGGCTTCGACGCCCACCGCGCCGACCCGCTCGCCGACTGCCGCCTCGAGGTCGAGTCCTTCGCCGCGATGGCGCGCCACGTGCGGCGTCTCGCCGATGAGGTGGGCGCGCCGGTCGGCGCCGTGCTCGAGGGCGGCTACGACCTCGACGCGCTGTCGGCCTCGGTGGCGGCGACGATGGAGGCGCTCGCGCACCGCGACGATCCGGAGCCGGTCGAGCCCGACGAGCTGACGCGCGCGGCGGCGCGCGTCGTCGGACGACACTGGGAGCTGCCGGTTTCATAGCTCGTGACTCCGGGGAGCAGCCGCGACGCCGTGCGCCCGTTAGCGTGATCGACAGCTCTGCTCGTCAGCCGTTGATCGCCGACCTCCACGCCCACCTCCCGATGCATGTTTCGCCCTCGGCTTCCTCCGGGTTTGGGCGAGTTCCCGGCCTTTTGCGGGACCGTTGGCGCAGCGTGGTCCTCTCGGCCTTGGGCGGGCTTGGCAACTTCGATCCCGACTCGAGGCGTCCTCGGGTTTCCGTGCCCCTTCTGCGCGAGGGAGACGTCGGACTTGCGTGCTCAGTTCTCTACTCGCCCTTCGACGAGATGATCTTCTCGCCGCGCTGGCACCTTCATGAGCTGCGTCGGCACGACCGCCCCTACCACTGGGCGCCACCCACCCATCGGGCGTTTCCGCGCCTCCTACGCCAGCTCGACTCGGTCGAACGCCATGTAGTCGACAGGTTTCCCGCTCAGGCTGTCTTCGTTCGGAGCCTCGACGCGCTCGATGCGGCCCTCACGTCGGGAAGGACGGCCCTCGTTCACTGCGTCGAGGGCGCTTTCCACCTCGGCGACGAGCCGGCGGCGATCGACGCCGCAGTCGTCGAGCTAGCCCGCCGCGGCGTCGCCTACATCACGGTTGGGCATCTCTACTTCAAGGGGATGGCGACCGTCGTCCCAAGCTGGGCGAGTTGGCTCCGGTTGACGCCCGAGCGCTGGGACGCCATCTGGCCCCAGCCAGACGTCGGGCTGAGCGAGCGCGCAGAGGCAGCGGTGCGGGCGATGGTCCGTGAACGCGTGCTCGTCGACGTCGCTCACCTCAGCGCCCGAGCCTTCCGGGAGACGTTCTCGCTGCTCGACGAGCTTGACCCGGAGGGCCGAGTGCCGGTAATTGCCTCGCATGGCGCCGTTCGCTTCGGGAAGCTCGCCTACAACCTTGACGAGGCCGCCGTCGAAGCGATCGTCGCCCGAGATGGCGTCATCGGCGTGATCCTCTCGAGCCACCATCTCGCCGACGGTCTGAGGGCGGGCGCGCCACGCACGCTCGAGGAGTCCGTCGATCTCCTCTGCCGCCACATCGACCGCATCGGCGAGATCGCGGGATCGCACCGGCACGTCGCGATCGGCACGGACCTCGGGGGTTTCATCGAGCCGGTGAGCGGAATCGAGACCTCGGCCCGACTTGGGGCTCTCGAGCGCGAAGTGGACCGCCGTTACGGCGAGGAGGATGGCCAGCTCATCAGCTCTGGGAACGGATTCCGGCTGTTGCGTTCGGCGTTGCAGCTCAGGGAATCCTCCGGCATCGCCTAACGAATCCAGGAGGCCGCTCGAGACCGCGCTGCGAGCCGGGGCACGCCGTTGTCACGAACTCTGAGCCGTTCCGTGTTAGTCACGTCTGGAGGCGTAGCGCACCACTCCGGACGATCCACTTCACCGGCAATCGACTCGGGGAGGTTGGAGATGGAACGGCTCATGGGACAGGTGCACGGGGCGGTCGGCTACGCCCACGGGACGCTCGGATGGTGGACGGCGAGGCTGCGGTCGCAGGCCGGCCAGGGGACGGTCGAGTACGTAGCTTTGATCCTGCTCGTCGCGCTCGTCATGGCGGGGGTCATCGCGGCGATGAAGGGCTTCAAGACCGACGACGGCCAGGCGCTCGGCGACGCGATCATCGCCAAGATCCGTGAGGCGGTGGAATCGGTCGAGTTCTAAGCGTCAGCCGCCTGCACCGGGGTAACCGGCGGCGCCGATGGCGCAGCTCAAAACGGGGGCTCGAAGCCTGAACGCGCGACCGCGGAAGGTGTGTGTGGGTCGGCGGGCCGGGCTCGCGAGGCGAAGCGTCGCGGGCCCGGCGTCCGCCCGCCGGCCTGCGAACATGGCCGCGTGAGCGGACCTCTGGCAGCCGCGAGCCCACCCGAGCGCGAGCTTCCGATCGCGGTGTTCGACTCCGGCGTGGGCGGCCTGACCGTGCTGCACGAGTGCCTGGTCTCGCTCCCGCACGAGGACTTCGTCTACTTCGGCGATACGGCCCGCTTCCCCTACGGCGATCGCTCGCCCGCGGAGCTGCGCGCCTTCGCGCTCGAGCTCGGCGGCCGGCTCGCCGACGAGGGCGCGAAGCTGCTCGTCGTGGCCTGCAACTCGGCGACGGCGGCGGCGCTGCCGCTGCTGCGCGAGCGGCTAAGGGGGCGCCTCCCAGTCCTCGGCGTGGTGTCCCCCGAGTCCCGGCTCGCGGCCCGCGCCACGCGCAGCGGCCGCGTCGGCCTGCTGGCAACGGCCGCCACGGTCGCGAGCGGTGCCTACGCTCGAGCGCTGGCTGAGGTCGCGCCCGACGCCACCCTCGAGCCCGTAGCCTGCCCGGAGCTGGCGCCGCTGATCCAGGCGGGCGGCGAGGTGGACGAGCGCGTGGTCGCGTCGGTCGACCGCTACTGCGAGCCGCTGCGCCGCGCGGACGTCGACACGGTGATCCTCGGCTGCACCCATTATCCGCTGGTCAGGCCGCTGATCCAGCGCGCGCTCGGCCGCGGCGTCTCGATCACGACGTCGGGGGAGGCGATCGCGGCCGAGATCGAGGCCGAGCTGCGCACCGACGGCCTCGCCCAGAGCCCCGACCGGCGCGGGCACTACCGCTTCGCGTGCTCGGGGGATCCCGAGGAGTTCCGCCGCGTGGGCACGCGCTTCCTGCAGCTTCCGCTTGGAGAAGTGCGCCACGTCGAGGTCGGCGAGGCTCGCCGGGCGCCGCCGGCCGCCGCGCCCACACGGCGAGCCGCCGAGGGCGCCCACCCCACGGCATGACCGACGCCCCACCCCGCCACGACGGTCGCGCGCCGGGCGATCTGCGCCCGGTCACGATCGCCCCCGGGTTCATGCGCTCGGCGACCGGCTCGGCCCTGATCGAATGCGGGGGCACGCGCGTGATCTGCACCGCGTCGATTGCGGACGGCGTCCCGCGCTGGATGACCGGCAAGGGGCGCGGCTGGCTGACAGCCGAGTACGGGATGCTGCCCGCGTCCACGGGCGAGCGCAAGCAGCGCGACGTCTCGCGCGGGCGGCCGGACGGGAGGACCGTGGAGATCCAGCGGCTGATCGGCCGCTCGCTGCGGGGCGTCGTCGACTTCGAGGGCCTCGGCGAGCGAACCGTATGGGTCGACTGCGACGTACTGGAGGCCGACGGCGGCACGCGCTGCGCCGCCATCACCGGCGCGTTCACCGCGCTCCAGGTCGCGCTCGCGCGGTTGGTCGCGGAGGGAAGGCTCGAGCGCCTTTCTCTCACGCAGTCGATCGCCGCGGTCTCGTGCGGGATCGTCGAGGGACGGGCGCTGCTCGATCTCGACTACCCCGAGGACTCGAGCGCGGAGGTGGACATGAACGTGGTGATGACCGGCGACGGCGGCCTCGTCGAGGTCCAGGCCACCGCCGAGCGGACGCCGCTGTCGCGCGCGTCACTCGACGAGCTCCTGGCGCTGGCCGCTTCGGGCATCGAGCGGCTGCGCTCGGCGCAGGTCGAGGCCGCGGGCGGCCTGCCGGCTCCGGGCGCCTCCGGCGGATGAGGCTCGTACTCGCGTCGCGCAACCACCACAAGCTCGAGGAGCTCCGCTCCCTCCTCGACTCGCACGAGGTCGTCGCGCTGCCGGAGGGGATCGAGCTGCCGCCGGAGACCGGCGACTCGTTCGCCGCAAACGCCGTTCCCAAGGCGCGCGCGGCCGCCACGGCCACCGGTCTCGCGGCGATCGCCGACGACTCGGGCATCGAGGCCGCCTCGCTGGGCGGGGCGCCGGGCGTCCGATCGGCGCGGTTCGCCGGGGAGGGGGCGAGCGACGAGGCCAACCTCGACAAGCTGCTGCGTGAGGTCGCGACACGCGCCGACCGTCGCGTCGCCTACGTCTGCGCGCTGGCCTACGCCGGCGAGGCAGGTGAGGAGCGGGTCTTCGAGGCCCGCTGCGAGGGCGAGCTCGCGCAGGCGCCGCGCGGCTCCGGCGGCTTCGGCTATGACCCGGCCTTCCTGCCGGCGGACGCGCCCGACGGCCGCACGATGGCCGAGCTTCGTGCGGACGAGAAGGCGGCGATCAGTCACCGCGGGCGCGCGGCGCGTGCGCTGCTCGCCTGGCTTGACGGCGAGGCGGACGGGTGCGGGCGGTGAGGCGGGCTCGAACGGTCGGGCGCGGCGCCGTGGCCAACACGGCGACGCCTGCGAGCATCCTGGGCGCCGCACAGGGGCCGCGCAAGACGCGAGTGGCGGCGGTCTCGATCGTCTCGAACTCGGTACTGATCGGGCTCAAGGTCGTCGCGGGCGTCATCACCGGGTCGATCGCGATCCTCACCGAGGCGGTGCACTCGAGCATCGATCTCGTGGCATCGGTGATCGCGTACTTCTCGGTGCGCAAGGCCGACGAGCCGGCCGACGAGGACCACATGTACGGGCACGCGAAGGTCGAGAACATGGCCGCGGCGATCGAGGGGATGCTGATCCTGGTCGGCGCGGGGGTGATCGTCTATGAGTCGGTTCGGCGGCTCGCGGTCGGCGCCGAGATCGACGCGATCTTCCTCGGCATCGCGGTGATCGGGCTGTCCGCGGTGACCAACGGGTTCGTCTCGACCTACCTCTACCGCCAGGCGCGGCGGACGGACTCCCCGGCGCTCGAGGGCGACGCCGCCCACCTGCGGACGGACGCCCTGACCTCGGTCGGCGTGCTCGTCGGGCTGCTGCTCGTCGAGGTCACCGGCGTCGTGGAGCTCGACTCCCTCACGGCGCTGGTCGTGGCGGTGGCGATCATCTTCGCCGGCGTGCGGATCCTGGAGCGCTCGTCGCGCGTGCTGGTCGACGAGACGCTTCCGGCGGCCGAGTTGGAGGCGATCCGCGCGGCGATCGAGGGTCACGACGCCGGCGAGCTGATCGGCTTTCACAAGCTGCGCGCCCGCCGCGCCGGCAGCCGCCGCTACATCGACCTCCACGTTCAGTTCCGGCCGGGCACGACGCTCGAGCGCGCGCACGAGGTGAGCCACGAGCTGCAGGCGGAGATCTCCACGCGCGTGCGGGGTGCGGACGTGTTGATCCACCTCGAGCCGGGTGGGAACGCGATCGGCTAGTGACGCCGCGCGGCGTCGCGCTCCGTGGGCGGTCCGCTCGAGCGCGGCCACTGGAGCAGGTTCACGGCGGCGGCGGCGCCGACCGCGAGCAACACGCCGAAGTAGCCGAGATAACCGTTCACGAGCAGCAGCACGGCCGCCACGAGGCACGTTGCCACCGTGAGCAGCCACGACACGCGCGAAAGAGGCATCTGGCTATTGTGACGCGAGTGTCCGCCGGATCGGCGCTGACCCCCCAGGCCGCCGTCGAACGGCTCGGTGACCAGTCCGCCGAGGTTCGCGCCGCCGCCCTGATCGATGAGCGCGGCAACCAGGCGGCCTCAGCGAGCGCTGACGGAGCCGACGCCGAGGGCATCGCCGAGCTGGCCTCCGAGCTCTTCTCGGTCGCCGACGCGGCCGGTTCGCGCGCCGGGCTCGCCGGAGTGGAGCGCGTGGAGATCGCGCGCCCCGAGGGCGGCGTGTTCGGCGTCCGCGGGCGGGACGCCGCGGGGCGCTCGTGGACCCTCGTCGCGGTCACGGCGGGCGGAGCGCTCTCCTCGCTTGTCTTCTACGACATTCAGATGACGATCCGCGCGCTCGGAGCGCCGGCGTGACCGAGCGGCGCGCTCGCTCGGGGCGGGTCGTGGGGATCGCCGAAGGAGTCGCCGCGGCGGTCAGGCGCCGCCAGCGCGATCGGGAGCCGCGCGTGTTCCTGTTCCGAGCAGGTGGCGCCGCGCACCTCGTGGCGCCGTCGGCGCCGGGCTACGACGAGCTGCTCGAGGTTGCCGACCGGATGCTCGACCTGGCCGGCGAGCCCGGCCGCGAGGCGCGCCCGTGGTCGAGCCCGGAGACCCGCCTCGGGCCCGAAGCCGGCGACGAGCTCGCGACATGACTCTGCTGGAGGGCGACCTCGCGGCGTCGGTGATCGAGCGCGCCCTGCGAAGGGGTGGCGACTTCGCCGAGCTCTACGTCGAGGATCGAAGCGGATTCTCGGTGTCGATGGACGACGGTCGCGTCGAGCGCCCGCAGCTCGGGCACGAGCGCGGCGCCGCGGTGCGCGTGGTGTTGGGGGAGGCAACCCACTTCGGCCATGTGGACGGCCTGGCCGAGGAGGACCTGCTGCGCGTGGCCGACTCCGTGGCGGGCGCCGTCGGCGCGGGCGAGGGCCGGGCTCGGCCTCTCCGGCCGGCGGCGCGCGGCGCCTCGCCACACGCGGTCGAACGGGCCCCCGGCGGCGTCGACTCCGCGCTGAAGGCCGACCTCGTGCGAGTCTGCGACGAGCGCGCGCGGTCGGCCTCCTCCGAGGTCGCACAGGTGAGGGCGGGCTACGCGGACGCCCGCCGCCAGGTCCAGGTGTTCAACTCCGAGGGCCGTTCGGCGGGCGACGATCGCACGCGGGTGCGCCTCGGCGTCCAGGTGGTCGCGCGTCGCAACGGGACGGTCGAGACCGGCGCCGAGACCCGCGGCGGCCACGCCGGTTTCGAGCTCGTGGAGAGCGCCGCCGAGGAGGTGGCTGTCAGCGCCGCCCGCAAGGCGCTCACGATGCTCGACGCGGTTGACGCGCCGAGCGGGCGCATGCCGGTCGTGGTCGGGAACGGCTTCGGCGGCGTGCTGCTGCACGAGGCCGTCGGGCACGGCCTCGAGGCCGACGCGGTACAGAAGCGCGCCAGCGTCTACGCGGGGCGGATCGGGGATCGCCTGGCGCAGCCGTTCGTGACCGCCTACGACGACGGCCGGCGCGCCGGCGAGTGGGGCAGCGACGGGATCGACGACGAGGGCACCTCGACCCAGCGCACGGCCATCGTCGAGGAGGGGCAGCTCGTGTCCTACCTCTACGACCTGGTGCGGGCGCGCAAGGCCGGCGCCGAATCGACAGGCAACGGGCGACGCGAGTCCTTTCGCCACCTGCCGGTGCCGCGGATGACCAACACCTACTTCGCGCCGGGGGAGGCCACGCCCGAGGAGTTGATCGCAGGCACCGAGCACGGGCTCTACGCGGTCTCCTTCGGCGGTGGCCAGGTCGAGCCCGCGACCGGCGACTTCGTCTTCGGCGTGTCGGAGGGCTACCTGATCGAGGGCGGGAAGGTGACCAGGCCGGTGCGCGGGGCGACGCTGGTGGGAAACGGCGTCGGGGCGCTGGGCGCGATCGACGGCGTGGCCGGCGACCTGGAGATAGCGACCGGGTTCTGCGGCAAGGCGGGGCAGCAGCTGCCCGCCGGCGTCGGCCAGCCGCACGTTCGGATCCGCGCCCTGACGGTGGGCGGGACGGCCGCGTGAGCGGCCTGGGCGCCGCCGGGTCCGCCGAGCTGGAGCCGGTCGGCGCCCGCGCGGTGGAGGCGGCGCTCGGAGCGGGGGCCGACGAGGCGGAGGCCTGGGTCGAGCGCTCGCACGGCACCGACGTGCGCGTCTACGACGGTGAGGTCGAGAGCCTGGCCGAGGCCGGCGGGCGCGGCCTCGGCTTGCGCGTCTTCGTGGCGCAGCGGCCCGGGTACGCCTACGGCACGGACCTCTCAGACGCCGGAGCCGCGGCGCTGGCCCGGTCGGCGGTCGAGGCGGCCGCGGTGGCCGACGTCGACGAGCACGCCGGCCTTCCCGACGAGGTGGGAGCGGCCGACGTGGACGGGCTCCACTCCCCCGAGCTCGCGAGCTGGAGCGCCGAGCGCAAGATCGAGCTCGCGCTGGCGATCGAGCGGGCCGCGCGCTCGCGCGAGGGTGTCTCCCAGGTCGAGGACACGGTCTACGCCGACCGCGACGAGCGCTCGGCGATCGTGAGCTCGAGCGGCCTCTCGGCGTCGTTCGCCGCGACGTCCGCGTGGGCCTACGCGTCCGCGTTCGCCGGCGAGGGCGCCGACCTTATGACCGGGATCGGACTAGGGATCGCCCGCGCGCCAGGCGCGCTCGACCCCGACGCGATCGGTGGCGAAGCCGCGGCGCGCGCGCTGGCGCTGGCCGGCGCGCGCCAGCCTGTCGGCAGGCGGTGCCCGGTGGTCCTCGACGCCTTCGTCGCCGCGAGCTTCCTGGGCTTCATCGGCGCGATGCTGTCGGCCGACGCCGTGCAGCGCGGCCGCTCGCTGTTCGCCGGGCGCGAGGGCGACGAGATCGCCGCCCCCAGCGTGCGGCTCGCCGACGACGGGACCGATCCCGACGGCCCGGGAAGCGCGCCCTTCGACGGGGAGGGCTCGGCGCGGCGTCGCACGAGCCTGATCGAGGACGGCCGGCTCGCCACCTACCTGTTCGACGCGCGCACCGCGCGTAAGGCCGAGCGCTCGACCACCGCCAGCGCGATCCGGACCTCATACCGCAGCCCGCCGTCGGTGGGCGCCGCGAACCTCGTCCTCGAGCCGGGGGACGACGACCTCGAGGCGCTCGTCCGGCACGCCGGCGACGGCCTCTTCGTGACGGACGTCGCCGGCCTCCACTCGGGGGTGAACCCGGTCTCAGGGACCTTCTCCGTCGGGGCCACCGGTCGGCTGATCGAGGGTGGCGAGCTCGCCGCGCCGGTGCGCGAGGTGACGATCGCGAGCGACCTCGTGGGCATGCTCCGCTCGGTCGAGGCGGTCGGATCGGAGGCGCGCTGGGTGCCGTTCGGCGGCAGCGTGCGCGCGGCGCCAGTGCTGCTGGGCGAGATGGCGGTCGCCGGCTCCTAGCCGAGCGAAAGGCGCAAATTGCGGATTTTGACCCCCTGCTCCGCTTGGGAAGCGAGTCGCCGGGCGTCCGCCGTCCGCGTGCATTGTTAGGTTCGGGCCTGCCATAGCCCCCTTCGAAGGAGGAGCCAGTGACCAAGTCCGAGTTCGTCGACCAGGTCGGCTCGAAGTCAGGACTGCCGAAGAACGACGCCAGCAAGGCGGTCGATGCCGTGCTCGAGGTCATCGAAGAGACGCTGAAGCGCGGCGGCGACGTCAATTTCACCGGCTTCGGCAAGTTCACGGTGGCCGAGCGCGGCGCACGCCAGGGCGTCAATCCGCAGACGGGCGAGCGGATCCAGATCAGCGCCAGCCGCGTGCCGCGGTTCTCTGCGGGCTCCGCCCTCAAGAAGTCCATCAAAGCCTCCTGAGGCCCTGAGGTCCGGATAGCTTCGTCTGCCGGAGTCATCGGGTCTCGGCTTGCTCCAGCAAGCCTTCGACCCTGCTTCCTCGGCAGACTCGCTCTCCGAACCTCAGTAGGTACTCCGGCCGAGGGGGTCGTCGCCAGAGGCACCGGCGGCTAGCAAGGTGAAAGGACCCGAGCCGTTCGCGTACCGGTTGGCGCGGCTCGTCGCTGAGCGCTCCAGCCAGCTCGTTCTCGGGCTCGACCCCGACCCGGGCGCCCTGGGGCCTGTTGCGGTTCAGGGGGGGTCGCTGTGTGGCGAGACGGGTGTGTCGGCGGCCGAGCTCACGGCGTCGGCGGTCGCGCG
>JBPCMT010000112.1:0-14937 GCA_051001995.1 Thermoleophilaceae bacterium
CCGTTGCGGGGGTCGAACGGATAGGCGTGCTGCGCCCGGCGTCCGCTGACGAGGCGCCCGGCGAGCTCGGCGAGCTCCTGCTCGACCAGGTTCGAGGCCAGGCGTCCGAACAGCGTGGAGCCGCCCTCGTAGTGCTGGCGGTCGTACTCCTCGGGCGTCGTGAAGTACTGGAGGTACTCGCCCGCCAGCCCCGAGACCACGACGCGCTTCACCCCGGAGCCGGCCGTGGCGCGCTCGACCGCCACGCGGGCGCGCCGGCCGACCTCGGTGGTCGCCTCCCCCGGCCACGAGACGATCATCCGCGTTCCGACCCTGATCGCCAGCAGCGGCACCGCCTCCGGAACCGTGTCGCGGCTCGGAAAGCCCGAGACGCCGAGCTTGTGCCCCTGCGGGCCGACCCCGACCGGCTTGCGCTGGCCCTCAAGGGGCACGCCCGTGACGTCGAACAGCGGACCGCGTCCCTCCTCGGACCCGGTCAAAAACGGTGCCCCGATCGCTGGCCGAGACGCCACGCGGCCGCCCTCGGTGCGCTGCCCGCAGAAGCAGACTCGCGTCCAGCGAAGGCCGAGCCGCGGCCGGCGCGAGAGGTGCGCGCCCGCGCGGCGCCAGGCGCCGAACATCGATCGCGCCTCGCGCCTTCCCACGCGCTCGGCGCGTGCCGGCCCACGCACCCCGAGCCCGGCCGACTGGTCGCCCTCGTTCGAGTTGCCGTAGACGTTGACGACGAGCTGTCCGCGCGGCACGCGCCCGGCGCGCCGCACGCGCTGCTCGAACACCCGCGTAGCGGCTCCGTGATGGTCCTGGTTGTAGTACTCGAACTCGGACGGGTTGACGGTCCCGTGGTTGGCGAACGTCGACCAGGCGCCGATCGGTACGCGCCGGGTGCGGGCGCCGCCGCCGGCGCGCGGCAAGAGCTTGTCGACCCGCAGCACGTTCACCTCGGGCGCGATCGTGTGCTCGTAGCCGCCGGGGTCCTCCTCGACCTCGCCGCGGCCGAAGGGGCGCACGATCCCGTGGTTGGCCAGGTGGGCCTCGAGGCTGCGGTTCTCGGTGAGCCCCAGCAGGCGCGCAGAGCCCCACGCAGCGGCCGCGGGATCCCGGTCTCGGTCCGCGAGCCGGATCGCCTTCGCGATCCGCGTGACGAGGAACGTGTAGAGCTTGGGGTCGGCCGGAGCGGGGTCCAGCAGCTCGGCGAACGTGCTCGGGTCGTCGATCGTCTCGGTGCTCGGCGCGGTCGTGTTGTAGGTCTCGAAGTTCGCGAAGCCGCCCGGGCCCGCGTGGGTGTGCGAGGCCGACGCCAGCACGTTGCGCTCCGAGAAGCCGCGACCGGCGCGGTCGGCGGCCTCCGCCAGCAGCCCCGCCGGCATCGCGAACAGGTCAACCGACAGAAGGGCGACCTTCTGGCCGCCGCGGTCGAGCACCATCGCCGTGGCGCCGAGGCGCGTGTGCACGCCCTGCCCCGTGCGATCCGCCCGCGTCCAGCCGCCGAGGACGTAGCCGGTTGGGGGCGTGATGTCCACGCGCGCGACGCCCGCCTGAAGCGGCGCTGCGGCGGCTGGGGACGCGAGCGCCAGCGCGACGAAAAGCGCGCCGAGCAGGACCGCCGAGGCGCGCATTACGTCAGCGCGTGTCGAGCGCGAGCCACCGGCCGCCCTGAAGGCGGTAGCCGAGCCACGCGGAGGCGACGCCATCCGCCTGCATCGCTTCCCGCAGGAGCTGCGTCTCATAGCCGGTGCGGGGCACCGCGTGCTCCGCCCCCAGCGCCGCGCAGACCGCCTCCGCATTGGCGGCCTTCACCATCGCCTGGGACACGAGCCAGTCGGCGCCGTTGCGGCACGCGACCGGCTGGCGCAGCTCGCACGAGCGCGCGAACCAGCGGCCGAACGGCGAGATCGCGTCCACGCGCTGTACCGCGCACGCCCCGCGGCCCTCCCGTGGCTGGCCCTGCGCCCAGCTCCAGACGAGGTTTCCGAGCCGGCCGTCGAACGGGAGCAGCTGGTCGAGCCCGAAGAGGTCCACGCCGCAGCGCGACATCTGCGCCGCGGTCCTCGGTGTGATGCCGTCGTCCGGCGTGCCGACCGTGCCCGTGAGCCTCGTGCTGTCCTCGAAGTAGCGGATCAGGGTGCTGTCGTACTCGGCGCGGCTGAAGTCCTGGGGCGCGCAGGCCGGGTAGTCGGTGTAGTCGATCGGGCGATCCTCGAGGTGCGCATCCGCCCAGTTGAACGCCACCGACGGCCAACCGCTGCCCTGCCCGCACCTGCTCACGACGACGACCTGCTCGCCCGCCGCGCGAACCGCGTCGCGGGTCAGGTCGAGTGGGAGCGAGGAGCAGCCGCCGCCGGGCGGCTCGTAGAGCAGGTCCCCGAGCTCGTCGTCGACGATCCCCGCGGCTGTGTCGTAGCCGGTCGGGTTGTCGAGGTGGTCCTCGAGGTAGAGGAGCAGCACCTCGTCGCCGTTGGCGGGCCGCCTGAGCCAGTCGCCGATCTCGTCGAGCACCGGCCGCAGCGTCTTCTCGGTCGTGCATCCCGCGTGCTCCGGCGTTGCGTGGCAGACGACCGGGGCGAAGCCTCCCGGCTGGAGCGGTCGTGGGACCCAGTGGAGGTCGAGCTCCAGGCTGCGGACGTCGATCCGCAGCTGCTCGACGAGCCTCAGCTTCTGGTTCGAGTCAAAGGCGGACAGCGCCGGGCCCATCTCGGCGACGCTGTTGAACGAGTTGTGCGTGCCGACCCAGTGGCTGTTGCGAAACGGCGCGTCGCCGCCGAGGTCGTACTGAAGCTCGAGCGCGCGGTGGATCCAGGACTGCTGGTACTCCTCGACCGCCTTGCGGGAGTCCGCCTGCGCCGAGCCGGTCGTCACCGTGAGAGCCAGTAGCGCGGCCAGCGCGATCAGGCGGCGCAGTGTCTTTCCTCCCCTCCCCACGGGCGCAGCCTACCGCGCCTTGGCGCCGATTTCGCCGCCTACGCGTCCGGCGAGGCGGCGCGCGGCTCCAGGACGACCAGCGGGATCTCCCGCTCGGTGCGCTCCTGGTAGGAGCGGTAGCCGCCGTAGGTCGCCACCGCCTTGCGCCACAGGCGCCCGCGCTCCTCGGGCTTCGCCACCCGCGCGCGGACCGCGCGGCGCTCGCGCCCGACCTGGACCGTCGTATTCGGGTTGGCGCGCAGGTTGTGAAACCACGCGGGATTCCTCGGGTGGCCGCCCTTGGACGCGACCAGCACGAGGTCGTCGCCGTCGCGCACGTAGAGCAGCGGGTCGGTCCGTGCGGCTCCGCTCTTCGCGCCGGTGTGGTGGAGCAGCAGCATCGGTGGCGTCCCCGGGAAGCGGTGGCCCACCAGCCCGCCGCTCGTCCGGTAGACGAAGGTGTGGGCCCTCATCACGCGGCGGATTACCGGCCAGCTGCGGTCGGCGATGCTCATGAAGTCCATCGCGAGGCGACGCTAACAGCGTTCGCCGCGGCCGTGAGACCGGCGCCGGCGCCGGCGCCGCCGGCGGCTGCTAGCTTCCGGCGCGGGGTGGGATTCGTGCCGAGGTCGAGCAAGCTTCTCAGGGCGTTCGTGCCGGCGCTCGTGATCGCGTGTGCCGCGCCCGCGGCGTCCGCCGCTGCACCCGCCGACGAAGTGCTGAGCGCCGGCCAAGCGGTGGCCCGCGGCTGCGACGCGCGCCTCTTCGCACCGGGAACGCCCGGCGTGGCGAGAAGCTCGTGGACGGCACCGGCGCGGGGTCTTGTGACCGTTTCGCTGAGCGGCGGCCCCGAGGGTGACTGGGACCTCGCGGCCTTCCACCGGCCCGGCTCCGCGGCGGTCGCGGCTTCCAGCGCCTTCGGCTCGGACGAGCAGCTGACCGTCGCGGTCAACCCGGGCGACCGACTCGACCTACAGGCCTGCCGGCGAAGCGGCGACGGTCCGGACTCGGTGCTGCTCGGCTTCGACCTCTACGAGATGGACGCGGCCGCCCCGGCGAACCCGCGGATCTCGGTGGAGTCCGTGCCGATCTCGGAGCCGCAGGAGCTCGACCGGCTCGAGCGACTCGGCTTCGACGTGACCCACGACGTGTCGCAGGACGCGGCGACCGTCGTCCTCTACACGGCGCGCGAGCGTGCTCGCCTGGCGACGGCGGGCTTCTCCGCCACGACGCTGATTCCGGACCTGGCGGCCGAGGATGCCGCCGATCGCCGCAGCGAAGGCCTCTCCGCCAGGGTGGCCGCCTCCTCAGCGCTGCCGAGCGGGCGCGAGACCTACCGCGTCTACAACGACTACACCAGCCGGATGAAGGCGCTGGCGGAGAACAACCCGCGCCTCGTCCGCCCCGTCGTGCTCGGGCGGACGTTCGAGGACCGCCCGATCCAGGGCGTCGAGATCGCAACCGACGTCAAGCGCACCGACGACGGCCGGCCGGTCTACCTCAACTTCGGCCTGCATCACGCGCGCGAGTGGCCCTCGGGCGAGCTGCCGATGGAGTTCGCGCTCGACCTCGTCCGCCGCTTTCGCGACGAGAACCCGCGCGTCACGGCGCTGCTCGAGCGGGTACGCGTGATCATCGTGCCGGTCATCAACGTGGACGGGTTCATCGCCTCGCGCAGCTACGGCACCTCTCCCGCCGACAACAACTCGCTCGCCACGCTGCCGTTCGCGATCAACGATCAGGCCGCCTACAAGCGCAAGAACTGCCGTCCCACCGTGCCGAGCTCGGCCGCCATGCCGTGCGCGCTGCGCTCGAACTCCGGCGTCGACCTCAACCGCAACTACGGCGCCTACTGGGGTGGATCCGGGTCGACCTCGGACCGGACCGCGCAGAGCTACCGCGGCACCGGCCCGTACTCCGAGCCCGAGTCGCAGGCGGTGCGCGTCTTCACCGCCGGCCTCCATCCGACGGTCTTCATCACCAACCACACGTTCACAGCGGACGGCAAGTGGCTGCGCCAGCCGGGCTTCGACGACGTGATCAAGGTCACCCCCGACGAGCCGGCCATGAAGGACCTCGGCGACGACATGGCGGGCGCCACCGGCTGGACCTCCGAGCTCGGCTACGAGACGCTCGGCGACATCACCGGCGCGACCGAGGACTGGAACTACTTCTCGCAGGGCACATACGGCTACACGCCGGAGATCCGCGGCACCAACTTCCACGCCAACTACGCGGACTCGGTGGTGGAGGAGTACGTCGGCGACGCGCAGCACAGGGGACTCGGCGTGCGCGAGGCGTTCCTGATCGCGGGCGAGCGAGCGGCCAACACGGCCGACCACAGCATCATCGCGGGCACGGCGCCGCCGCGGGCGACGCTGCGCCTGCGCAAGGAGTTCGACACCGTCACGAGCCAGAAGGACGTCGTCGTCGACGACGTCCTGAACACCCGCCTCACCGTCCCGGCCGACGGTCGCTATCGCTGGCACGTCAATCCCTCCGGGCGTCCGCTACATCCGGGCGAGCGCTGGACGATGAGCTGCCGCCTGCCGGGCGGCGGCGGCGCGAGCGAGAAGGTGTCGGTGGACCGCGGCGAGCGCGTACAGGTCAACTGGGCGGGCGCCTGCGGCGGCGACGGTGGATCTGCGCCGCCGGCAACGAGTGGCCCACTCTGCATGGGCACCGAGGTCACGATCGCGGGGACGCCCCGCAGCGAGCGCCTGGTCGGGACGGCGGGCCGCGACGTGTTCTTCGCCCGCCGCGGCGATGACAGGGTCGTGGGTCGCGGAGGCGGCGACGTGATCTGCACCGGCCGCGGCGCCGACACCGCGCGCGGCGCCAGGGGCCGCGACTCGATCGCCGGCTGGCGAGGGCCCGACAGGCTGCGTGGGGGGCCCGGCCGCGACGACCTGCTGGGAGGACCGGGCAAGGACCGGCTTGGGGGTGGCCGCGGGCGGGACCGCTGCCGCGGCGGGCGCGGCGCCGACACAGCGCGCAGCTGCCCCTGAGCGCCTGACGGCGCTCTGCCCCGCGGACCGTGGTGGACCGGCCAGCCGGACCGGTCAACCACTTCTACGAGCGAGAGCCGTGAGACCCCTTTGTGCGCTTCTGGTCGGAGATTGCCGCGGGCGCCGAACCGGTGTGACGGTCATCTAGCCTCGGGGGCGCAGCGATGAGCGCCTCGCGAGGCACCACCCAAGCGGCGCCGACCCTGCCCGACAGCCTCCGCCTCGGGCCGGTGCACCTCGCGGTCACGGACCTCGACCGCTCCGTCGACTTCTACCGCGACGCCATCGGTCTCCGTCTTCACGACGTGGCGGCCGTCCGCGAGCGGGCGCTCGCGGCAGGTGTCGAAGCCGCGGGCGCGCTGCTGCGCGACCCGTGGGGCCATCCGGTCCTGTTCGCGGCGGCGCGTTGAGAACGACGATCCGGGACGCCACGCTCGCTGACCTTCCAGCGGTCTTCGCGATCTACAACGAGGAGGTGCTGCACGGGACCGCCACCTTCGACACGGTTCAGCGGGAGCCGGGGCGCGACGACGCCTGGCTGACCGACCGCCACCCGGCGCGTCACCCGGTGCTCGTGGCGGATGCCGGCGGCGATGTCACGGGGTGGGCGAGCCTGTCGCAGTGGTCGGACCGCCGAGGGTATGACCGCACCGCCGAGTCGTCGGTGTACGTCCATTCCGCACACCGCTCGCAGGGCATCGGGCGGGCCCTGCTGCTCGCGCTGGTCGAACGAGCGAAGGGCGCGGGGCTCGGCGTGCTGGTCGCGCGGATCGCCGACGCGCGGCAGGCGAGCGTGGCGCTCCACGAGTCGGTCGGCTTCGCGCGCTTCGGGACCCAGCGCCGGTGCGGCGAGAAGTTCGGCCGCCTGCTGGACGTCGAGCTGATGGACCTCCACCTGGACGGCAACTGAAAGGGGGCGGGAACGGGCCGCCGCGTCGAGCCTGGGGTTAGGCGCGGTCAACCTCAGGCTGGAGGTCGTTCGGTTCGTGGGCCCTACGCCGCCGCAGCCCGCTCCAGCTGCGCGCGCACGTCGGGGCCGCTCAGCGGCCCGAGGTGGCCCGGCGCGCAGGTGGTCGGGTCGAGCTTCGCGAGCTTGCGGATGCTCGCGCGGGCGGCGTCGGTATCGAGGTTGTAGGCCTCGTTGGGCACCGTCGGCTCGATCTCCCGGCCGTACATGTCGGTGAGATAGAAGCAGTCGCTCACGAGCGCCAGGCGGTCGGAGGCGCGCCACAGACCGATCAGCCCGGGAGCGTGGCCGGAGAGTTCCACCACCTCGAACCCGGCCACCGAGTCGCCCTCCTCGACCGTGCTCGAGACCTTCACCGGGCCGCCGTCCCAGACGTGCTCGTGGGTGAACTCGTGGAGCTTGCGGGCGGGCAGCGGGAGCTTGGACATGTCCCAGTAGTCGCGCCCGCCGCTCCCCTGAGCCTGCTCCACCGCGTCGGGGTGGCACTCGATCGGCGCGAGCTCGGAGAGGGTCGGCGCCGAGCCACGGTGGTCGGTGTCCGCGTGGCCCAGGACCACGCGCTTGATGCCGCCCATTCGCCCCGCGGCGAGCGCGATCGACGTCGCCATGCCCTTCTCCCCAGCGTCGTAGACCACCACCCCCTGGCCGTCCTCGATCAGGTAGACGTTCATCACGCGGTTCAGGCCGCCGCGCATAAGGAAGACGCCCTCGGCGATCCGCTCGGGCTCGGCGGCGGCCAGCTTCAGGAGCCGAGGCCGGGCGGTGAGATTTCTCGAGGGCGCCGTCACACCCGTCTATCTACCCCCACGCGCCCCCGAACCTAACGTCGCGGCTATCGTCTCCGGCCCCTGGCCGAGCTCGCCGACAAGACGCTGTTCATCTCCGGCGGGAGCCGCGGCATCGGACTGGCGATCGCGCTGCGCGCCGCCCGGGACGGCGCCAACGTCGCGCTGATCGCCAAGACCGCCGAGCCGCACCCCAAGCTCGAGGGGACCGTCTACACGGCCGCCGAGGCGATCGCGGAGGCCGGCGGCCAGGCGCTTCCGATCGTGGGCGACATCCGCGACGAGCAGCAGGTCCTTGCCGCAGTGGACCAGACGGTCGAGCGCTTCGGCAGGATCGACGTCTGCGTGAACAACGCGAGCGCGATCAACATCGCCGGAACCGAGGCGCTCCCGATGAAGCGCTACGACCTGATGCAGGACGTCAACGCCCGCGGGACGTTCCTCGTCAGCAAGGCGTGCGTCCCGCACCTCAAGCGCGCCGAGAACGCCCACGTCCTGACGCTCTCGCCGCCGATCAGCCTCGAGCCGCGCTGGCTCAAGGACTACGCCGGCTACGCGATCGCCAAGTACGGCATGAGCCTCTGCACACTCGGTATGGCGGCGGAGTTCCGCGAGGAGAGCATCGCGTTTAACTCCCTCTGGCCCCGCACGATCATCGCCACCGCCGCCGTCCAGAACCTGCTCGGCGGCGACGAGGCGATGGCCCGCTCGCGCAAGCCCGAGCTGGTGGCCGACGCCGCGCACGCGATCCTGTCGCGGCGGAGCCGCGAGTGCACCGGCAACCTCTTCCTCGCCGAGGACGTGCTGGTCGAGGCGGGCGTGACCGACTTCGCGCCGTACTCGTACGCGGACGGCGAGCCCGCCGTGGACCTGTTTGTGGACTCAGTCGATCCCCAAGCCCCGCAGGAGGCCTAGGTGGACCTGACGTTCTCCGATTCAGAGCACGCCTTCCGCGAGGAGTTGCGCGCATGGCTCGCCGACAACGAGCCGGGGCCCGAGCCCGACGGCGAGGAGGCGAAGCTCCGCTGGCGCCGCGACTGGCAGCGACGGCTCCACGAGGGCGGCTGGGCCGGGGTCCACTGGCCCGAGGAGTACGGCGGGCGCGGCGCCACGCTGATGCAGTCGGCGATCTTCTTCGAGGAGCTCGGCGGCGCGCGGGCGCCGCTGCCGGCGAACGCGCTCGGCCTGCTGCTCGGCGGGCCGACGCTGATGGTGTGGGGCACGCCGGAGCAGAAGGAGCGCTACCTGCCGCCGATCCTGTCCGCCGACGAGATCTGGTGCCAGGGCTTCTCGGAGCCCGATGCGGGCTCGGACCTCGCGGCGCTGAAGACGCGCGCGGTGCGCGACGGGGATGGCTGGCTCGTGACCGGGCAGAAGGTCTGGACGAGCGCCGCCCACTACTCGAAGTGGTGCATGCTGGTCGCGCGCACGGACACCGATGCCGCCAAGCACAAGGGCCTCACGTACTTCCTGATGGACGTCGAGCAGGACGCCGTTCAGATTCGACCGCTGCGCCAGATCACGGGCGAGGCGGAGTTCAACGAGCTGTTCATGGAGGAGGCTCACGTTCCCGACGACAACGTGATCGGCGGCGTGGGCAACGGCTGGAAGGTCGCGCTCACGACGCTCATGAACGAGCGCGCGGGACTCGCCTTCTTCCTCCAGGTCCGCCTGCGACAGCTGCTCGACGAGCTGATCGCCGAGGCGGTGGCGCGCGGGTCGCTCGAGGACCCGGTCATCGCCGACCGCCTCGGGGAGCTGCATCTGAAGACCGAGGTCCTGCGCCTCACCGCCTACCGTGGGCTGACCGCGATCGAGAAGTACGGCCAGCCGGGTCCGGAGGGATCGCTGACCAAGTGGATGTGGTCGGAGACCAACCAGCAGCTCACCCAGCTCGCCGTGGACGTCCTCGGTGCCGAGGCCGTGACCGCCGGCACGAGCTGGTCCTACGAGCTTCTGCGCGCCCGCGGCAACTCGATCGAGGGCGGCACGACCGAGGTGCTCAAGAACATCGTCGCCGAGCGCGTGCTTGGCCTTCCGCGACTCCGATAAGCGTGAACTTCGACTTCACCCAGGAGCAGCACGAGATCAAGCGAACCGCGCGGGAGCTGCTGGCGCGCCGCTCGTCCTCCGAGCGCGTGCGCGCAAGCGCCGAGAGCGGCCGCTACGACGACGACCTGTGGCGTGAGCTCCAGGAGCTGGGCTGGCCCGGGATCGCGATCGGCGAGCGGCACGGCGGCCAGGGGCTCGGCGTGCTCGAGCTGGCGATACTGCTCGAGGAGCTCGGGTACGCGGTCACGCCGTCGCCGTTCCTGGCGAGCACGATGGCGGCGCTGGCGATCGAGCACGCCGGCTCCGACGAGCAGCGCGAGCGCTGGCTGCCGGGGCTCGCCTCCGGCGAGGCGACCGGGGCGCTGGGGGTCGCGAGCGACGGCTCGGCCGACATCGTGGGCGACGCCGACCGGGCGGCGGTGATCGTGCTGGTGGAGGGCGGCGCCGCGCGCCTGGTCCCGCGCGAGCAGGCTCGGGTCGAGGCGGTCCAGACGATCGATCCGACCCGCCACGCCGCGAGCGTGGCTGGTGACGGGGAGCCGCTTGGCGGGGACGCCTACGGCGCGATCGACCGGGCCACGCTGGCAGTGGCCGCCGAGCTCGTCGGCGTCTGCCAGCGGGCGCTGGACATGACGCTCGCCTACGTCAAGGAACGCAAGCAGTTCGGCGTGGCGGTGGGCGCCTTCCAGGCGGTCCAGCACCGCTGCGCGGCGATGCTTCTGCACACCGAGTCGGCCCGCTCGGCGACCTACTTCGCCGCATGGGCGGCGGACGCCGAGCCCGACCGGCTGCCCGAGGCCGCGTCGCTGGCCAAGGCCGCGGCCTCGACCGCCGGCCGCGAGGTCACCGCCGGGGCGATCCAGGCGCACGGCGGCGTGGGCTTCACCTGGGAGGCCGATGTGCACTGGCTCTTCAAGCGCGCGCAGGTGGACGCCGCGCTGCTGGGCGGCGCGGCCGCGCACCGGGCGCGGCTCGCCCGGCTCGCCGCGGCGCGCGTGCCCTCCCCGACGTAGCGGCTCATGGCCCGCGACGGGCACCAGGACCACTCGCGCGCGACTTCTCCGGGCGGCGGAGGGCACGAGGGGCATTCCCACGCCATCTCGGCCGACGCCGACCGCGGCAAGCTGCTGCTCGCCCTCGGTCTGCTGCTGGGCTTCATGGCCGTCGAGGTCGTCGTCGGGATCGCCGTCGACTCGCTCGCGCTGCTCGCCGACGCGGCGCACATGCTCACCGACGCGGCCGCGCTCGCCCTCGCGCTGCTCGCGATCAGGCTCGCCCGGCGGCCCGCGGGCGGCCCCTGGACCTACGGGCTGCGGCGCGCCGAGATCCTCTCGGCGCAGTTCAACGGCGCGACGCTGCTCGTGCTCGCGCTGTTCATCGTCTACGAGGGCGTGCGCCGGCTCGCCGAGCCGCCGCCGACCGAGGGCGTCGCCGTGCTCGTGGTGGCGCTCGTCGGCGTGGCGGTCAACCTCGCCGCCACGACCGCGCTCGCGCGCGCGAACCGCAGCAGCCTGAACGTGGAGGGCGCCTACCAGCACGTGCTCACCGACCTGGCGGCGTTCGTCGCGACCGCGATCGCCGGCGCCGTGATCCTCACGACCGGCTTCGTGCGCGCCGACGGCATCGCGGCGCTGATCGTCGCGGCGATCATGCTGCGCGCCGCCTACGGCCTGCTGCGCGACTCCGGCCGGGTGCTGCTCGAGGCGGCTCCAAGGGGCATCGACCCCGATGAGATCGGACGGGCGCTCGCCGGCCACCGTCACGTCCGCGACGTGCACGACCTCCACGTGTGGGAGGTCACCTCGGGCTTTCCGGCGCTGTCGGCGCACGTGCTGGTCGAGCCGGGCTGCGACTGCCACGAGCACCGTCGCCAGCTCGAGCGGTTGCTCGACGAGCGCTTCGGGATCGAGCACACGACGCTCCAGGTCGACCACGCTCCGCGGGCCGGGCTGATCGGGCTCCAGCGCCGCGGTCCGGCGGCGCCGGCGAGTCGCCCGGCGCCGGGTGGCGACAAGTAGGTTGTGGCGATGGTCGCCCTAGTCACCGGCGCTTCGAGCGGGATCGGCGCCGCCACGGCGCGGCGGCTCGCGCGCGAGCCGGGCACGAAGCTCGTGCTGGTCGCGCGCCGCGAGGAGCGGCTGCGCGAGCTGGCGAACGAGGTGGGCGGTGCCACCGTGATCGCCACCGACCTCACCGACGCGGACGCTCCGGCACGGGTGGCCGACGCGGTCGAGCGCGAGCACGGACGACTCGACCTGCTCGTCAACAACGCCGGCGGGGCGTGGCGTGGCAGGTTCGGCGACGAGGGCTGGGAGAACGTCCGCCGGCACATGGAGATCAACTTCGACGCGGTCGTCCGCCTGACCGAGGCGCTGCTCGGGGTCCTCCGCCGCTCCGCGCCGAGCGCGATCGTCAACGTCAGCAGCGTGGCGGGCCGCGTCTCGCGCGGCAACTCCGGCGCGTACTCGGCCAGCAAGTTCGCGCTGATCGGCTGGAGCGAGGCGCTCCATCTCGAGGAGCGCGGGCAGGGCGTGCATGTCGGCCTGGTGCTGCCGGGCTTCGTCGCCACCGAGGGATTCCCGCAGCGCGAGCTGCGCGAGCGGCGGCTCACGCGCCGGCTGGTGTCGCGGCCGGAGCGGGTCGCGGAGGCGATCGTCGACGTCGGCCTGAGGGGCCGGCCCGAGCGCTACGTGCCGCGCCCGTACTGGGTGGTGGCCGCCCTGCGCGGCGTCGCGCCCGGACTGGTGCGCCGCGCGACCGGCGGCGGCGGGGCGATGACGCCGTCGACCGCCGGCGACGAGCGAGCGTGAGCGCCGCGACCGGCGAGATCGCCGTGGGCGACCTGGGCCGCGACCGCTTCAACGAGGCGCTCGGGGTCCTGACCGGCGGCATGCGCGACAACCCGGTGCACGTCGCGGCATTCGGGCCCGACCCCGACCGCCGCCGGCACGCGCTCGAGCGGCTCTTCGGCGCGCTCTTTCGGATCAAGGCGGGGCAACCGATCTGCGCGACACGCGACGGGGAGATCGTCGCGGCGACGGGCGTCGCGCCGGCCGGGACGTGTCAGCCCAGCGGTCGCGAGGCGGCTGCGTTCGTGCCGGTGGTAGCCGGGCTCGGGCCGCGAGCGGCCGCGCGCACGAGCCGCTGGATCCGCGCGTGGTCGCGCCGCGACCCAGCCGAGCCGCACGTGCACCTGGGCCCGCTCGCCGTGGACGCCGGCCTCCAGGGGCAGGGGATCGGCACGATCCTCCTCGCCGAGCACTGCCGTGGCCTCGATGCCGCCGGCGAGGTCGGCTACCTCGAGACCGACAGGGAGCGCAACGTCGCCTTCTACGCGCGCCAGGGGTTCGAGACCGTCGACGAGACAGCCGTCCTGGGCGTGCCGTGCTGGTTCATGCGCCGGCCGCCGCGCGCGGAATCGTGAGCGAGACGTATGTGCACGGCTATCGCGCGCGGGAGCATGAGCGCCTGCAGGACCAGGCCGCGGGAGCACGGTGCTCGAGGCTGGGTGCGGCGTCGGCGCGCAGACGGTGACCCTGGCCGGGCGGAAGCCCGGAGGCCCGGTTCACGTCGGTCGACATCTCCGCGGAATCGATCGCCGAAGCCAGGCGAAGGGCCGACCGGCCAGGACTTACCAACGTCGAGTTCGAGCGAGGGGACATCTTCGATCTGCCCTTCGAGGCCGAGTCCTTCGACCACCTCTTCGTCTGCTTCGTGCGGAGCACCTCTCCCGGCCCGTCGAGGCCCTGGCGATCCTCGGCACGCTGCTCAGACCCGGTGGCACCGTCACCGTCATAGAGGGCGATCACGGATCTGCCTACTTCCACCCGGACAGCCCGATGGCTCGTGCGGCGATCCAGTGCCAGGTCCAGCTGCAGGCGGAGGCGGGCGGAGACGCGCTGATCGGCAGACGGCTCTACCCCCTGATGGTCGAAGCGGGGCTCGACGCGCCCCGGGTCTCCCCGCGGATGGTCTACGTGGACTCGAGCCGGCCCGACCTGGTCGACGGGTTCACGAGAAGGACGTTCACCGCGATGATCGAGGGCGTTCGCGAGTCCGCGATCGCGGCGGGGCTGATCGAGCCGCCGAGCTTCGATGCCGGCGTCCATGATCTCCACCGAACGACCGAGGCGGACGGCGTGTTCTGCTACACGTTCTTCAAGGGCGTGGGCGAGAAGAAGCAACGCGCCTGAGGCAGCGACGCGCTCTCAGCCCGCGGCTGCCTCCACCGTGCCGGCGCGGCGGTGCCGCCGGTAGGTGTCCTCGATCCAGCGGTAGGCACGCCGCTCGGCGAACTGGCCGCGAAAGCGCTCGAGCGCTTCGGGGCCCCGCGGTAGCCGCGGGCCCTCGGGCGGCATGACAATCGGGTACAGCAGCGCGGCGGCCGTCAGGTCCGCGACGCTGAAGCACTCCCCCACCAGGTAATCGCCGTCGAGCTCCGACTCGATGCGATCGAGCGCTTCGGCCACCTTGCGCCGCGCCAGCTCGGCGGCGGCTTCGCTGTCCACCCCGTAGCGCCGTTTCACGAACGAGCGGGCGCCCGCCGCCGCCAGCCGCCGGCCGCGCCCGGTGGCGGCGGGCACCTGCGTGGCAACCAGATCCTCGAGCCGCTCGCGGTCGCGGGTGAGCTCGTGCCAGGCCAGCAGGCGCATGTGAGGGCCGACCTCCTCGTCGAACCAGTCCTCCAGCTCGAGCGCGCGGCGGCGCTCGGCCTCATCTGAAGGGTACAGCGACGGCTCCGGAAATCGGCGCTCGAGCGCCGCGATGATCGCGGTCGAGTCCCCGATCCGGGCCCCGTCGAGCTCGAGCACCGGAAACGTCCTGTGCCTCCCGCGCGTCAGCGCGAGCGCGACCGGCATGTGCGCGCCGCCCGACACCGCGCGGCGCCCGTGCTCGACGCCCTTGTGCTCGAGCGCCCAGCGCGCCTTCTCGTTGTAATGCGAGATGACGATGTGCCAGAGGACCGGCCTGCTCTCGCTCGCCGCCACTTAGCTCGCCATCGACTCCGCGAGCTCGTCCACGCCCCGGTCCTTTGGGGCGCCGCCGTTGGCGCTGTGGTAGGGGCCGGGCTTCGGCCGCGGCTCGCCGCCGGGGAACGCCAGCCGGGCGATCGTCCGCTGCACCATGCCCAGCTGCTTAAAGAACGGGCCGGTGTTGTAGGGGAGGCCGTAGCGCTCGCATATTGCTCGCACCTGCGGCGCGATCTCACCGTAGCGCGTGCTCGGCA
>JBPCMT010000113.1:0-7986 GCA_051001995.1 Thermoleophilaceae bacterium
GCACAAGGCGGCCCGCCAAGGTTCATGAGGTCCGTCCCCTGCGCGCCCTCGCGCAGCAGCAGCTCGATCGCGCGAACGGAACCCGCGCGGGCGAGCGCGCCGAGCAGCCGAAGCAGCTCGTCACGCCTCGGCGGGTCGGGCAGCGCGCGAAAGGCGCCAGACTCCACGTCGGCGAGAACCCGCTCAGTCCGCTCACGCGCAGCACGAGCACGCGCACGACGCTTCGACTCCCGCGAGGCTCGCCGCTGCCGGTCAGGGTTCGCGTAGGGCACGATTCACACCGCCTCGGACGGTCCGCCAGACAACAGGCGGCGCGCGCGAAAGCCGCCCTACCGGTCCCGAAGCGACGCGGCGCGGGGGTCTTCCCCCTCCCCGGAGCCGGAGGGAAGCACGGATCCCCAAACCCGTACACACCGCGAGGCAGCGCCCTCCCCGGTCCCGACGACAACAGAGGTTGTGTCCTCCCCGTCCCCCGAAACCGGAGCCGTCAGTCCGGGCGATCCCCGGGTGCCGCAGTCGCGCCGGGCGCAGGCGAGCGTGCCGTGAACCCACAGCAGGACGGCGCCGCAGTGCGGGCAGGTGTTCGGCGTCGGTGTCATGCGGCCTCTCGTCCTCGGATGGGAAGTAGCGGTGTCGCGGCGCGGTGCGCACGGCGGCGTGGCGGTTGGGGATGCGGCTCGGGCTCGGGCTCGCGGTGCCACGCGGCGAGCGCCGTCTCGGCGTCGAAGCGCAGCCGGCCGCGCGGACCGTCACCGATGCGGACGGCGCCGAGGCGCTCGGCGTTGTCGTAGACCCACGAGCGAGCAACGCCGAGGAGGTCGGCCAGCTCGGCGGCATCGAGCAGGCGCGCGGTCAGGGGGGCGGCGTGCTCGTCGGCCAGGAGCTCGACGACGCGGCGGGCGACGGCTTCGACGGCGGCGGGCGCGAGGGTCACGGGCTCGGTCATGCCGCGCTCCGGCGGGTCGGGCGGGACGCGCGACGCCATGCGAGGAGCTGCGTCCAGCCGGCGGGGTCGCTGGCCTCGGCGCACGAGTCGCAGATCGGGAGGTGGGTGGCCTCGCGCGCGGCGGCGTGCCAGCGGCCGGCGGTGACGGGCACCAACCCCGTGCAGCGCGAGCACGTCGCGGTGCCTGAGCAGCGCGCGAAGACGTGAGCGATGCGGCCGGTCACGACGTCACCTCGTGGCGGTCGACGGCCCGCCAGAGCGGCGGCGGTTCCTCCACGTTCCCCCTACGCGCGATGTCGCCTACGGCTTCATCGCGCGTGCGATAAGTACAACCTGGAGGAACCGAGGAACCTCGTTGCGTGCGCAATGACCGGGTCATCGGGCCCCCCAATCGGCCGGCACGAGGTGGAAGTTCCACGCACGGACGGCGGCACGACCGGGGCATGTCGCCTTGATGCGGCCGCGTTGGCCGCGGCGGGCCCATCCGACTGCGGCCATGCGCCGCGCGAGCTCGGCTTGCCCGATGGCGGTCTCGTGCTGGCGCACGTGGCCCAGGAACCAGCCGGTGCGCACGAGACGGCTGCCGTCCTGGTGGCGCAGCACGAGGCCGGCGGCGGCCAGGCTGCGGCCGTGCTCCCGTGCGGCGGCGAGGGGTTCGATGTGGTCGAGGCGCTCGAAGGCGGCCCAGCGTTGGGCCTGGTCGTTGAGGTCGAGGTCGAGGACGTCGGCGGCCTGGAGGTAGTCCATGCCCCATCCGGTGGCCACGTCGTTGTCGGTGTCGATCTCGCTGTGCTCGGCCAGGGCGCGGACCAGCGCGAAGGCGCGGGTGGCCTTCTGGCCGTTGACCTTCGGGGTGGCGCCCGCGCAGGCGACGAGTTCGGCGACGAGTTCGGCGGGGCGCATCATGAGTCGCGCCTCGGCGAAGACCATCGTCTGGCCGTTGGAGAGGTCGACCTCGCCGCGGGCGGTGCGGCCGCGGCCGTAGACGCGGGCGCCTCGAACGTCGATGCCGACGCTGCCCAAGTCCAGCAGGGCGGCGAGCTGCTCGGCGGCGCTGATCGGGTCGGGCGGGCCGTTCTGCGTGGCTGCGAGGTCGTCGATGGTGCTCACCGCGCGCCTCCCGGCGTGGCCCCCATCGCAGCGCTGCGATGGGGGACCGTCTGGCGTCGGCGGATCTCGCGGCCGCAGATGGACGCCACGACCTGGTCGACCTCGCGCGTGGGCAGCGGCGGGCGGCACCGTTCGTTGACGACGTGGGCCAGCTCGGCGACGAGGCGCGCGTCGACGTCCTTCGCGAGCAAGTGCCCGACGAGGCGCGCGATGCCGTTGTTGCGCTGGCCGTCTGTCAGGCCGTCGCGGACCAGCGCGACCCACTCGCTCGCGGGCGTGCGTGAAGGGCGCTCACGGCGCTCCTCGCGCCCGGCGCTGACCCACGCAGGGAGCGGGGCCAACTCGACGTCGCCGGGGGCGAGGCCGGGCTCCCACTCGTAGATGCCGCCTGTGGTCGCGTGGACGCTCGGCGGCGCGACAACCTGCCGGCCGGCGGCCTTGACTTCCACGCCGGCGCCCAGGTCGAAGCTGGGCAGGTCCCGCGGCCCGCGGAAGTAGAGGTGACGCCCGCCGCCGCCGGTCGCGCACGTCACGGTGGCGATCAGCTCGCCGTGCTCGTGCTCGAGGTCGCCGAGGACGTCGTCACCGCCGGCCCGCGGGTCGACGTCGATGACGACGAGCCCACCGCCGGTACGCACGCCAACGTTGTCGGCGGGGTGGTCGGCCCACCAGGCGCGGATCGTCTCGGGCGTCGCGCGCCATGTCGGCCAGCCGGCGCCGACCGATGGGCTCTTGCCAGGGCAGGGAACGCGGGCGCGGGGAGCCCAGAGCGGGATCGTGCGGGGCGCGTAGCGCAGAGCGGCGGCGAGGAGCTCGTCGCCGTGGCTGCGCGTCGGCGTGGTCTCCTGGGCGTCCAGGGCGTCGCGCAGCGCGTCCACGGCGGCGTCCTCGCAGCCGTGGTCCTCGGCGAGGGTCAGCGCGCTCATGACGCCACCTCGTCGCGAAGCTCGCCGAGCGCTTCGCCGTACGCGCGCTTGGCGCGCAGCGACGCCTTCATCGCGGCCACCGTCCACACGTCGGCCGCTTCGGCGACGCCGCGCACCTCGTCGAGGTCATCCCATGCCGCGTCGAGGCGCGCGTTGAACGCCTCCCCGAGACCGAAATCCTCGGCGAGGTCCTCAGCGTCGCTCATGCAGGCTCCGACCGCCCTGAGGTGGCGGTCGAGGAGGTCTGTGATGACGAGGGCCTCGACGCGCGACACCGGCCGCGGGTCCGCCCCTCGGGCTTCGAGTAGGCGCTCGACCTCCACCCGGTGGCCCTCGACGGCTCGTACCCGGGGGAGGCCCTCGGCGGGCGTGACTCGTGGCGCCTCCACCCTCGGCGTCTCGCGCGGCTCGACGAGTTCCGCCAAGGCCGCACGGATCGACGTGGCAGCCTCCAAATGCGAAGCGCGCTGCGCATTTGCCGCGAGGCGCATGTAGACCTGGGCCGTCCGCTCGCTGAACTCCACGTTGTCGGCCAGCCACGGCAGCCACTCGCCGTGCGCGACGCCGGCCTTGGCCTGCTCCAGCAGCAGCCCGCACCGCACGCCGTGGTCGACGGCCGACGTCAACGCCTGCTGCGCGAGCTCGTGCTCGGCGCGGATCCGCCCCGCGAGGGCGCCGGGCGCCGGGCTACGCTGAGCCAGCACCCGAGGCCGCTCCACCGGCCGAAGATGTTGCGGCGCCCCCGTTCCCCGCGGGGGCGCTGCTCTTTGAAGGGTGGTCGAGGACGGCCTCGATGCGCGCGAGGACTTCGCTGCGTCGCGGGCGGTACCCCGACTCGATCAGCGCGACGCTGGCGCGCGAGCAGTCGGCGCGCATCGCGAGTTGACCTTGGGTGAGTCCTAGCGCGCGGCGGCGATCGGGGATCCCGACCGCCTCGTGCTGTGTACTAGCGAGCATGAGTCCCATCGTGGCGACCAGCGGAGAGCGGCCTGCGAACTTCCGCGGTTGCCCGGACACGGCGTATCGAGCCGCGGCCTGGTGGTCCCCACAGGGCACCCCCAAGCGCCTCGAGAAGGCCGCCCTCGCCGCCGTGAGCGCCGCCGCCACGGCCTCAACGTTCGCCGAGCGCCAGCGCCTCGGCGAACTGCGCGGGCAGCTCGCGACGCCGTGCGCCGAAGTTCTCGATGCGGGCTTGCGTCATCGCGCCGGGCGTTTCCTGGTCGGCGTCGACCGAGCGGTGCACGACTACCTAGCGGCGGGGTGCCCCGATCATCGACCGGCCGGCCTCAGCGTCTGCGAGCGCTGCTCGCGGATCTTCGAGCATGCCTACGCGGTACGAGCGCTCTGCGATAGCTGCCACGCGCGACCCTCGCGCCCGGCGGCGGGCGTGTCGGCGCCGCTGGTGATCGTCGAGCCCGCCGGGGGGATCATGCGGTGGTCGTCGTGCGAGCACTGCGGCGAGCTGCACGCGACCAAGCTCCCCGCGCGGTTCTGCGGCGAGCGGTGTCGCAAGCGCCACGCGCGCGGCGTAGCGGCGCCGGAGGGCTCGTACGCGGCGGTCGTCGCGGAGAACGCCGAGGCGACCCCCGAGGTTGGTCGTTGGGAGGAGGTCGCGTCCGGCGAGCGGGCGGGGGCGGGGCGACCCGACCCGGCGCTACGGGTCGCGCGCCTCGCAGCCCAGCAGGACGCGGAGACCGAGCTCTGGCGCAAGCTCGCGACGAGCCCGATGCTCGAGCAACTCGCGACGACGGGCAGCCTCAAGGACCCGCCGGGCTACGAGCCGCCAGAGAAAACGCCTGCGCGTGGTCGCTCCTGCAAGCGCTGCGGGCGCGAGGGTCCGTGGTTACAGGTCTGTGGACCCTGCGGTGATGCCCCCCCGTGGCCGGGCGCTGGAGCCGCTGGAGCGCCCGAAGGCAGCGCGGCGCAAGCGAGCGCACGGTGGAACAGCTCCCGGGCGGCCCGCAAGCACTGAGGAAAACCTTTCCTCAGTGTCAGACAATGGCTCCAAGGCCAAGGTCTACGACCGCGTGGGCGAGGCCGTCGGCATGAGCGGCCGGACGTACCGGCGCGGTCAGGGAACGGGCCTCTGACGCGCCCGTCCATTGGGCACCAAGGGCGTTCTGGTGCCCGATAAGGCCGATATCGCCCCGAATCGGCGGGCATCCGTGGTCGGCCGTCTCCCGCCGGGATTGCCCGCGTTTGCAGGGAAACCCCCGCCGTTACGGGCTCTCAGAGCCGGGTGCCGCGGGGCCCCCGGCATGATTCGGGTCGGTGAGGTCCCCGGTTAAAATCCAGGGCGCTCCGATAGGTCGAAACCCCCGCTAGCGCCGGGGTTCGTCGTCCAGGCGGCGTCTTCGACGGGCGTTGCAGCCGTGGCTCCGGGCGGCGCTGGTGCTCGAAAGGCGCCCTCGACCAGGGTGTTGAGCCGGTCAGTCGCCCGCGTCGCGGCGCATCATGTGGCTGTAGACGCGCAACATGAACGTCGGATCGGTGTGCCCGAACTGGGCCATGCCGTAGGACGGGTCGTTGGCCAGCGCGACGAGGATCGACGCCAAGGTGTAGCCAGCTCATCACGCAGGATCGCCAGCAGGTCGACCTCGCGCAGCCCGGCGTGCGTCTTGGATGCCCCGACCATGATCCGCCCGTCGGCGAGGTTGACGTGCCGCCAGCGCAGCCCCTCAACCTCGTGCGCTCGCAGCCCCGGCAAAGAGCAGCACGGCGCCCCGGCCGGCGCCCCGACGTTAGTCAGAGGATCAGCCCAGTCTCCTCGAGCCCCATCGAATGGCCCGGATCTGGACGCTTCATAAAGATCGCGGGTCTGGCGTCCTGCATGACGCCGGACGGATGTAGTGCGTCAAGCTCTTGATGCCGCAGATCGTGAAGGACGCCGGCCTTGCTCGACCAACCAGCGGCGGCTCCACGGAGTTGCTTAGCGACGTGCTGGAAGCATCGACCGTCGGCGTACAGGGCGAGCTTTAGGCAGCCGGCCTCATAGCCGGGCGTCGAACAGACCTCAAATCCCCAGCTCCGGAACAGTGCGACGTAGCATTCCAGGTCCTCGTCGCCATCAGGCTCAGGCACGCCGCTTGGCCAGAAGATGCCTGGCTCATACCATCTATCGAGCGCGCGCTCGACCCACGCAACGCAGTTGTAGCCGTCTGTCGGCTGGCTCGTGATCTGATGCCGCGACGCCGACAGCGAGGGGAACTGGGCGTAGAGGTCTTCGAGTTCACTCACACCGCGCCGCGAGACCGGCCCCACCGCAGCCAGCTTTCAGCCGCGTCGGTAACCGTCTGTTGGCCGGCCCCAGGCTGAAAGCTGGTGAGCGTGCCGAGCAGGCGCAGCCACAGAGGGCGATTTCCAGGCATCTCCAGTCGCCCCAAGAGCCACGGGATAGCGACCTCGCCAAGAGCCAAGATCTCGCCGTACGCAGGGTGCCGAGCAGCTCGTCGGGTTGAGGAGAGTCCAAGTGCGGCCTGCGCGAGCTCGTCGGCGAGCGCGTCGAACTGCGCCTTATCGGGCGAGTCGCTCGCATCGGGCGCCGCCCGCGCGTCGAGCACTTCCAGCAGCGGGGTGGTGAGGACGGAGGGCGCCGCCTCGCCGTCGAGGTCGTCTTCCCAGAAGTCGATTTCGTCCTGTGGGCGGCTAACAAGCGCAACGGTCATCGTGGCTCACTTTCTACCCGGCTTGCGATGTTGTCAACTACGTTGTCGGCGGCCCGCCGCACGGCCTGAATCCGCCCAAGGACGGTTGGGAGCGCGCTGTCGTCGAGGTCGGCGGTGTCCCACTCCTGATCACAGAACAAGGCCACGGAGGGCAGGCTACTGACCTGCCAAAGCGTCGGGGGGGTGTTGAGGTCCGCCTTGGCCACCCTGCCACTTTGACGAGCGAGCCTCGCCGGCACCTCCGAGGCTTCCAGAACACCAAGCTCAAGCCGATACCGAGCGGCCGGGTCGTCCTTCTTGCCGTCGAACAACAGGGCGAAGTCTTCGGCGTCGTCGCTGAACGGCTCGCCGAGAAGAGAGCGTGCTGCGCTCTTTCGGGCTTCGGCGTACGGCTCCGAAAGCTCGCGAAGCCACTGGAACCCGAGTCTCAGCCCCCCTGTCACGCGAGGCTGAAGCCTCTCCCAGACTTCAGACGCCGCCGTGCGAACGAGCGTCTCGTCGGCATCGGGACGTAGTAGCGCAAGCGACATTCCGCGCGGCCCGAAGGTGACGAGCTGGTGAGCCGTTCCCACGCGGACGAAAATTCGCTCTTCACGCTCGCGGAGCGAGCGGAGATACCCGCCATCCTCAAACGCGCGCAGAACCTCGTATCGGTGCTCGTAGAAGCGAAGGTTCTGCTGCCAGCGAACCTCGATGCGTTGCGTCCAAAGCGACAAGGACCTACGACTCTACCCTGCGGTCGTAGCTATCGCGGCGTCGGATCGGCGCTTCCCCGCCAAGGCCGCCCTTGGCCATCTCCACCTCGCGCGGGTTGGGCGCGTAGTCTGCGGAGTGGGGGGGTCATCTCGATGTCGCAGTGGCCCGCCACTAGCGCAGTGCCTTGGTGTACGGTTGGCGAGCGCTGAGGTGTATGTTCGGAGTGTGACCAAACGTACGAACATCAACCTCGATACAGAACTTCTCAGGGAAGCGGCCGAGCTGCTGGGAACCGAGCGGATCACCGACACGGTGCACGCGGCTATGCGCGAGGTCGTGGATCGCGAGTACCGGCGCCGGCTGGCCAACCGCCGCCTCTTCACCGACGTGACGACCGGGGAGTTCGAGGCGATGCGCCGGGGCCGGACGTTCGAAGGCTGATGGAGCTGGCCGACACGAGCGCATGGCATTGGTCCGAGCGCGCCCCCGGCGATATCCGGGGAGCCTTCGTGGACGCGCGGACGGACGGGGAGATAGCGGTGTCGGGCATGGTGGGCCTGGAGCTCCTCTACAGCGCCCGGAACGTCGATGACTTCCGGTCGATCCGCGAGGAGCTGCGCCGCTACCCGTACTGCCCCGTCGG
>JBPCMT010000114.1:0-31426 GCA_051001995.1 Thermoleophilaceae bacterium
AGGCCGGCCAGGAGCGCCGCTTCGTGCAGGTCGAGCTCGTCGGCGTGCTTGGAGAAGTAGACCTCGGAGGCCGCCTCGGCGCCGAGCGCGCTGCTGCCGTTGACGGTCCCGAACGGCACGGAGTTGAGGTAGTGGCGGAGGATCCACTGCTTTGAGCGTTCCTGCTCCAGCTCCTGCGCGAGCTTGGCCTCGCGGATCTTTCGCTCGTAGCTGTCCTCGGGATCCTCGATGTAGAGGGCGCGAACGAGCTGCTGGGTGATCGTCGAGCCGCCCTGGACCGTTTCGCCCGAGGAGATGTTCTCGACGCCCGCGCGGATGATCGCGCTGTAGTCGACGCCCTCGTGGTCGAAGAAGCGCTCGTCCTCGATCGCGATCGTTGCCTGGCTGAGCACCGGCGGGAGCTCCTTCGACTTGACCGGCGTTCGGATGATGTCCGACTGCACGAAGCCGAGGCGCGAGCCGTCGGCCGCGTAGACCGACGAGGTCTCGCCCGGGTCCTGTGGCTCGAGCTCCTCGAGCGCGGGCGCGCTTGCGGCGACCGCGATGACGTAGCCCACGGCCCCGAGGAGGCCGATCGCCGCGGCGGCGCCGACGGTAGCCAGGATCAGGAGCCCCTTGGGGAGCCCCTTGCGGCGGCGGCGCCGCTTGACCTGTCGCTCGCGCTGAGTCATCGAAAGAGGTCCTGCACGCATCGCGCTCTATCGCCGGACGAGCGGTCGCCTGGGACCTTTCGCCCCGGTCGATCGCGCGGATCGTTCCGGTACCCATCGGAAAGGATAGAGACGTCCCGTGCGAGTGTCTCGGTATGCATATGACGGTTCGCAGACGGTGACTGACCGGCACGGCCCGCCCGCCCGGCACGCCGGCCGCCCGAACGCCCCGACGCCTCCGAAGGCGGTGCTGCTCGACTGCCTCGGCACCCTGCTCGACCTGGCGCCGCCGGCGCCGCGGCTGCAGCGCGAGCTCGCGCTGCGCGGGATCGAGGTGGCGGAGGCCGTCGCCGAGCACGCGTTCCGCGTCGAGGTCGCCCACTACCTGACGCACCATCTGGAGGGGCGCGACGATGCGTCGGTCGAGCGCCTGCGCGACGCCTGCGCCGCCGTGACCGCTGAGGCCCTGGGGCAGGGTCGCGAGCGCGTCGCTGCGGTGCGTTCGGCGCTGCTCGCCGCGATTTCCTTCGTCGCCCTGCCCGATGCGGCGCCGGCGCTCGGAGCCCTGCGGGCGGCGGGCCTGCGACTCGTGGTCGCCAGCAACTGGGATTGCTCGCTCTCCCGAGTGCTGACGGACGCCGGGCTGGGGTCGCTGCTCGACGGCGTCGTTACCTCCGCCGACGTCGGCGCGCCCAAGCCCGCGCGCCCGGTCTTCGACGCGGCGCTCGACCTTGCCGGCTGCCGTCCCGAGGAGGCGGTCCTCATCGGCGACTCGCTCGAGCACGACGTGGCGGGCGCGCGCGCCGTGGGGATCGAGGCGATTCTGCTCGCCCGCGCGAGCGAGCCCGCGGTCGAGCACCCGGACGTGACGGTCGCCCGGTCGCTCGACGCGGCGGGGTCCCTAATCTTGGCGCGGGTGATCGGCGGCTCCGCGCCCACACCCGCTGAGGACGGACCGCCCGGAAGCGCACGTCGATGACCGCCACCCCAGAAGCGCCGCACCCACCGCCGCCGGCCAATCCGGAGCTCCCCGACGGGGTGGAGTGCGAGCCGCGCTGGCCGTGGTGGTTCTCGGTTGCGGGCTTTGGCGCGGCTTTCGTCGCCACCGGGATTCTGGTGCTCCCCATTCTCCTCCTCGCCGACGATGCGTCGAGTCCCGCGGTGACGATCGGCGGCGCCGCCGTCCAGTACGGAACGTTCATCGCGGTCGCGATCGGGTTTGCCTACATCAGGTTGCGCCCGCGGGCATGGCACTTCGGCTTTCGGCGGACTCGCTTCTGGCCCGCGCTCGGCTGGTCCGCGCTGGGCTTCGTCTCCTTCTTCGTGCTGTCGGCGATCTACGCGGTCGCGCTCGGGATGGACGAGGAGCAGACCACGCTCGACGATCTCGGCGCCGACGAGTCGACGCTGTCGCTCGTGATCGCCGCCGCCCTGGTGATCGTGATCGCGCCCGTGGTGGAGGAGTTCTTCTTCCGCGGCTTCTTCTACCGCTCGCTTCGGGGCAGCCTGCCCGCCTGGGGCGCCGCGCTGATAACCGGCGGAGTGTTCGGGCTCGTCCACCTACCGACCGGCGCGGCCGCGGTGCCGCCGCTGATCGTCTTCGGCGTGATCCTCTGCCTCCTCTACGAGCGGACCGGCTCGCTCTACGCGCCGATCGCGCTGCACGCCTTCAACAACACGCTGTCGTTTTTGATCGGCACCGAGGCGGTCGCGCTTTCGCTGGTGCTCGGCGCTGTGACGATCGGTGCCTGCGTCCTCGTCCCGCGCTACGCCTGGCGGGCGGCCCCGGCCGCGCGGTGAGCGCCGGGGAGGCCGACGGAGCCGGGCTCGGCGCCGCTCGAGAGCGGCTGGTGCACGAGCTGCGCGAGCACGCGCTTGTGATCGGCGAGGTCAGGCTCACGAGCGGCCGGACTGCGAGCTACTACGTCGACGCCAAGCGAGCGATCCTCCGCGCCTCCGGCTTCCGCGCGCTGGGCGAGCTGGTGGCCGATCGCGCGCTCGCCGTGGGGGCGAGCGCCGTCGGCGGCATGACGATGGGCGCCGACCCCGCCGCCTGCGCGGCGCTCGCCGCGGACGTCGACCTCAAGGCGTTCTTCGTCCGCAAGGAGCGCAAGGAGCACGGGCTGGAGCGCTGGATCGAGGGGCCGGTGCTCCGTCCCGGCGAGCGCTGCCTCGTGGTGGAGGACGTCGTGACCACCGGCGGCTCGACGGTGAGGGCGGTGGAGCGGGTGCGCGAGCAGGGCCACGTCGTGGCCGGCGTCGTCAGCGTGCTGGACCGGCTGGTGGGCGGCGCCGAGGCGATCGAGGCGGCTGCGCGGGCGCCCTACGTCGCGCTCACGACGATCGACGACGTGTATCCGGAGCGGCCCTCCGAGTAGCTCGCCGGCCCCGTCCCGACTTCTCAGCGAGCGGCCGGTGCGAGCTCGCGCGCCTTCTGTGCGAGCGTCTCGAGCAGCGAGGCGTAGGAGTCCGCGAAGGCGTCGACGCCCTCCTGGATGAGCTGGCGCTCGACGATGTCGTCGACGTCCACGCCCGCCTCGCCCACCGCGCGCATCAGCTCGCGCGCGCCGTCGACGTCGTGGTCGATCGTCCGAGCCGCCGTGGCGCGCTCGCGCGCGGCCTCGAGCGTCGCGTCGGGCATGGTGTTGACGGTGTGCGGGCCGATCAGCTCGTCCACGTAGAGGGTGTCGGAGTAGTCCGGGTTCTTCGTCGAGGTGGAGCCCCACAGCGGGCGCTGGTGATTCGCCCCGCGCCCCTCGAGCGCGTCCCAGCGCTCACCGGCGAAGATTCGCTGGAACGAGGCGTAGGCGAGCTTGGCGTTGGCCACCGCCGCCCTGCCCTTGAGCTCCGGACGGCCGAGCTCATCGAGGGCCGCGTCGACCTTGCCGTCGACGCGCGAGACGAAGAAGCTCGCCACGGAGGCGTTGCGCTCGATCGACTCACCCGCGTCGACCCGTCGCTCGAGCCCGCGCAGGTACGCCTCGGCGACCTCCTCGTAGCGCGTGACCGCGAACAGCAGCGTGACGTTCACGTTGACTCCGCGTGCGGTCAGCTCCTCGAACGCGGGCACGCCCTCCTCCGTGCCGGGCACCTTGATCAGCACGTTTGGGCGGTCGATCGCGTCGCGATAGCGTTCGGCCTGCTTGATCGAGCCGTCGGTGTCACGCGCCAGCGAGGCCGGCAGCTCGAAGGACACGTAGCCGTCCTGGCCCTCGCTGCGGTCGAAGGTCGGGCGAAGCAGATCGGCGGCGTCGCGTACGTCGGCGTACGCCAGTCGCAGGAAGACCTCCTCGGGCGCGCGCGTCTCCTCGGCCGCTTCGCGGAGCGCGTCGTCGTAGCGGTCGGAGTGCCCCATCGCCTTCTCGAAGATCGTCGGATTCGAGGTCACGCCGCTGAGGCCGTCGTCATCGATCAGGCGCCGCAGCTCGCCGCCGTCGATCAGCTGGCGGCTGAGGTTGTCGAGCCAGATCGCCTGGCCGAAGCCCTCAACCTCCCGCAGTCGGTTCATCACGATCCTCTCTGGTCGGGTCAGGTCGCCGCCGGCGCGCGGACGAGCTCGCGGGCGGCGGTCGCGATCGCCTCGGCGTCGATTTCGGCCGCGCGCAGCAGCTCCGCCGGCTCGCCCGAGGTCGGCATGGTCGAAACACCCAGCTTTCGGACCCGCACGACCTCGTCCAGCTCCGCCAGGGCGGCCAGGACCGCGTCGCCGAGTCCTCCCTCGGGCCAGTGGTCCTCGGCGGTGACCACGGCGCCGGTCGCGGCGGCCGCCCCGCGCAGCGTGGCAGCGTCGATCGGCTTGATCGAGTAGAGATCGATCACCTGGGCGTCGACGTCCTCGTCCGCCAGCCGCTCGGCCGCGGCAAGCGCCTCGTGCAGCGTCACTCCGGCCCCAACGAGCGTCACGTCGTCGCCCTCGCGAACCACCCTGGCGCCCCCGATCTCGAACGGCTCGTCGGGCCCGTAGATCACCGGCATGGCGCCGCGGCTCGTGCGCAGGTAGGAAATCCCCTCGCGGTCGGCCATCAGCTCGACCAGGCGGGCGGCCTGGTTGGCGTCGCAGGGGTAGAGCACGGTGCTGCCGCGCACGGCGCGGAAGGCGGCCAGGTCCTCTAGCGCCATCTGGGAGGGGCCGTCCTCGCCGATCGCGACCCCCGCGTGCGAGCCCGCCAGGCGCAGGTTCGCGCGGCTGATCGCCGCCATGCGCACGAAGTCGTACGCGCGGCTGAAGAAGGCGGCGAAGGTCGAGGCGAAAGCAGTCCAGCCTCGGCTCTGGATGCCGACGGCGGCCGCGACCAGCTGCTGCTCGGCGATGTACATCTCCAGGTAGCGCTCGGGGTGGGCGTCGCGGAAGATCTCCGAGTAGGTCGAGTTCGACACCTCGCCGTCGAGCGCGACGACGTCTCCGCGCCGGTCGCCGAGCGCCTTGAGCGCCTCGCCGTACGCCTTGCGGGTCGCCACCTCCTCTCCGAGCTCGTAGCGCGGGCGCTCGCCGCCCGCCGTCTCGAAGCGATGGGGCTCTCCATCGCCCTCCGGGGCTCGGACCTCGACGCGCAGGTCGGTCGGGCCGCCGAGCTCCTCGATCGCCTCCTGGGGATGCTTCAGCGGCTTCCCGTGAAAGTCGGGCAGATCCTCGACCTCCTCGACGCCCCTGCCCTTCTTCGTGCGTGCGATCACGACCGTCGGGCGATCGCTCACCCGCGCGGCGTGGGCGAAGGCGTCGTCGATCGCCTCGACGTCGTGCCCGTCGACCGTGACGGCCTCCCAGCCGAAGGCGCGCGCCCGTGCGGCGTAGGCATCGAGGTCCCAGCCGAGCATCGTCTCTCCGGTCTGGCCGAGGCGGTTGACGTCGATGATCGCCGTCAGGTTGTCGAGCCGCTCGTGGGCGGCGTGCTCGAAGGCCTCCCACATCGAGCCTTCGGCCATCTCGCTGTCGCCGCACAGCACCCAGACGCGGTAGGGCAGCCGATCGAGCCGCTTGGCGCACAGCGCCAGCCCTACGCCCACCGGAAGCCCCTGCCCGAGCGAGCCAGTCGCGACGTCGACCCAGGGAAGGGCCGGCGTCGGATGCCCTTCCAGGCGGCTGTCGAGCTTGCGGAAGGTGAGCAGCTCGTCTTCGTCGATCGCGCCGGCGGCCCTGTAACAGGCGTACAGCAGCGGCGAGGCGTGGCCCTTCGAGAAGATCAGGTGGTCGCGCCGGGGATCGTCGGGGCGGTCGAAGTCCAGTCGCAGGTGGCCGTCGAGCAGGACGGCCATCAGGTCCGCTGCGGACATCGAGGAGGTCGGATGGCCCGACCCACCCGCGTCGCTCGCCCTGATCGAGTCGACGCGGAGCTGCCGGGCGAGGGCGCGGCGGAAATCCGTGCGGTCCATCCCCTTTACCTACCCCGTTTGCGTTCGCTCGAACGTCCCACGCGAGCTTGGAGGGAGGAGCCGACATCAGCACGCAAGCTCTCGCTTGCGTGGTAGCGGATGTTCCGTCCGCGGCCGCGCTGCTGCACCAGGCCCGCGTCGACCAGCCGTCGGAAGTCGGCACTCGCGGTCGCAGGCGAAACGGCCGCCTCCCCGCCGTAACCGGTTCGGTCGGAGCCGCCGACAAGGCTCTGCTCGAGCGCGATCACGAGGCGATCGGGCCAGCTGCGGCGCCCGATGAGCTCTTCGAGGAAGCCCCAGCGCGCCCCTGCCGCTTCGATCTGAGCGAGACGCTGTCGAGCCTGGGCGAGGTGGGCTTCGACGCAAAAGGCGACCCAGGCGGAGGCGTCTCGCTTGGGTTGGTAGCGACCGCCCTGAGCCTCTCGGAGGGCGGCGTAGTAGTCCGGCGTGTGCTCGCTGAGGTACTCCTCGATTGAGGCGAACTCCGGCGACACGAGCCCCTCGCGCGCGAGTACGAGCGATTGCACGATGCGGGAAATACGACCGTTGCCATCGCGGAAGGGATGGACGGACACGACGTGCAGATGCGCCATTGCCGCACGCACGACTGCATGGACGTCGAGGTCGCCTCTCTCGAGCCAGTCGACCACCTCTGCCATGAGGCCCGGAACGTCGTCTCCATCGGGCCCTTCGTAGAGAAGGTCCCCGTTGGCTTCGGTGACACCGATCGGTCCCGCCCGCCAGAGCCCCGGACCCTTGTCTCGCTGGAAATGGCAGGCGTCGAAGTGCAGATCGAGGATCACGCGGTCGAGCCACCCAAACACGGGATCCCCAGCCATGACACCTACGTGGTCCATGGCGCGGGCGTAGCAGGCCACGGCCATACGGCTCTCTTCCTCGGGCTCGGGGGTTTCCTCTCCGCTCACCAATGCGACCGCGTCTTCCGGCGAGACGTGGAAGCCCTCGATCGAGGTCGAGCTCTCGACCGACGTGGCTCGGACAAGGCGACGCAGCGTTCCCATCCATCGCACGGTTCGGCTGACCTCCTGACCCAAGTCGCGGCGGAGCCCATCGAGCTCATCAAGGCGGCCTTGGAGCTCCGGCAGGATTGGGGGGGCGGCGAACAACATGGTGGTTAGGCTAGACGATTAGTCGCATAATCGTCTAGGCGGATAAGTAACTCGCCCACCGAGAGGAACGAGAGTGAACATTGGACCCGCTAAGGGGTGCCGCCAGAGCCCGGCCGGCTCAATGCGGCTTCGTTGGGCGTCACCTCCCTGCACCCGACGCCCCGACCAGGATTCGAACCTGGGGCCTACTCCTTAGGAGGGAGTCGCTCTATCCAGCTGAGCTATCGGGGCCAGCTCGAACGATAGAGCCGCGGGGCCGCCCAACCGGCCCTCATTCGTCGTCGTACAGCGACTCCGACGCGATCTCCCGGCCGCCGCGTCCCCACAGCCGCACGGTCAGCAGGTCGCCGGTGTAGTTGTCGAGCGAGATCAGCGTGAAGCGGTCCTCCGAGAGCTGGCACTGGTCGGTCGTCGTGGGGCCGAGCTCGGCGATCGCCAGCGCCCCGTTCGGTACCAGCGCGTCGCCCCAGACGAGCGTGATCTGGCCGACGCGCCCCGGGGGCCCCCGCCACGCCCCGATCTCCTCGTCGCGCAGGTCGAGCTTCCAGTCGGGGTTGGCCTCGGCGGTGTCGTCGGTGTAGTCGGCGCGGGCCTCGAAGCCGGTCGCCTCGGCGCCGGGGTGCTCGCGTGTAAACGAGACGTAGCCGAACAGCTCGAACCCGTTCGCCGTGATCGAGCTGGCGGGGATGTAGGTCCGGTCGCCGTAGGAGCGGTCGGGAAACCAGGCGATCGGGCCGAGGTCGCCAACCTCCTCGCCGCTCTCGATCTCGGCGCAGGCGCGCGCGAAGTGCTCGCCCAGCGCGTCGGCCCAGCGGCCGTAGGGAAGCGGCTCCTGGGGTGGCTCGGCGGCGAACTGGGGGATGGGGCGCTCGGAGGGAGCCAGACCGCGGACGCTAGCGGAGCGCGCTACGCGCGAAGCAGCTCGGCGGCTCGCTCGGGGGGCAGGACGTTGAGGTGGACGCCCACTCCCAGTTCGAGGCCGGCGTCGTTCACGAGCCGAGGCACGACGTCGATCCGCCAGCAGAAGTGCTCGGCCCCGCGCGGCGCGGTGCGAACCCACATGTTCAGGGCCGGCGCCGCACCGAGCACCGCGCGGAGGCGGCCGAGCACGTCCAGGAGCAGCGACGTCGCTAGCGGCCCGTCGTCCTCGAAGCGCGGGCGAGGGGCGCGCGGGACGATCTGCACCTGGAAGGGCGCACGCGAGGCGAACGGGCACAGCGCGACCGCCTCGCCGTCGATCGCCACGACGCGTTCGCGGCGGCGCACCTCCTCCTGCACGATGTCGGCGAGCAGATCGCGGCCATGCGTGCGGTTCGCGTGGGCGGTGCATCGCTCGCGCTCGCGCGCGACCCCCGCCGGCACGAACGGCAGCGCGTACAGCTGCGCGTGGGTGTGGGGGAGCGACGCGCCCGCGCGACGGCCCTCGTTGACGATCAGGTGCACGTAGGAGGAGTCGGCGTGCGCGCGCATCCGCGCCCGCCATGCATCCATCGCGCGCGCCGCCTGGGCCGGCTCGAGCTCCGCCAGCGAGGCGACCGCTACCGGCGCGTTGACGATCACCTCGTGCGCGCCGACCGCGGGCCGCGCGGGGAAGAGGTCTGGATCGCCGCGCTCCACGGCAAGCGGGTCTCGCGGCCCGGCCTCCGCGGACGCTCGGTCGCCGCCGCCGCCGCCCGGATCGTCGGTCAGCGCCGGATACAGGTTCGGCACGACCCGGACCGCCCAGCCCGGGCCGTTCTCCGCGCTTCCATCGAGCCGGTCGGACCAGATCTCCGGCGGCGTGAGCTGCTCGTGCCCTTCGAGGAACGGGTCGGTCGCGGGGTCGATCGGCGCCTCTGGCTCCGCCCGCAGCGAGCCGCCCGGCCGGTCCGCGCGCTCGGAGGCGACGATCGTCCGCAGGCCGGTGAGCGCGTCGATTCGCAGCTCAGGCAAGCCACTTCTCCATCGACACGTGGTCGATCCCCTCTTCCTCGAAGATCTCGCCGTTGCGTGAGTAGCCGCTTTCCTCGTAGAAGGCGAGCACCGGCATCTGAGCGTGAAGTGCGACCCGCCGGGCGCCCTCTGACCGGGCCGAGACCTCCGCGGCCTCGAGCACCGCTCGCCCGATGCCCCGTCGGCGCCCCGACGGCTCGACGGCCAGGCGGCCCAGCAGTGCGACTCCGCCGGCCACCACCAGCCTGCACGTCCCGACGATGACGCTCTGCTCTACGGCAACGAGGTGGATCGCGTCGCCGTCGCGGCCATCGCGGTCGGCCTCCGGGCGGATGCCCTGCTCGACCGCGAACACCCGCCGGCGCAGCTCGAGCGCCGCGGCCACCTCGTCCTCGTCGCGTGCGAGCCGGACGTCCACTCGGGAGAGGGTCGCGGGCCTATCCGGCGTAGCGCTCGATGTCTTCGGCGAGCAGCTCCTCGCTCGCGTAGCCGCCCTGCTTCACGTAGACGAGCTCGCCGCGCTCGTCGTAGAACGCCGTCGTGGGGAATGCGGCCACGCCGTTGAAGACGTCGGCGACCTCCAGCTCCGGGTCCTTGTAGCTGGGGTACGGGACCGGGTACTCCTCGAGGAAGGACGCCGCGTCGGCGTCGTTGTCGCCGGAATTCACGCCGATGAAGGCGACCTCCCCGGCGCGCTCCTGGGCCTGGGCCTGAAAGAACGGGAACTCGGCCCGGCATGGAGCGCACCACGAGGCCCACTTGTTGACCACGACCGGATGCCCTTCGAGCTCGGCGAGCCTGCGCTCGAACGCGTCCGCGCCGCCGTCGAGCAGCTGGTTTGCGTCTCGCTGCACGCCATCCAGCGCGGGCGGAAGGTTCCGGGGGGCGTCCGCGGCCGCGGACGGCGGGGAAGGACCGCCGCCGGCCGGCGGCGCGTCCTCGCCACAGCCGGCCACCGCCGCCGCGACCATCGCCAGCGCTACGAGCCACCGCATCCCGGATAGCGTCGCACATCGATCGACGCGGCCGGCGCGTCCGTCAGCGTGCGTTCCTGCAATACTTGACACACGCTGCGAGCCACGATTGGCCGCGGCCGCCGTCGGGGCAGGTCCCGGAGAGCGACCTCCAACCGGCGGATCCATGGGCGGGACGTCACCTTGTGGTGCCGCTGCGCACAAGCGGCTCGCCCTGGCTTCGAGGAAGCCACACATGGCTGATAGCGACCACTCTTCCGTACCGTCGCCCATCGCGGGCGCGGGCCTCGGGCCCGCCGACATAGAGCGGGCGCAGACGTTCGCGCGCGAATCGTTCCTGCACGAGGGCGAGGACGCCGACGCGGCTCTCGCCCAGGGCACAGCGCGCCGTCGCGCGCTCGACGCGGCCCTCGCCGAGATCGACTCGGGACGCGACCAACCGTCGGTCGAGTGGCGCCGGGACTTCTCGCTCATGCTCGGCCTCGAGCGGGTGCTCTCCGAGGAGGAGCCGCACCTCGCCGACGGGGCGGTCCTCGACGCCCATCAGGTGGACGCGCTGTCGGGGACGCTGATCGCACTGCTCGCCGAGGCTCAGCGAAACGGCGGCTCGGCGTCGAACGGCGCGGAAGGCGCGGAAGGCGCCGGCAACGGTCGCCCGGAGGCGGGTGCGGAGGGAGCGATCGCGCAGACGCTCGAGACGGGCGGCGCGAACGGCCACGACCTCACCGAGACGGACGACGCCGTCGACGAAGACGACGACGCGGAGGACTTCGACGACGAAGACGATGCGGAGCTGGCCGCGGAGGACGACTCGGCCGCCGAGGACGCCGCCGACGAGGACCTGGCGGACGACGAGGAGCCCCTGGACTGGGACGCGGCGGCCGAGGTGGAGGGCGAGGACGATGCGCTGGTCGAGGCGGCCGAGGATCCGAACTCGGCGCGGCGCTTCTGGTTCGAGCACGCGACCGGGGCCGGAAAGACCGTCGCCGCGCTCGGCTTCGTCGAGGCCTCGCGGACCGGCGGCATCCTGATCCTCACCCACCGCCGCAACCTCGTCGACCAGTTCACCGGCGAGCTCGTGGACCGCGGCTATGCGAAGCGGATCAGCCCGGCGCTGCTCGACAAGGGCCGGGAGCCGACGGCCAACGGCCCGGTGAGCGTCGAGACCTACCAGTGGTTCGTGCGCAACGCCGGGAAGATCTCGGACGCCTACACGATCGTCGTCTGCGATGAGGCCCACACTGCGCTCGGGGAGAAGACGAGCGCGGCGATCCGCCGCTGGCACGGCCCGGCGTTCGTGGGTATGACCGCCACCGGCGCGCTCATCGCCCGCCACGTCACCGACCTCTTCCCGACCCAGACCTCGCGCTTCGACCTCGCCCAGGCGGCGCGCCGGGGCGTGATCGCGCCGCTTCGCTGCATCCGCATCCCGCCGGGCGTCGGCGTGCGCTCGATCGCCAATGTGCCGCTCCGCCGCGGCGAGGTGGACCAGGACTTCGACCAGGAGGAGCTGGCCGCGCTGCTCGACCAGGGCCCGTTCAACGCAGCGATCGCGGACCTCTACCGGGTGCGCTTCCGCGACGTGCCGGGCGTGGTCTACGCGGCCGGCGTCAAGCACGCCTACAACGTCGCCGAGGCGATCCGCGCCGCCGGCATCAAGGGGCAGGCGGTCTCGGGCGAGACGCCGAAGCGGGAGCTGACGCGGATCCTCGCCGCCTACGAGCGCGGCGAGATCGACGTGCTGGTCAACGCACAGCTCCTCGCCGAGGGGTGGAACTCACCGCGGGCGACGGTCTGCATGCACCTCGCGCCCACCGCCTCGCGGCGCGTCTACCAGCAGCGCGTGGGGCGCGTCACCCGTCGCCACCCCGGCAAGGAGGCCGGAATCGTCGTGGACTTCGTCCACCCCGGCACTACGCACGACGACCCGGTAGTCACGCTCCACAGCCTGCTCGGCCGCGACGTCTACCGGGGCGGCGCGATCGTCGTCGGGCCGGTGCGCCGCGGCCGCGGACGGCGTGTCCGCGTGGAGCGCCGCGTGCTGCCTGTGTCCGACGACCCGGATCGCCGGGCAGCGGTGTTCGAGCGCGAGCTCTGGCGCATCGCGGTGGAGAATCTGTCGTGGAGCGAGCAGCACGTATGGGCGGCGCTCGCCGGCGCGCGCGTTGCCTCCAACAACTGGCGGCGGGCGCGAGCGATGCTGCACTTCGACACGACCGGCGAGCTGCGGCGCCGCTTCCTGGTCACCTGCCTGCAGCGAAACCGCAACAGCCAGCTTCGCCTGCGCGCGCTGGGCGAGATCGCCACGCTGCGAAGCGCCGAGGCGTTCGACGATGCGGTGGACATCGTCGGCGGGTGGTCGCGCGACGAGCGGCGCGAGGGCGTCAAGGCGCTGCTCCAGGCGCTCGCCGATCAGCCGACCGGCCGGCGCGATCAGGGGACGGCTTGGCTCTGGTGGCTCGCCGAGTTCACGCGCGAGGTCCACGAGGAGTACGCGGTGCAGCGCTGGCCGGAGACGAAGCGGCTGCTCGGCCTGCTCGTGAACTCCTCTGGAGCGGCGCACGCGCGCAACGCGCGGCGGCTCGTGCACGCCTCGCGCAAGCAGGACCGCCGCCTGGCGGCGGCGCTGCTCGCGGCCGCGCTCGCGCACACTCCGGAGGCAGAGGAGGTGCTGCGCGGCGCGCGTACACGCATGGCGCGCAAGCCGTCGGCACTCGCACGCGAGCTGCTCCGCAACTTCCCGAAGGGCCGCCGCCGGCGCGGCGGAGGGCGCAGGCGACGCGGCAAGGGCCGCGGGGCGTCGAATGGCGGCCGGCAGGAGGGCACGGTCGTAAACGAGGATCCGGGCCGCCAGGAGCAGGAGGCCGCTGTGTCGGGCGGCCGAGAGTCGGGCTCCGGCGGAAAGGACGACGCCGCGGAGCGGTCAGCCGCCTGAGCGCCTCAGGTGGACTTCGCCGGCGCCGAGCACCACGCGCCCCGCGGCAGCGTCCACCAGCAGGTTCCCTTGATCGTCGACCCCGGCGGCGATGCCACCGCCCTCGCCCCAGTCGACCGGCCGGCCGACCAGGGCGTCGCGCTCCCGCCACTCCGACAGGATGCGCTCGGGAGGATCTTCGAGGCGCGCGCTCAGCGACTCCAGCAGGGCTTCCAGCAGTGTCGCGACGCTGAGGTCGCCGGGCTCCCTGGCGGCGACCGCGAGGGAGGTCGCCGCGCCGCGAAGCTCCGGCGGGAACTCGGCGGCGGCGGTCGTGACGTTGACCCCGACCCCCACGACCGCCCAGCGCTCCTGCGGGCGACCTTCGATCAGGACACCCGCGACCTTGCGGCGATCGATCCAGACGTCGTTCGGCCACTTGATCCGACAAGTCACGGGCGCCGCGTGCTCGCAGGCCTCGCAGACGGCGACCGCGGCTGCGAGCGGTAGCAGAACGTCGCGCTCGTCGAGCGGGCGCACGATGACCGAGGCGAGCAGCGCCCTGCCCGCGGGCGCCTCCCAGCGGCGTCCCTGGCGACCGCGTCCGGCGGTCTGGCGGTCAGCCGTGACGAGCGTGCCGTGGGGCGCCCCGCCCGCCCCCAGCCCCTTGGCGCGCTCGTTGGTCGAGTCGAGCTCGCGCCCGTGCACGTGCGGCAGGCCGATCCGGCCGCGCCGTGCCGCTGCGCCGCCGGACGCACGCGCGGCGGCGCTCATCGCGGCGTGAGCCGGACCTCGTCGTCCGGGGTAAGCGCGAGCAGCGCCGCCGCGTCGCCGCGGTTGACCGCGAGCGCCAGCGTCCGGTAGGCGTCCTCGTATAGGAGGAGATCGCCGGCGTCCACGTCGGCGAAGCTGCGGGTGAACGCGGCGGGGTGGCGTTCGCCGGCGATCTCCACATCCACGCGCCGGCCCAGCGCAAGCCCCGCGGCGGCCAGACCCTCGTGGCCGAGGTCGAGGGCGACGTTGCCGAAGCGATCGACCGAGACCGCGTGCGCGGTAACGGCCCCGCCCGCGACGGTCGCCTCGGGCAGCTGGATCGTCGCCAGCTCGTCGGGGTCGATGCGCTCGCCGGCATTGGCGAGCGGCGCGCCGAGGGCGAGCTCCGCGGCAACCGGCGCGAACAGGTCGCGACCGTGGAAGGTGGCCGACACGGGCTCCAGCCGGAGTGGTGAGCGACTCACGTCCACGGCCTCGACGACGCCCCCGAACCGGGGCCAGGCCAGGCTCAGCACGCCGTTGTCGGGCCCGACCAGGAGCCGGCCGTCGTCGCACTCGAGCGCCACCGCCCGTCGTTCTGTGCCGACCTCCGGGTCCACGACCGCGACGTGCACGCCGGCCGGCATGTACGGCAGCGCGTTTCGTAGCACGACCGCCGCGTGGCGGACCGCGTGACGCGGGGTGCCGTGGGTGAGGTCCACGACTCGGCAGTCGGGGCAGATGCGGGCGATCACGCCGTGGAGGACGCCGGCGAACTCGTCCTCCGCGCCGTAGTCGGTGAGCAGGGTGACGATCACCGCGGCGCGGCGTCCTCGACGACCGCGGCCAGGAGCCCGTCCACGTCGTGCAGGACGGCCTCGGCGTGTACCTCCAGCCCGTGCTCGCGCAGCGTCCCGCTGGTCACCGGGCCGATGGAGATGATGCGCGCACCGCGCGGGAATCGCTCCGGTCCGCCCAGGGCGTCGAGTAGGCTGCGGACCGTCGAGCTCGAGGTGAACGTCACATAGTCGGAGCGGGCGATCGCGCCGAGCTGGTGCTCGGAGAGCGCCTCGGTCACGGTGTCGTACAGCGCCACGACGTCCACCTCCGCACCGCGTTCTTGCAGGTCGTCCGGCAGCACGTCGCGCGCCTCCGCGGCGCGCGCCACCAGCACGCGCCGCCCCGCCATCTCGACTGTCTCCAGCGCCGCCACGAGCTCCTCCGCCACGGCCCGCTCGGGGACGACGTCCGCGCGGATCCCGCGCGCCGCGAGCTCGCGGGCGGTCGCCGGCCCGATCGCCGCGACGAGCGCGCCCGACAGAGCTCGCGCGTCGTGACCGGTGGCCGCCAGCGCGTCGAGCAGCAGCCCGGCGCCGTTCGGGCTCGTCAGGCACACGAGGTCGTAGTCGGCGATTCGCTCGCACGCCCGCCGTACCGCGCCCGCCACAGCGCGCGGCTCGATCCTGATCGCGGGCGCCTCGACCACCTCGGCGCCGAGCTCGCGCAGTCGTGCGGCCAGGCCGCTTGCCTGTGCCCGGGCGCGGGTCACCGCCACCGTGCGCCCGAAGAGCGGTCGCCGCTCGAGCCAGGCGAGCTCGTCGCGCATCGCGGCGACCGGACCCACGACCGTCACCGCCGGCGCTCGCACGCCCGCCTCCGTGGCGTGCTCGGCGAGGTCGGAGAGCGTCGTCGTCACCGTCCGCTGGCCCGGCAGCGTCCCGCGCTCGACGATCGCCGCCGGCTCGTCCGCGCGACGCCCGGACTCGATCAACCGGGCGGCGATCTGCACCAGGCGGGAGACGCCCATGTAGAAGACGAGCGTCCCCGGAAAGCGTGCCAGGGCGTCCCAGTCGAGCGCCTCGTCCTCCTTGCCGGGATCCTCATGCCCGGTGACTAGCGCCACCGCGGAAGCGCGGTCCCGGTGCGTGACCGGAATGCCCGCGTAGGCGGGCGCGGCGAACCCCGCGGTCACGCCGGGCACGACCTCGAACTCGATACCTGCGGCGCGCAGCGCCTCGGCCTCCTCGCCGCCGCGGCCGAACACGAACGGGTCGCCGCCCTTGAGGCGGACGACGGAGGCGCCGGCGCGTCCGAGCTCGACGAGCAGCGCGTTGATCTCCTCCTGTGGCATCGAGCGCCCGCCGGGCTGCTTGCCGACGTAGCGCACGTCCGCGCCGGGGCGGGCGCCCGCGAGCGCATCGGCGGGGATCAGGCGATCGTGAAGGATCGCGTCGGCGCCCGCGATCAGATCGAGCGCCCGCACGGTCATCAGGCCCGGCTCGCCCGGTCCCGCGCCCACGAGGTAGACGGTTCCCGGCCGCGGCGGCACGACTCGACCCTACCGAGCAGCGCCGTGAGGGCAGGGCGAGTCCGCGAGCCTGAGGTTGACCGCGGATGTGGCGGACAACCTTAGGCTCGTTCGCGTGGCGGCGGCTGGGACTCCTCCCACCGCTCGGCCTCCGCGAGCAACTCGCCCGCGCCGGCGGCCAGCAGCCGCTCGGCAACCGACCGCCCGAGCTCGGCGGGCGCGCCGACGGGGCCGGTCGCTGCGTCCCGGACCCATGCGCTGCCATCGGGCAGCCCGGCGAAAGCGGTGACCGTCAGCTCGCCGCCGTCGAGCTCGGCGTGCGCGCCGACCGGCGTGCGGCAGGTGGCGTCGAGCGTCGCGACCAGCGCGCGCTCGGCGGTCAGGCGCAGCAGCGACTCGGGATGGGTGACGCGGTCGGACAGGGCCGCCGGAAGCTCATCGCCTGCGCGCGCCTCGAGCGCGAGGCAGCCCTGCCCCGGTGCGGGGGTCATCACCTCGAGCGCGAGCGGCGTACCCTCGGACCGCCCGAGGCGCTCGAGCCCCGCGGCCGCCAGCACGATTGCGGCGTAGTCATCGCGCTCGAGGCGGCGAAGCCTCGTGTCCACGTTCCCGTGCAGCGACCGGACCTCGAGGTCGGGGCGCTGGGCCAGGAGCTGTGCCCGGCGGCGCAGGCTCGCGGTCCCGACGATCGCGCCGCTCGGCAGGTCGTCCAGGGTGGCCGCGCCGCCGCAGACTACGTCCGCGGCACTCGCCCGCTCGGGCACGCCGACGATCGCGAGCCGCTCCGGGAGCTGGCCGGGGACGTCCTTCGCGGAGTGCACCGCGAGGTCGACCTCGCCGCGCAGCAGCGCCTCCTCGATCTCCTTCACGAAGCGCGCCTTGTCGCCGCGGTCCGTTCGGTAGAAGGCGGGCGGGGCCGGGGCGGACCTCCCGGGTCGCTCGTCCCCGGCGGTCCTGATCGGGACCAGCTCGACCTCCACCTCCGGAGCGCTCGACTCGATCAGCGCGGCGACGTGGCGGGCCTGAGCGAGCGCGAGCGGGCTGCTGCGCGTGCCGATCCGAAGCGGGCTCAGGAGCGCCGGCGGTGGGAGGCCTCGCGGGAGTGGGCGCCCGTCCCGCCCGCCCTGCGCGAGTCGATCCGCGTCACCTCGCCGCCGCGCTGCGTCCCGCGGTCGGGCGCCGGTGCCTCCGGGTCGAGCCCGAAGAGCTGGCGCAGGGTTTGCACGTACGCGTAGGCGGCCTCGCCGTCGGCGGCGCGCTTGAGCCGCAGCGTAGGCTCGTGGAGGAGCCGTCCGACGATCGAGCGCGCCATCGCGGCGAGCCGGTCGCGGTCGGACTGGGACAGCGACTCGAAGCGGTCCTCGTTCTCCGCCAGCGCGCGGCGCACGACCTCCTCTCCGCGCTCGCGCAGCGCCGCGATCGTCGGCACCACGTCGAGCCCGGCGAGCCAGCGCTCGAGCCGCTCGACCTCCTCATCCACGATGGCGCGTGCGCGCGCGGCCTCGGCCTCGCGCCCGCTGAGGTTGCGCGCGACCTCGCGCTGGAGGTCGTCCATGTCGTAGAGGGTGATGCTCGGGAGGTCGCGGACCGACGGGTCGATGTCGCGCGGCACCGCGATGTCGATCAGGAGCAGCGGGCGGCCGGCGCGGCCGTCCGCGACCACCGCCAGCTCGTCGCGCCCCAGGATCTGGTGTGGCGACCCGGTGCTGCTCACCACGATGTCCGCCACCGCGAGCTCCTCGGGCAGGTCGTCAAAGCGCACCGCCGCGCCGCCGAAGCGCTGCGCCAGGCCGATCGCGCGGTCGTAGCGGCGGTTGGCGATGAAGACGGTGGTAACCCCTCGCTCCGCGAGCGCCCGCGCGGTCAGCTCGCCGTTCTCGCCCGCGCCGAGGACCAGCACCCGCCGCGTCTCGAGGTCCCCGAGCGCGGCGTGCGCGAGGTCCACCGCGACGGTGGACACGGATGTGCGTCCCCGGCTGAGCGCCGTCTCGGTGCGCACGCGCTTGCCGGTGGCGAGCGCGTCGCGGAACAGGCGGTTCGAGATCGGGCCGGTCACGCCCTCGACGAGCGCCAGCTCGTAGGCGCGCTTGACCTGGCCCTGGACCTCGGCCTCCCCCACGATCATCGAGTCGAGCCCGGAGGCGACCGAGAACAGCTGGCGCGCAGCCTCGGCGCCGCGGAGCGAGTAGATCCGCCCCAGCAGCTCGGTGGGCCGGATGCCGGCGTAGCGTGACAGCGCGGACAGCGCCACGTTCTCGGCCTCGACCGGGTCGCCCGCAACGAGGTGGAGCTCCGTCCGGTTGCACGTCGAGATCGCGACCGCCTCGTGGATCGACGGGTCGTCGACGAGCTCGCGCAGGGTGCCCGCGGCCCGCCCCTCGGGGAGCGCGAGCCGCTCGCGCAGGGCGACCGGGGCGGTCTTGTGCGAGACGCCGAGCGCGAGCAGGGAGCCGTTCAAGGCTCTCGCTCCTCGACAAGCCGCGCGAGCGCATCGAGCTCGCGCTCGATGCGGGCGACCTTCGAGCCGATGATCGCCACGTAGACCACGACGAGCGTCACGAAGACGATGTACGCCGCCGCGACGTAGGCGCCGGCGCCGGAAACCGGGTCGGGCATGTCAGCTGGGCGACCCGACGGAGACGCGCTCCTCCGCGCGCCGCTCCGCCTGGAGCTCGAGCCGTGCCCGCAGGCGCTTGAGCTGCTGCGCCGCGTGCTTGGCGGACAGCTCGAGCTTCCAGAGCGTCACGAACAGCAGCGCCATCGCCACCAGCGAGACCAGCAGCGTCAGGAACATCTCGCCCGGCAGGTCGCCGCCGGTCTGCGAGAACACGCGCGGGTGGAGCACCTGCTCGGCGAGCCGCACCGCCACGAAGTTGAGCGGCACGAACGCGCCGGCCGTGATTGCGAACACCGACGAGTAGCGCGCCTGGCGGTCCGGGTCCTCGATCGAGAAGCGCAGCGGGAAGTACACGCAGTAGAGGAGGAACACGATCAAGAAGGAGACGAGCACCGGCTCCTCCCAGCGCCACCAGTGGCCCCAGGATGCCTTGGCCCAGATCGAGCCGGTGACCAGCACGCCGACGCCGAGGATGATCGACAGGTGGATCGCGACGTAGGACCGAAGGTCCCACGAGCGGTCGCGCGAGCGCAGGTGCCGGATCCCCATCACGCCCGCCGCCACGAAGCCGAGCAGCGCGACGATTGCCATGGGCACGTGGATGTAGAAGATCTTCTGAGAGAAGCCCTGGTCGGCCTCGATCGGCGCGTAGAAGAACACCAGCGCGCCGGCCGCCGCGGTGGCCAGGGCGGTCGTGATCGCGAGCGGGCGCAGGCCTCTTCCGAACACGGGCCTAGTCATCGAGGAGAAAGTCGAATACGGCGAGGGAGACGAGCACGAAAACCGTATCGTAGAGGGCGAGGAACGCCAGCCAGCCGCCGAGCCCGTCGGCCTCCTGCGGCGCCGCCAGGAGCGGCTCGGTGGCGGACGCGCCGGCGATGATCACCGGCACCAGCAGTGGCAGCAGGAACAGCGGCACGACGAGCTCGCGCACGCGCGTCTCGGCCGCCAGCGCGGCCACCAGCGCGCCGATCGCCGCGAGCCCGAGGTCCGCGACGAGGAGCACCGCGAGCAGCTCCGGCAGCGCGCCGCCGAGCCCGGGGGCCAGCAGGAGCAGGGCGAACGCCGGAACCGCCACCAGCTCCAGTAGCACCAGGTAGAGGAACAGCGCCGCGGCCTTGGCGAGGTAGACCGCGGTGCGGTCCACCGGCGCGAGCAGCAGCCCGTCGAGCGCCCCGTCCTCGCGCTCGTTCGCGAACAGCCGGTTGACCGCCAGCACCGTGGCGAGCAGCAGCGTGACCCACAGGACGCCGGAAGCGAGGTCGCCGTCAAGCGTGTCGCGGTCCAGGCCGAAGTGGAGCAGGATGTAGACCGTCAGCGCGAACAGCGCCATCGCCGGCACCGACTCGCGCGTGCGCAGCTCGATCCGCAGGTCCTTGCAGAGGATCGCCGCCGCCGCGCGGGTCACGCGTACAGCTCCCGCAGCCGCGCCGGCGCGACGGCGGCGGCCGGCGCCGACAGCGCCTGGTCGCCCACCCGCAGGCCCAGGACCGCGTCGCACTCCGCGAGGCCACCCTCGACGTCGTGGGTCACCAGCACGCGCGTGCGCCCCGACGAGCGCCCGACCAGCGGCTCGAGCAGCGCGGCGGCGGCGATGTCGAGGCCCGCCCGCGGCTCGTCGAGCAAGAGCAGCGGCGGATCGTGCAACACGGCTCGCGCCGCCGCCACGCGCTGCACCATCCCCCGCGACAGCTCACGCACAGGGTCGTCGCCGCGGCTCTCCATGCCGACCGCCGCGAGCAGGGCATCGACGCGTTCGGCGGCGACTCCGTGGAGACGCGCGTGAAAGCGCAGGTTCTCGCGCCCGGTCAGCTCGCGGTAGAGCAGCGCCTCGTGGCCCAGGTACCCGACGCGCCCGCGCAGCTTCCAGGCTTCCTCCGGCAGCGAGGCGCCGGCCACGCGCGCCCTGCCGCCGTGCGGGCGCAGGAGCCCGGCGAGGACCCTGAGCAGGGTCGTCTTGCCGGCTCCGTTTGGCCCGAACACTCCGAGCGTCGCGCCGGCCTCGAGTCGGACCGAGACCCCCTGGAGGGCGGGACGCTCGCCGTAGCGGCGCTCGAGCCGCTCGCGAACCACCATCGGCTCGCCGCGCCGAGCCGCCGCCTCGCCGCGCTCGGGAGGCGCCTCGGCGGGCGCGGCGCGCGTCGCGCCGGCGCCGTCACTCACGCGCGAGCGTCTCCGCCGCGTGGCGGAGCGTCGGCTCTACGACGGGCCACGACTGGCGCACCCCGTTCGGCGAGCCGGGGAAGTTCACGATCAGCGTGCGGCCGCGGACGCCGGAGACGCCGCGGGTGAGGATGCCAAGCGGCGTGTGGTCGCGCGACTGGGCGCGGATCGTCTCGGCGTAGCCGGGGGCGTCGCGCTGGACCACCTCGCGCGTGGCCTCCGGGGTCACGTCGTCCGGGGTGAGCCCCGTACCGCCCGTCGTGAAGACGAAGCGCGCCTGCTCCTCGTCGCACAGGCGCTTGAGCGCGGCCACGATCGAGGCGCGCTCGTCGGGGACGGTCTCGTGCGAGGTCTCGAGCCCTGCCGCGCGGCAGAGCTCGACGAGCGAGGGGCCGGAAACGTCGTCGCCCTCTCCCCAGGCGAGCGAGGTCGAGATCGTGAGGATCGCCGCCCGCATCCCTCACCGCTCGCGCCGGCCGGCGCGCCAGTCGCTCTTGCCGCCGGTCTTCTCGAGCAGCGCCACGCGCGTAAGCTCGATGCCGCGCTCGACCCCCTTGACCATGTCGTAGACGCACAGCGCGGCAACCGCGCAGGCGGTCATCGCCTCCATCTCGACGCCGGTCGCGGCGCTGGTGCGCGCCTCGCCCTCGATGCGCACGACGCCGGCCGCGGCGTCGACGGTCACCGTCACGTCCAGGAACGAGAGCGCGAGCGGGTGGCAGAGTGGGATCAGCTCGCTCGTCCGCTTGGCTGCCTGAATGCCCGCGATGCGGGCGACCTGCGTCACGTCGCCCTTCGGGGCGTCCCCGCGCGCGACGCGGGCGGCGGTCTCCGGCGCCATGCGCAGCTCGGAGACCGCGACCGCGCGCCGGTCGGTGGCCGGCTTTCCGCCGACGTCCACCATCCGCGCGCCGCCCTCGGAGTCGAGATGCGAGAGCTCGGCCATGAGCCTCCCGTCGCGCCTCCGCTCAGGCGCGGACGCCCGCCGCGTCGGCCGGGAGATGGACGCGCTTTGCCGCCGACACGAGCTCGTGGACGCCCTCCTCGTCGCCGCGACGGAGCAACTCGACCGGGTCGGGGTCGCCGTTGACGATCGACTCGAAGAACGCCTTGCGGTCCTGGTAGGTGGGGAGCGTGGCCTTGGCCCAGCCGCGCGAGTCGTTTAAGACCTCGGCCAGCCGTGCGTAGGGCGCGCCGTACTCGGCGCCGATCTCGCGCTTCAGGCGCTTGGCGAGCGCCGGGCTGGCGCCGGCGGTCGAGATCGCGATCGCCAGTGGGCCGGTGCGGACGATCGCCGGCAGGATGAAGTTGCACAGCGGCGGAACGTCGACGACGTTCACGAGCATCGCCCGCCGCTCGGCCTCCTCGTAGACCGCGATGTTCACGTCGGTGTCCGCCGTCGCGGCGATCGCGATGAACGTCCGGTCGAGGTCGTCCGGGCGCCACGGGCGGCGCTCCCAGGCGATCGACCCCTCCGCCGCGAGGTCGCGAAGCGCCTCGGTCGCCTCGGGCGCCACGAGCGTCACCTGGCCGCCGCAGGCGAGCAGGCCCTCCACCTTCTCGAGCCCGACCTCGCCGCCCCCCACGACGAGGCAGCGGCGGCCCTCGAGGCGCAGGCACGCGATGTAGAAGGGGACGTCGAGCATCCCGCGCACGCAGCTCTGGTCGCAGACTCCCCTGCGGAGCTGGCAGACGCACTCTTTCCCGGCGTAGGCCTGCGCGGGCACGACGAGAAGTCTAGGAGCCCGCTGTTTCGAAGCGGCGGCGTTGCGGTATTTGAGACAAAGAGGCCAAAACTGAGGGAGAGGAGAATCGTGTCTGCCACCGAGACGAGTTCAAGCAAAGAGGTCGCCGGCCGGAGTGAGGCGGGCGGCGCGCTGCAGTCAGAGCGGGGGACGACGACGATCGCCGACGCGGTGGTCGCGAAGGTCGCCGGGATCGCGGCCCGCGAGGTCGGGGGCGTCCATGACCTGGGCGGGGGCGCGGCCCGCGCGGTCGGCGCGATGACCCAGCGCGTCGGGTTCGGCGACGAGCGAACGCAAGGCGTTTCGGTCGAGGTGGGCGAGCGCGAGGCGGCGATCGACCTGACCGTCGTGATCGAGTACGGCGAGTCGATTCCCACCGTGTCGAACGCGATCCGCGAGAACGTGATCAAGCGGCTCGAGGGAATCACCGGGCTCCAGGCCGCCGAGGTGAACATCACCGTCAACGACCTCTACTTCCCCGGCGACGACGAGGACCAGCAGGAGTAGCTGACCCGATTCTCTGAGGCGATGGCCTCCGATTCGGGGAAGCCCCCCGCCGCTGGTATCGCGAAGCGGCCGTCGAGAGCGGCCGCGGTGGCGCGGCTGGCGCTCGACGCGGCGCGCTCCCTCGACGGTGTTGTCGACTCGACGAGCGGTCGCGGTCGCTGGGTCACCCCCGACCGCAACGGCGTTGTGCCAGGAGCGATCGCGGTCGTGCGGGCCGACGGGCGGTTCGACGTCGAGCTCCACCTCGTCGCCGACCTGGTCCCGCTGCACCCGCTCGGAGAGCGGATTCGTGACCGCGTCGAGCGGGACGCGCGCGTGGCGGGGGTCGCCGATCTGATCGGCCCCGTCCACGTCGCCTTCGAGGACGTCGATGAGGCTCCGGCTCACGCCAGGGCGGAGGGCGGCTCCTGATGCTGCTGCTCCAAGCCCTGGCGAGGCTCGTCACCGTTCTGCTTCTGACCTTGCTCGCGTTGGCCGGGCTCGCGCTCGCCGTGTTCTCGATCGGCGGAGGCGAGGCCACCGTCAGCCTCCCCGGCCTCGCCGACCTGGTCGGGCTCGATGTCCTGCGCGACCGCGTCGGCGACCTGCTCGCGTCCGTCGAGGACGGCGGAGGCATTGAGGTCGTGCCGGCGCTCGCCGGGCTCGGGGCCATTGCCCTCGGCTTGCTGCTCCTCCTCGGCGCGTTCGGCTCGCGGCGCGAGCGGCTGGTGACGCTGCCCCACGACGGCGACGGCGAGCTCGCGGCGCGCCGCCGGCCGCTCGGGCACATGGCGGTCGCGCTCGCCGACCAGGCGCGCGACGTCACCCCGACGAAGGTGAAGGTGCGACCGAGCCGGCGCGGCTCGGGCGGCCGGATGGACGTCGCCGTGGACCATCCGAAGACCGCCGAGGACGTCGCCGACCGCACGGCCAGCTCGCTCGAGCCGTTAACCGATCCCTTCGACCTGAACGCGCGCGTCCGCGCCAGGGCTGCCTCGCGGGTGAGGTGACAGTGCTTCGCCAGCGCCTCAAGGTGGCCAGCTCCCCGCTCGCGTTCCTCGGGCGCGGGGTGCTCGTGCTCTTCGCCCTCCTCCTGATCTGGTACGGGCTGATGCTCGCGCTGCTCGCGCTCGGCGTCTCGCCGGACACGGTCAACGGCATCTCGGGCTACCGCACGGCCTACGACTACCTCGCCGGACTGACGCCCGAGGACATCACCGACACGACGCGGCTGATCGTCGGGCTCGCGGGCCTCGCGGCGTTGCTCCTGTTCGGGTACCTCGCGGCGAAGGAGCTCCCGCGGCCGTACCTGGCCCGCAGCGACCTGCGCATCGCCGAGGACGAGCGCGGCGCCGTCGAGGTGGGGCCGCGAGCGGTCGAGCGCGTGGCCGAGGTCGCCGCCAACGAGCACCCCACGGTAAGCGGGGTCGCCGGCCGGCTCGAGGACGAGGCGGTGACCGTCAACGTGACGGTCACGAGCCCGCGCGGAGTGGATCAGACGCTGACCGACGTCCAGCGGCGCGTGCGCGAGGCGCTGGCGCGGCACGACCTCGGGGACAGGACGGTCAACGTGACCGTGACCGGCTTCGACAGACAACGACGAAGGGAACTCTCATGACCGACTTGAAGCGCTTCGCCACCCTGCTCGGCTTCGCGTTCGCCGCCGCGTGGATCGGCTTCGGCTTCGGCGACGCGATCCTCTGCCTGCTCGCGGCGGGGGCGTTCTACGCCGTCGCCTCGTACCTCGAGGGCGACGTGGACCTGGCGGAGCTCCAGGACCGCTTCGGAGGCGGAGGCGAGTCGCAAGCCCCCGCTCAGACGCGGCGCCGCAGAAGCACGGCCAGGGTCAGCTGACGTGACCGCCGACTGACCCCGCCGCGCCCGCGCCGCGTATCGAGGGGGCATGTCGGCGGGCTACTTCAACGACGACTCCATGCTCCGGCGCGTCCACCGCGAGCGCGCGATCGCGCTCTCCGGGCCGCGGGCGCTGCTGATGCAGGCCGCCCACCCGCTGGCGGTGTCTGGTCTGCTCGCGCACTCGAGTGCGCTCGAGGATCCCTACGAGCGCCTGGCCCGGACGGCGGAGGTGATGAGCACGATCGGCTTCGGCTCGCGCTCGGAGGCCGACGCCGTCACGGGCGAGGTGCGCAAGATGCACCGCCGCGTGCGCGGAACGCTGAAGACCGACGTCGGCCCGTACCCGGCCGGGACGCCCTACCGGGCCGACGACCCGCAGCTGCTCCTGTGGGTGCTGTTCACCCTGGTCGACAGCGGCCTCGTGGTCTACGAGAAGTACGTCGGGCGCCTGTCCGAGGATGAGCGCGCCGCGTACTGGGACGACTACCGCATCGTCGGTCGGCTGTTCGGCCTGCGCGGCGGCGACATGCCGGCCACGCTCGCGGAGCTTCGCGGCTATCGCCGGGAGATGCTCACCGGGAACCGCCTGCTGGTCACCGACTGGGCTCGGACGCGGGCGCGCCGGATCGTCCTCGAGCCACCGGTCCCGCTCTACCTGCGGCCGCTGGTCGAGACCGCGAACTTCGTCACGGTCGCGTTGCTCCCGGCCGAGATCCGGCGCCAGTACGGATTCAGCCCGCTGCCGCCCGCGGCCGTGCGGCGCGCGCTCGTGGCCGGCGGGGCGGAGTACGTCAAGCGCGCGGTGATCCCGTTCCTTCCCGAGCGACTGAGGCTCGTGCCGGCGGCGAGGGCGGCCTGACGCCGCCGCCCTCGCCGGGTCGGGATCGCCTCGCCTTCCGCTAGGCCGCCGCGGGCTCGAGCTGGAGCGGCACGCCGATCGCCTTCAACCGCCGCGACAGCGACTTAAAGGCGAACTCGTTGACCTCGGCTGAGCTGTAGCCGAGGATCTCGTACTCCTCGCCGACCTCGTAGCCGGGCGGCACCAGCACGCCCGCGGCGATCGGGATCAGCTCCCCGAGCTTCGCCTGCATCCGGCGGCCGAGCGCCTCGTCCTCGCCGGCTGACTGCGCCAGGAACCAGGTGCCGTAGGCGACGTGTCGGTGCTCGTCGCGGGCGATGTTCCCGAACCCCTCGACGAAGCCCGGGAGGATGCCCTCCCCCTCCATGTACTCGGTGATGTAGTGCTGGCCAGTGAGCGCCAGCGCTCCCTCGATGACCATGTGGTAGGTGGTCACGAAGTCCACCTTCGCCTCGATGTCGCGCGGGTCGTCGATCAGCGTCTGGCCCGCCTGGACGAGCGACTCGTCGAAGAGCCTCCCGAACGCGTCGTTGAGGTGCTCGCGCACGCGCTCGAGCCGCCGCTTCATCTCGGGGTCGTTGTAGCCGACGACCTCGCGGTAGAAGCGGTCGAAGAACTGCATGTGACGTGCCTCGTCGACCTGCTGGCTCGCGAGGAACGCCTCCTCCTGCTCGTCGTCGTAGGCCATCACGAGACCCGAGAACTGCGTCGTAACGCGCTCTTCGCCGATGAAGAACGAGGACAGATTCCAGAGCAGGTGGTGGCGCTGCTCATCCGACAGCGCGGCGAAGTCGCGCTTGTCCTGCTCGAGGTCGATGTCCTGAGACAGCCACTGCTGGCGCTCCCACAGCTCGTAGAGCTCCTGTGGCGTCTTGAGCTTGATCTTGCGCGCCTGCTCCTCATGTTCGAGCGTCCCCGGATCCCCCTGGGGGGCGAGTTCCTCGAGCGTGGCCACGGCGGGCCTCCTTCTTTCGACTTCAGCTGGCTGCCCGCCACCCTACCCGATTTTCGACACTATGTGAAACGACGCGTTGAACACTCCGTCAGGATTGCTATGGTCACGACGATGGCCACGGCAGCAGCCAGCCGCACGGAACGACGCCAGCGACGCGAGGACGTACGCGCCAAGCTCATCGAGGCGATCGGCGAGCTCGCCGAGGAGTCCGCTTTCCGCGACCTCACCGTCGACGCGATCGCCCGCCACGCCGGGTTGTCGCGCAGCGCTTTCTACTTCTACTTCCGCGACAAGCACGATCTCCTGATCGCGGCCGCGGCCGAGGTGGCCGACGACCTCTACGTCGAGGCCGACCGCTGGTGGCACGGGCAGGGCGAGCCGGGCGCGTTGGTGCGCGAGGCGCTGACCGGGGTCGCCTTCGTCTACGCGCGCCACGGGGGGCTGCTCGGCCTCGCCGTGGAGGTGTCCGCGTACGACCCGGACGTGAGGGCCTTCTGGCGCTCGCTCGTCGAGCGGTTCGTTGACGCGACCGCCGAGCACCTCGAGCATGAGCGCGACGGTGGGCGGCTAGCGGCGGTTGTGCCGCGGCCGACCGCCGAGGCGCTCGTCTGGATGGCCGAGCGTTGCCTGTGGTTGTTTCTGGCCAGGGGCGAGCGACCGGTCGACGAGGTCGTGGACCAGCTTGCCTCGGTCTGGATGGCGGCGATCTACGCGGATCCGGCCGGCGCATAGACTCCCGCCGCCGTGGCGCAGCCGCTCGCCTTCCTGACGGGGTTTCCCGGGTTCATCGGGCGGCGCTTGGCGCGCGCGCTCGTGGACGCTGAGCCGGACGCGCGGGTCGCCTGCCTCGTCGAGGCGCGGATGGAGGCGCAGGCGCGCGAAGCGGCCGCCGCGATCGACCCCGAGCGCGTCGAGATCCTGCTCGGCGACATCACCGATCGCCGTCTCGGGCTGGCGACCGACGACTACGAGCGCCTCGCAGCCGACGTCACCACGGCCCATCACCTGGCGGCGATCTACGACCTGGCCGTGCCGCTCGAGGTCGCCCAGCGGGTGAACGTCGAGGGGACGGGCAACGTCCTCGAGTTGTGCTCACGGTGCGAGCGGCTCGAGCGCCTGGTCTACGCCAGCACCGCGTACGTCGCGGGCACGCGGCGTGGCGTGGTCTACGAGCACGAGCTGACGTTCGGGCAGGGCTTCAAGAACCACTACGAGTCGACCAAGTTCCAGGCCGAGGTCTGGGTCCGGGCGGCCATGGAGCGCGTGCCGACGACGGTCATCCGCCCGGCGATCGTGGTCGGCGACTCGCTCAGCGGCGACACGCAGAAGTTCGACGGGCCCTACTACATGCTCAGAGTGGTCCAGGCGTCGGAGCGAAGCGGCGGCCCGATCCCCCAGTTCGGGCGCTCACGAGCGCCGTTCAACGTCGTGCCGGTGGACTTCGTGGTGGACGCGATGGTCGCGGCGGAGCGGGACTCGGAGGCGGCCGGGCAGACTCTCCACCTGGTGGACCCCGAGCCGGTATCGGCGAGCGACGTGCTGCGCCTGCTCGCCCGCGAGTACGCCGGCCGGGCGCCGGGGATGCGGGTGCCACCGATGCTCGTGACCGCCTCGCTGAAGCTTCCGCCGGTGCGCCGCTTCTACGCCGACGCGCCCGCCGAGAGCCTGCGCTACCTCAACCACCCGGTTCGCTTCGACACCCGCCAGGCGGGCGACATGCTCGCGCGGCACGGGCTGCGCTGCCCGCGTTTCGAGGAGTACGTGGGCCCGATGGTCCGCTTCTTCCGCGAGCACGAGAGCGACCCGGCGTTCGTGCCGGCGCACGCCTGAGCCCACCGGATCGCTAGGGTCGCCGGCGCGCGCCGCGCAGCATCTTGCGGGCGACCTTCGCGAGCGGGAGCGCGCCCTGTCGCAGCGCCCCGAGCTTGTCCTCGTCGCGTCCGTAGAGAAGCTGCGCCGATGAGCGCATCGCGGTGCGCAGCGACTCGTCGTAGGGGTGCCACCAGAACTGGGGCAGGCGCGAGGGCTCCCACGCCACGTGCTTGACGTTCACGCACTCGTAGAAGCCGAACTTGGAGTGGGAGCGGCCGAGCCCCGAGTTCTTGACGCCGCCCCACGAGCACTGGCAGGCGCCGTGCGAGTAGGAGTGGTCGTTGATCCACACGCTGCCGGCCTCGATCCGGCGCGCGATCCGCTCGCCCCTGGCGCGGTCGAGCGTCCAGACCGAGGCGCTGAGACCGAACTCGGAGTCGTTCGCGAGGCGGATCGCCTCTTCCTCGGAGTCGACGGTGATCACCGGCAGCACCGGTCCGAAAATCTCCTCGCGCATGATCCGCATCTCGTGCGTCACGCCGGTGAGCACGGCCGGCGCGAAGAACGGGCCCTCGAGGCCGGGCACCTCGGTGGGACCACCGCAGCGCAGCTCGGCGCCGCTTTGCACGGCGTCGTCCACGAGCTCGCGGACGAGGTCAAACTGCTCGCGCGAGACCATCGGCCCGATCTCCGTACCGCCTTGGAGCGGGTCGCCCACGCGGAGGCGGCGCGCGCTCGCGACGACGCCATCGACGAAGCGGTCCGCCACCTCGTCCGCGACGTACACGCGCTCGATCCCCGAGCACGTCTGGCCGGCGTTGGCGAAGCCGCCCCACGCGCAGCCGGCGATCGCCGTATCGAGGTTGGCGTCCGCGAGCACGATCGCCGGGTCCTTGCCGCCGAGCTCGAGCACCGAGCCCTTCATGCGCTCGGCGCAGGCGACGCCCACGCCGCGGCCGACGTCCACCGAGCCCGTGAAGAAGATCTTGGCGGCGCTCGACTCGACCAGCGCCCCGCCGACGGCGCCGCCGCCGTGCACCGCGCGGACGAGCCCCTGCGGGAGCCCGGCGCGCTCGAAGGCCCACTGGATCCGCTGTCCGATCAGCGGCGTGAGCGACGCCGGCTTCACGACCACGCCGTTGCCGCACATGAGGGCGATCGCCACCTCGCCGAACGGGATCGACCACGGGTAGTTCCAGGGGGCGATCACCCCGACGACGCCGAGCGGGTCGTAGGCGAAGTGCGACTTCTTCTGCTTGAAGAAGATCTGCGGGTAGGAGATCTTCTCGTCGGCGAGGATCTCCGGCCCGGCGTCCGCGATCCAGTGCAGCGCATCGATCGTCGGGAGCAGCTCCATCGTGTAGCACTCGCTGATCGGCTTGCCCTGCTCGCGCGCCATCAGCGTGGCCAGCTCGTCGAGGTTGTCGATCACCACCTGGGCCGTGCGCCGCATGTAGCGGGCGCGGTCGGACAGCGCCAGCGCGGCCCAGAACGGCTGGACGTCCGCGACCTCGTCGACGACCCCCTGCACCTGCTCGGGGCGCAGCGTCGGCACCGAGCCGACCCGCTCGCCGGTCGCGGGGTTGTGTGACTCGAGCCCGCCTTCGGCGCCCGCCGGGGGTGCTGCCTCGGTGGCTGTGGCTGCCTGCATGGACGTTCCTTTCGGCTGCTCGCGGACCGGGCCGGGCGGCCCGAAGGCAGTCTAAGAGCTAGGCCGAGGCGCCGGACCTTCGCGACGGTTCACGCCGCGGCTGCGCGGCGCAGCGCCGGCAGCTTCGTATGGGCGGTCGAGACGCCGCCCTCCGCCGTCTGCACGGTCGGGCCCAGCCGCTGCATGAGCCGCAGCATGGCGACGTTGCGATCGAGCATCTCCGCCTTGAGGTGGGTGGCGCCGCGCTGCACGGCCAGCCATGCGACCGCCTCGGACATCGCCCGGCCGATCCCCTCGCCCCGGTGCGCCTCGTCCACCAGCAGGCCGATCTCGGCGAGCCCGGTCCCGAGCAGCGCCACGTCGGCGAGCCCGACGACCTCCTCGGCGCCCCCGATCAGCGCGGTGGCCGCGACGATCAGCGTCGTGCGCGGGTCGTAGTAGGTGAAGTGGCGGACGGTGGCGTCGGAGACGCGCGGCATCGCGGTGAAGAAGCGGCGCGAGAGCGTCTCCGCCGACTGCCGCTCGAGGAAGGCGCGCACCTGCGCCACGTCGGTCGGCCGTGCGAGCCGCAGCCGGACGGTGAGTCCGGACGGGAGCTCGTGGGCGGTCGCGAGCATCGCGCCGGGGTCGACGAACCCGTGCGACTGACGCGGCGGCTCCGCGGAGCGTCGGCGGCGTCCTGGGCGGTGAGTGGCGTGCCTCGAGGCCATCGGTTCCAGGGTGGCAGAAGACCCCCATTGAGGCCAATGGCGCTTGGCATCCTGCAGCGCCGCTTGCGCCTGGGAGCGGCGCCGGCGCAGCGGGAGTGAGCGATGTCACAGTCGCGACCGGGCGGCCGCGGCCGCCGGCCGCTCTCAGGCGTTCTCCTCGCGAGCTCGACGACCCGTGCGGATCCGCTCGAGCCTACGCCGCAGCTCCGCCTCGGCGCCCCGGTCGGTGAGGTCGAGGAAGCGCTCCCCGCTCGCCTCGGTGGGCATCAGCTCCTGTCCCGAGAGCGCGTCCGGGCGATCGTGGGGGTAGTCGTATCCGTGGCCGCGCCCGAGCGCCGCGGCGCCCGGGTAGGCGGCGCTGCGCAGGTGCGGGGGCGGGTCCGGCGCGCCGTGCTCGCGCACCCACGCGCGCGCCGCGCCGAGCGCCTCATGGGAGGCGTTCGAATTCGGCGCGAGCGCCAGGTGGACCGCCACATGGGCGGGGCCGTGGGTGGACTCGGGCAGGCCCACGTGCTCGACGGCGTGCGCGGCGGCCACGGC
>JBPCMT010000115.1:0-10673 GCA_051001995.1 Thermoleophilaceae bacterium
GTCCAGGCCGGCGGCGACGACTCGGCGTCCGCGCGCGCGGACGCACTGGAGCGAGCGGGCGCCGCGGCGGCCCCCCAGACGCGCACCGTCGCCACGGGCCTCGTCATCCCGTGGGAGATGGCCTTCATCGACCGCCGCCGCGCGCTCGTCACCGAGCGGCCGGGGCGCGTGCGGCTGTTCAGCACCCGCGGCGGCCTGCGCGGCCGGCCGGTGGCGCGCATCGACGTCTCGGCGCGCGGGGAGGGGGGTCTCCTGGGGCTCGCGGTCGACCCGCGCTTTCGACGCAACCGCTTCGTCTACCTCTACTTCACGACGAGCAACGGGATGAAGCTGGTCCGCTATCGCTACAACTACCGTCACACTCGGCTTCGCCGCGACGCGCTCGTGCTCGACCGGATCCGGGCGGGCGTGATCCACGACTCCGGGCGGATCGCCTTTGGCCCCGACGACCATCTCTACGTGGCCACGGGCGACGCCGGCGAGCCGTCTCTGGCGCAGGACCGTAGGTCGCGCAACGGAAAGTTCCTGCGGCTCGCTCCGCGCAAGTACCGCGGTCGCGACGCGCACGTTAAGCCCTACACGCTCGGGCACCGCAACCCGCAGGGGCTCGACTGGCAGCCGGGCACCGGCCGCCTGTTCGCGACCGAGCACGGAGAGGTCGGAAACGACGAGGTCAACCTGATCCGCGAGGGGCACAACTATGGCTGGCCGCGGGCCGAGGGCCGCAACCACGGGCGCTTCACGGGTCCGGTGGTGCTCTATGAGAACGGGATCGCTCCCTCGGGCGCCACCTTCGTCTCTAAGCCCGGCTCGAAGTGGACGGGCGACTACCTGATCGGGGCGCTGAAGGGCGAGCACGTCAACCGGGTGAACTTCCGCAACGGGCGCGTCGCCGGCACGAGCCGGCTGTTCACCGGCCGCTTCGGGCGCATCCGCACCGTCGTCGAGGGGCCGGGCGGCGCGCTCTACCTCCTGACCTCGAACCGCGACGGCCGCGGCAACCCGCGGCCGGGCGACGACCGCATCATCCGCGTCACCCCGCCCGGCGCCTAGGGCGACACGATGGCCTGGAACGTGGTGATTGCCGGCGGCGGCTTCGGCGGCCTCTACGCCGCCCGTCGCCTCGAGCGGGTGCTGCCACGCGGTAGCGCCCGTGTGCAGCTGGTCACGCCGGAGAACTTCCTCCTCTACACGCCTCTGCTCCCGGGCGCCGCGGCCGGCACGCTCGAGCCGCGCCACGTCGTCGTGCCGCTGCGCGAGTCACTCGCCGCCACTCAGATCCGGCTCGGAAGGGTCGTCGGCGCCGACCCCGGTCTCTCCGAGGTCCATGTCACGACGGCCGATGGGCGCGAGGCCGCACTTCGCTACGACCACCTGATCGTGGCCGTCGGGTCCGTCTCGCGCGTCCTTCGCGTGCCGGGTCTCGCGGAACACGGTATGGGCTTCAAGACGATCTCCGAGGCGATCGCGCTGCGCAACCGTGCGCTTCAGAACCTCGAGGTCGCGGAGTCTCTGGACGACGCCGACGCCCGCCGCTCGTACCTCACCTTCGTGTTCGTCGGCGCCGGCTACGCCGGCCTCGAGGGAATAGCGGAGCTCCAGGACTACGTGGCCGACGTCGTCGAGCGCTACCCGCGTTGCCGCCTCGATGGCACGCGCTGGATCCTCGTCGAGGCGCTCGACCGGGTGATGCCGGAGATCGACGCGCGGCTGGCCGGCTTCGCGACCCGCGAGCTGCGCGCCCGCGGCATCGACGTGCGCACCGGCACGCGCCTCGCCCGGCTCGACGAGAACGAGGTTTGGCTCTCCACCGGCGAGCGCATCCCGGCGCGAACCCTCTGCTGGACCGCCGGCGTCAAGCCCCCACAGCTGCTCGAGCGGATGGGCCTCGAGCTCGACGACGACCGTCGGATCCGAGTTGACCGCATGCTGCGCGCCGCGGGTCGCGAGAACGTGTGGGCGATCGGCGACGCAGCCGCGGTGCCCGACCCGGCCGCGGACGGCGCGCGCCCGTCGCCGCCCACGGCCCAGCACGCGATCCGCCAGGGAAGGCTCGCGGCCGACAACGTCGCCGCTGCGCTCGGCGGCCGCCCGCCGAAGCCGTTTCGCTACAAGACGCGCGGCGTCTTCGTCGACATGGGCCGCCACAAGGCGGTGGCGGAGGTGGGGGGGATCCGGATGCGGGGCTTTCCGGCCTGGTTCGCCGCGCGCACCTACCACCTGATGATGGCGCCCGGTGTGGCCCGGCGACTCCGCCTCGTGGCGGACTGGACCGTCGGGCTGCTGTTCGGCCGCGACGCGGCCGAGCTCGGCCAGCTCGGGCATCCGCCATCTCTCGGGGGGTACATGGACACTCCCGGCTCTCCGCGCGCCGAGGCGTCTGACGCAGCGGACGAGACGCCGGATCCCGCCCCCTAGACTCGGCTCGGTGACCGCCAGCAGCCTCTCGTTCCGCGCGGGAACCGCGGCGGACCTGCGCGAAAGCTTCGCGATCTCCGCCCGAAGCGCCTACGACGCGGGGGTGCGTCAGGGCATCCTCCCGGCCGGGCGCGAGCCGACGGAGGAGCAGATCCGAGACGATTGGGGTCGCCACCGCGGCCTCGCCGAGCTGGTGACCGCCCAGCCTGACGCGCGCTATGAGATCTGCGAGGACGAGGGCCGCGCCGTCGGCTACGCGCGCGCCGTCCGCTTCGGGGAGATGGAGCAGCTCACCGAGCTGATGGTCGAGCCGGGCCACCAGGACCAGGGCATCGGGCGGGCGCTCCTCGAGCGCTGCTGGCCCGGCGCGCCGACGCCCGAGCTCGCCCGGATCGTGATCGCGACCGGCGCGCCGGCGGACCTGACGCTCTACACGGACTTCGGCGTGATGCCGATCGCCGGCCACTGGCACATGGAGCTTGAGGCCGAGCGCTACCTCGAGGCGCGCTCCGGCGAGCTCGAGGACCAGAGTGGGCTGGCGGTGCACATGCTCGAGCCCGACCACGCGATCGCCGAATGGAACCGGCTCGAGCCGGGCGCGATCGGCCACAGGCGGCCGGAGCTGCACGAGTTCTTCGGACGCGACCGCTCGTGCCTCGCGCGCCTGGACCACGACACCGGCTACGCCAGCGCGCTGTGCTGGGTCTCGGGTGACGGCGAGATCGGCCCGGCCGTGGGCGCGTGGCCCAAGGACCTGGCGGCGATCGTGATCTCGGCCCTGGACCGCGTGGCGCGCACTCAGGAGCCGGAGCGCCTGAGCGTGTTCACGACGTCGATCGCGTGGGGACTGCTCGGGAGGCTGCGCGGGCTCGGGTTTCGCGTCTGGTGGCCGAGCTGGATCATGTGCTCGACGCCGCTGCCGGGGCTCGACCGCTACGCGCCCACGCGGCCGCCGCAGCTGATCTGATGGAGTTCCTCGTGATCCTCTTCTTCTTCGGCCTCTCGGGCGGGGTCGTGGCGAAGATCAGGGGCAACTCGTTCCTGCTCTGGTTTCTGATCGCCTTCTGCCTGCCGCTGCTCGGCACGATCGCAGCGATGCTTCACCGCTCCGAGCGGGGCGAGCCCAGGCGACGATGCGAGGAGTGCGGCAACGTCGTCGCCCTCCACGACCAGGTCTGCATGCGCTGCGGGCGCGACCTCGAGCTCCCGGAGTCCCTCGAGACGGTGCAAACCCGCTGGTAGACTGCGAAAGATCGGCGCGCGGGCGCCCTCGATCGCATTGCCGCGCCGTCCTCATCCGGACCTTTACGACGTAGGAGACGGCGCTGATGCGAGCGGTTGACGCGATCATGGAGAGCCTCACGGCGGAGGGCGTCGACGTTGTCTTCGGCATCCCCGGCGGCGCCAACCTGCCGACCTACGACGCGCTGTATGACGCGGGCGTGCGCCACGTGCTCTGCCGCCACGAGCAGGGCGCCGGGCACGCGGCCGAGGGCTACGCCAAGGCCACCGGCAGGGTCGGCGTCGCGCTCGCCACCTCGGGACCGGGTGCGACGAACCTCGTGACGCCGATCGCCGACGCGATCATGGACTCGGTGCCCACGGTCTTCCTCACCGGGCAGGTTCGCACCGAGCTGCTCGGCACCGACGGCTTTCAGGAGGCGGACACGACCGGCATCACGATGCCGATCGTCAAGCACTCGATCATGATCCAGGACCCGCGCGAGATCCCGCAGGCGATCCACGACGCCTTCCACATCGCCCGCACCGGACGTCCGGGGCCGGTGCTGGTGGACATACCCCAGGACCTGTCGCGCGCCGACATCCCCTACGCGCCGGTCGAGGACGTGTCGCTGCCCGGCTACCGGCCCACGACCGAGGGCAACGTCAAGCAGATCCGCCTGGCGGCGAAGGCGCTCGTCGGGGCACGCCGCCCGGTCATCTACGCGGGGGGCGGCGTCGTGAATGCCGACGCGGCGAAGGAGCTGCGCGAGCTCTGCGCGTCCGATCGCTTCCCGGTGACCTGCACCGTCATGGGCCTCGGCGCCTTCCCGGCACCCCACGAGCAATGGCTCGGGATGCTCGGGATGCACGGGACGCGCAGCGCCAACTATGCGATCGACGAGGCGGACCTGATCTGCGCGATCGGCGCCCGCTTCGACGACCGGATCACCGGCAAGCTGTCCGAGTTCGCGCCGCGTGCCAAGTTCATCCACATCGACGTGGACCCGGCCGAGATCTCGAAAAACGTGCCTGCGCACATCCCGATCGTCGGCGACGCGAAGCGCGTGCTGCCAAAGCTCACGCGCGAGTACCGCGCGCTCGAGGCCGACTCTTCGCGCCTCGATGGCTGGTGGGAGCGCATCCGCGGCTGGCAGGAGAAGCACCCGCTCGGTTACGCCGACTCGGAGGACTCCGAGATCAAGCCGCAGTACATGTGCGAAGCGCTCTACGAGGCGACCGGCGGGGACGCCGTGATCACGTCCGACGTCGGCCAGCACCAGATGTGGTGTGCCCAGTACTACCACTTCTCCGAGCCGCGTCAGTGGATCAACTCGGGCGGTCTGGGCACGATGGGCTTCGGGTTGCCATCGGCGCTCGGGGCGCAGGTCGGACGCCCCGACGACACCGTCGTCTGCCTCGCCGGCGACGGCTCGCTCCAGATGACCTCGCAGGAGCTCGCCACCGCCGTTTGCGAGCGGATCCCGGTCAAGGTCTTCATCATGAACAACGGCTACCTCGGCATGGTCCGCCAGTGGCAGGAGCTGTTCTGGGACCGCCGCTACTCGGGGGTGGACATGGGAACGACTCCCGACTGGGTGAAGCTCGCCGAGGCCTACGGCGCCGCCGGAATGCGCTGCGATCGCAAGGAGGACCTCGTCGAGACGATGCGCGCGGCGATCGCGACCGACGGGCCCGTGGTGCTCGACGTGCGCGTCACGAGGGAGGAGAACTGCTACCCGATGATCCCGGCGGGACAGGCTGCAAGGGACATGGTGGGATGACGAGGCCCCTGCAAACCGTCGCTCGCCGGCGTCATCGGGGATCCGCGTGCGATGCACGCGTTCACCCCTGCTTCCTTGACCAGCTCGGTTTTCGCGGCCTCGCCTATCCCACCGAGGTGGGTTGATGGGCGAACCAGGGACGAAGGAGGTGATCGACCTCCAGGATCTGCAGGTCGCTGGCGGCATCCACACCGGCCGCCGCCACATCCTCTCGATCCTGGTCGAGAACAAGCCGGGCGTGCTGGCGCGGATCGCCGGGCTGTTCGCGCGCCGCGGCTTCAACATCCAGACGCTGGCCGTCGGTCCCACCGACAACCCGTCGATCTCGCGCATCACGCTCACGGTCGACGGCGCGCTGCACCCGATCGACCAGGTCACCAAGCAGCTCCACAAGCTGGTCAACGTGATCAAGATCCGCGACCTCGAGCCCGCTGAGACGGTCGCCCGCGAGCTCGCGCTGTTCAAGATCTCCGCCGACAGCGAGGCGCGCGCCGAGGTGATGCAGTTCACCGACATCTTCCGCGGCAAGGTGATCGACGTCTCGAAGCGGTCGATGACCGTCGAGATCACCGGGACCGACGACAAGATCGAGGCGTTCGAGCGGATGGTCCGCCCGTTCGGCCTCGTGGAGATGGTGCGGACGGGCGAGATCGCGGTGGCGCGCGGTCGCTCCGCAACGTAGGCCCGAAAACCGAGCGAACCCGTGCGCTTTGGTCCCGGGGGCCGGAACCAACCGACAGCAGTTCGACCAAGCTAGCGTTGAGTCGTGGCCGAGCAACGCGAGCTGGCCTCCGCCGTAGACCGCCTGACGCTCGGGGCCGACGCCGAGCGACGCTTCGCCCGCCGCGTCGAGGAGGCGATCAGGCGCGCGCGGCGCAGCGGCCGGCGCACCCTCGCGAGCGTCACGACGCCGGTACCGGCAGAGATCGACGTATCGGCCTGCGTGCTGCGGGCGTGCGCCGCCGGCGACCGTTCCTTCTGCCTCGAGCAGCCGGAGCGGGACGGTTTCGCCCTGGCGGGCCTTGGGGCCGCCGCCGTCGTCGAGGCGACCGGAGAGGAGCGGTTCGATCAGGCGGCCGCGGCCTGCAGGCGGCTGGCCGAAGGGGCGCTCTGCGACGACGAGGCCTCGGACCCGGAGCGTCCGGCGGCGGCCGGGCCGGTCTGGCTCGGCGGCTTCGCGTTCGCTGACCGCGGCGGGACGTCGCCGGAGTGGTCCTCGCTCGCGCCGCTGGCGCTCGTGATGCCCGAGGTTGCGCTCGCGCGCCAGGGCGGGCAGGCACGGCTCACGGTGACGGCGGTCCTGGACGGGGATGAGGCCGCCGCGGCGGTGATCGAGCGCCTCGAGCGCCGCCTGGCGGACCTCGACCCGCGCGCCGCGATGCCGCTCGCGGACCCGCACCCGGTGGCCAGCCCACGGGTGGCCGGCGCGATGCCGCCGTCCCACTACGAGGGGGCGGTCGCCCGAGCGATCGAACGGATCCGCGACGGCGAGCTCGAGAAGGTCGTGCTGGCGCGGGAGGTCCGCGTGCACGCCCCCGAGCCCATCGAACCCGGCCCGGTGCTCGGCAGCCTGCGCGCGGCGTTCCCCGCCTGCTACTGCTACGCGGTCTCGACGCCCGAGCTCTCCTTCGTCGGGGCGAGCCCGGAGCTGCTCGTTCGGCGCGAGGGCGCCCGCGCCCAGACCGTCGCACTCGCCGGCACGGCGCGCCGCAGCGCCGACCCCGCGGTGGACGACCACCTCGGCGAGCAGCTGCTGGCGAGCCGCAAGGACCGCGAGGAGCAGGAGATCGTCGCGCGCCGGATCGAGCTGACGCTGAGCGGAGTGTCGCTCTGGGTGGCGGCGGCCGACGAGCCCGCGCTCGTCAAGGTCCACAACGTCCAGCACCTGGCGACGCCGATCCGCGCCCAGCTCGCCGAGCCGGTCGGCACGCTCGACCTGGCGGCCCTGCTGCATCCCACGCCGGCGGTCGGCGGCGAGCCGCGCGACCGCGCGGCGGCGGCGATCCCGCAGCTCGAGGGTCTCGATCGCGGCTGGTACGCCGGCGCTGTCGGTTGGACGAACGTCGCCGAGGACGGCGAGCTGTGCGTGGCGCTGCGCTGCGCGCTGCTCCGCGGCCGCGTCGCGCACCTCTACGCGGGCGACGGCATCGTGCGGGACTCCGTCCCCGAGGACGAGCTGGCGGAGACCGAGGTCAAGCTGCAGGCGCTGCTCCCGCTGCTGACCTGAGCTCGACCGCCGTTCCGGTGCCCCGGAATTCCTTGAATCGCGACCGGATTAATTAGACTTGGCGCCGGAACGCAAACGAGCGCGAACAGGGGAGACATGAGCACCACCGACGAGCTGCTTAAGAACAACGATGCGTACGCGCAGGAGTTCGACAAGGGCGATCTGCCGCTACCCCCGGCGAAGAAGATCGCCGTAGTGACGTGCATGGACGCCCGTCTGAGTCCTTACGTGATGCTCGGGCTCAACGAGGGCGACGCCCACGTGATCCGCAACGCTGGCGGTGTGATCACGGACGACGAGATCCGCTCCCTCGCGATCTCTCAGCGCCTGCTGGGCACCGAGGAGATCATGGTCATCCACCACACCGACTGCGGCATGCTGACCTTCACCGACGACGACTTCCGCAAGCAGATCCAGGAGGAAACGGGCGTAAAGCCGCAATGGGCGGCCGAGGCTTTTCCCGAGCTGGAGGAGGATGTGCGTCAGTCGATCGCGCGCATCGAGGCCAGCCCCTTCATCCCGAACAAGGACAGCGTGCGCGGCTTCGTCTACGAGGTCGAGACCGGGAAGTTGCGCGAGGTCGCCTAGCCTCGGTCGGGCGGCCTGGGCCACGCGGCGTCGAGCTGGCTCAGCAGCTCGCGGTGCAGCCGTACCGCGCTCGCCCGGTCGGCTCTGAACTCGACCAGGCCCGGCTCCGCGACGGCGTCGCGGACCTCGTCCGGTGTGCCGGCGGTGACGTGGCTCATGCCGGCGAGCGCCGCCACATCCGCGAGATCGACGTCTCGCGGCGTGGCCACGAGCCGCTCGTACTCCGCCGCCGGCGCGTGCTCGGACACCGGCAGGAAGTCGAAGATCCCGCCGCCCCCATTGTTGGTGCACACGATCGTCAACGACACGCCGAGGTCCCGCGCCGCCACCAGCCCGCCGAGGTCGTGCAGGAGGGCGAGCTCGCCGGTCAGCAGGTAGCAACGAGCGTCGCTCGCGAGCGCCGCGCCCACCGCGGAGGACACGACGCCGTCGATCCCGTTCGCACCGCGGTTGGCGAGGAATCTGATCCGTCTAGGGACGGACGGGAAGTACGTCTCGACGTGGCGGATCGGCATCGAAGAGCTGACGAACACGGTCGCGCCGTCGGCCGCGACGTCGGCGAGCGCCGCGTAGGCCTTCGGCTCGAACGGGTCGGGGACAGAGTCGAGCGCGGGGGACACGCGGGCGTCCGCGGCGAGCCACGACGCCAGCCAGGGGGAATTGGAGGCGCCCGCGTCGGCCAGGGCCGACGTGAGCGCGTCGCAGGTGTGGACCGCGCTCGCCGCCACCACGGTCTCGGCCGCTTTGGTCGGCTCGTGCCAGGCGGCCTCCGCGTCCACCACTATCTGGCGGGCCCGCTCGAGCCACGCGCGCAGCGGCTTTGAGGTGGGCGTGTCACCGATCCGGATCACGAGGTCGGCGCCGTGTGTGCGCGCGAAATCCTCGCCCGCGAGCAGCGCGTCGTAGTGGGCCACGACCTGGCCGCGATCGTGGGCGCCGCAGCGGACGCCCGAGGTCGGCTCCGCGAGCAGCGGCCAGCCGGCCGCGACGGCGAGGCGAGCGGCTGACGCCGCGACATCCTCGCGCGTGGCGCCGACTACAAGGGCGCCGCGCGGATTGGCGGCGATCTCGTGGGCGAGCTCCTCGGCCAGCTGCCTGTGCACGACGAGCGGCGGGTCGCGCCGCTCGACCCACGGGCGGTCCTCGGGCCGGCCGGCCCAGATCTCTGGATCGAGTCCCGCCTCGCCGGCCTCGGCGGGCACCGGCGCGAGCGGCTCGCGCAGCCCGAAGTTGAGGTGCACGGCACCCGGCCGGGGGTCCCCGGCGGCTGTCAAGTAGGCGCGGCAGGCCAGTTGGCGGTGGTGAACGGCGCTCGCGCGGCCCGGGTCGTGATTGCCGACCTCCACAAACCATTTCACCGAGTCGCCGTAGAGCTTGACCTGGTCGATCGACTGGCCCGCTCCGACGTCGCGCAGCTCGGGCGGACGGTCCGCGGACAGCACGATCAGCGGCACGCGCGCCTCGCGCGCCTCGGCAACGGCAGGGTGCAGGTTCGCGGCGGCCGTGCCCGATGTGCACGCCACTGCGACCGGACGACCGCTCGCCTTCGCGAGCCCGAGCGCGACGAAGCCGGCCGAGCGCTCGTCGAGCACGGAATGCGTCCGGATCCGCTCCTCCCCGGCCAGGGCGAGAAGCAACGGAGCGTTGCGCGACCCCGGGCAGCACACCGCGTGGCGCATCCCGCAGCGCGCCAGCTCGTCCGCCACAGCCTGGAGCGGGGCCAAGGTGCGGTTGCCTGGAATCATGCGAGCGTGGACCGCGCGCCCGCGTCAACCGTGCTGTTCGTGCCCGGCTTCATGCAGAGGGGCGACGCGTGGCGAGCGACCGCCGAGCGCCTCGAGACACGCTATCGGAGCACCCGCCTCGATCACCGGTCCGCAACGTTCTCCGGCAGGGTCGACGAGATCCTCGAACGTCTGGACGCCGGCACCGCCCTGGTCGGCTACTCGATGGGCGGCCGGCTGGCGCTGCACGCCGCGCTTCGCCGCCCGCACGCCCTCGCGGCGCTCGTGCTGGTAGGCGCCTCGGCGGGCATCGAGGACGGCGCGCTCCGCGCCGAGCGGCGCGACGCCGACGAGCGGCTCGCCGGCTGGATGGAGGGTCGGTCGATCGAGGCGATCGTCGAGGCGTGGGAGCGGCTGCCCGTCTTCGCGACCCAGTCGCCTGAGCTCCGCGAGGCGCTGCGCCCCGGCCGCCTCAACCACGACCCGGTCGAGCTGGCGTCGCTGCTGCGGACCGCCGGCCAGGGTGTGCTTCCGCCGGTATGGGACCGGCTGGGGGAGATCGAGTGCCCCACGCTGCTCCTGGCGGGGGAGTCCGACGACGCCTACGTCGAATCGGCCTACCGGATGGCGCCGCTGCTGCCCCGCGGCATGGCGCGGATCGTGCCGGGCGCCGGACACGCGCCCCAGCTCGAGGCGCCGGACGCGTTCGCG
>JBPCMT010000116.1:0-3374 GCA_051001995.1 Thermoleophilaceae bacterium
CGCTCTCCCTCCTCCTCGGGAAGCCGCCCCCAGCTCCGCCAGGCTTGGGCCGGGAGCGGTGCGACCTGCTTGGCTGCGCCTTCCGCGCGGCCGGCCGGCAGCGGAGGGGTGGGCATCAGCTGACCTCCTCGTCCACGCCCGGCCGTCCGGTCGCGTCCTCCGTGCGCCGACCCGGTTCGAGCCCTTCGACGTACTGGATGATCCGCTTGCTGTCGTGGATCACCTCGTCGCCGTGGACTAGCACCGGCACCCACCGCTGTCCGGTCAGCGCGTCCACCTCCGGGCGGTCCCGCCGCAGGACGCGCACGCGCACGTCCTCGTAGGGGATTCCTGCGTATTTGAGCCGGCGGGCCACACGGCCGCACGGGCAGAGGAGGTTCGTGGGCGTCTTGCAGCGGTAGAGCGTCGTCGCCATGCGATCGAGGGTACCGCCGCGGCTCAGCTCGCCCTTCCGAGCATTCGCCCGGCCCTCCCAGCGGCACCCGCGAGCCCCTCCACCGTCCGCGCGGCGAGCCTGTACTGAAGCGGCTGCGAGCGAGGCGAGCGAGAGATCGCGTCTCCGTCGCGCTCCATCCAGTAGCGAACGGTGGCCTCGAGCGTGTCCTCGTGCGGTCGCGCGCTCCACCCGAGCTCACGCTTGGCCTTGGCGCTCGAGTAGGTCCACCACTGGCTCACCGACTTGACCTCGTTGACCGTGATCGGCGGGCGACCCGGACCGCGCTCGGCGATCCGGGCCAGGCTGAGCGCGGCCGGCGCCGGCAGCCTGATCGCAGGCGGCTCGACGCCCGAGACTCGGCCGAGGTCCGCGAACAGGCGTCTGACCGTGTAGTTGCGCCCGCCGAGTATGTAGCGCTCACCGGGCTGACCGCGCTCGTCGGCGAGCAGGTGGCCCGCGGCGACGTCGTCGACGTCCACGATGTTGAGCCCGCCGTCGACGTAGGCCGGAATCCGGCCGAGCAGGAACCGGCGGACGAGCGAGGTGGAGCCCCCGTAGACGTCGCCGGCGCCGAAGACGATGCACGGGTTGACGCACACGAGCGAAAGCCCGTGGGCGGCGATCCTCAGCGCCTCAACCTCCGCCTCGTGCTTCGAGTTGACGTAGGGGACCCCGAGCGCCCCGGCGGTGAAGAGCTGGCGCTCGTCGCCGCGCTGCCCGGGCGCGGCGGGCCCGATCGCGGCGACGCTCGAGGTGAAGGTGACCCGCTCCACGCCGGCGCGTAGGCACTCCTCGAGCAGCAGCCTGGTCGCGTCGACGTTGACGCGGAAGAGCGTGGAGTCGTCTCCCCTGCGCAGCGAGACCATCCCGGCCGAGTGGAACACACGCTCGGCGCCCTCGAGGGCGCGACGGACGGCGCGCCGATCGAGCAGGTCGCAGCGCACCCGCTCGCAGTCCAGGCCGAGCAGCCCCTCGTCGCTGGAGCCCTCGCGCATCGTGACGCGAACGTCATCGCCGCGCTCTGAGAGCCGGCGGGCCACGTGTGAGCCGATGAAGCCCGTCGCGCCCGTTACGAGAGTCGTCGGCACGCGGTGAGTCTAAGAGCCTCTCTGATTCCGCTCGCGGCCGATCAAGCACGCCTCTCGGCGCCGGCCAGTAGGCTGCGCCGCGATGCCGGGCGTAGCCGTCGTCTCCGACACGACCGCCTACCTTCCCCCTTCCGTCGTCCAGGCGAACGGCATCGGAATCGTCTCCCTTTACGTGAACCACGGGAGCGAGCGGACCGATCGCGAGGCGGACATCACCGACCTGGCCGGCTTCTTCGACGAGCTGCGCTCGGCCGACCAGCTGCCGACCACGTCGCAGCCCTCTGTCGGCGACTTCCAGGCCGTCTACGGGCCGCTGCTCGCGAGCGGAGGGGAGGTGGTGTCGATCCACATCTCGGCGGGGCTGTCGGGCACCTGCGAGGCGGCGCGGCAGGCGGCCGAGGCGCTCCAGCGCGAGGGCAGGGGAGGCGAGCGGGTCCGCGTCGTCGACTCGGCCACGACCGCCGGCGGGCTCGGCCTGCTGGCGCTCGTCGGCGCCCGGCGAGCCCGGGCGGGTGACGACGGCGAGGCGGTCGAGCGGGCGGTGCACGCGGCGCGGCGCGAGCTCAAGATCTGGTTCGCGATCGACACGCTCGAGTTCCTGAAGCGCAGCGGCCGCGTGGGCGCGGCGAGCGCCTGGGTGGGCTCGACGCTCAAGGTCAAGCCGATCCTCACCGTCGAGTCGGAGATGGTCCCGGTTGAGCGCGTCCGGACGAGCTCCAGGGCCTACGAGCGGATGGTGGACTACGCGCGTCAGCGCCACGACTCCGGCGCCGACGGCTGGGTGGTCCAGCACATTCAGGCGCCGGACCAGGCCGAACGGCTGGCCGAGGAGTGCGCCGCGATCTTCGGGCGCGACCCCCTGTTCTTCTCAGAGCTCGGCCCGGTCATCGGAGTCCATACCGGGCCCGGGCTGCTCGGAGTCGGCTCGATCCCCGCGGCCCTGCTCGACTGACGCTGGTCCGGATGCAGGAACGGTCCCCCAGAGCGGCGGAGTACCCGCAGGTCAGGGCGATCCTCAGGGTCGTGGTGATCGTGATCGTCGCCGTCGCCACGCTCGCGCTGATCTACGTGCTGCGCAAGCCGCTCGTCTGGCTGGTGCTTGCGACATTCCTCGCCGTCGCCCTCTCGGCGCCGGTGAACTACCTGGACCGCAGGATGCCGCGCGGCCTGGCGATCGCGGTGGTCTACCTCTGCCTGCTCGCGGTGCCGGTCGCGCTGGCGGCGCTCGTGATCCCACCGCTCGTGCGCGAGGGCAACGATCTGATCTCGAACATCCCGGGATACGCGGCCGACGTCCAGGAGTTCGTCAACGGGAACGGCACGCTGCGCACCCTCGAGGAGGACTACGGGATCACCGAGAACCTCGAGGCACAGGCCAAGACGCTCCCCTCGAAGATCGGCGACGCGGCGAGCGCGCTGGGTGGGATCGGCGTCGGGCTGGTGAACTCGCTGTTCGCGCTGGTCACCATCCTGATCCTGGCGGCCTTCATGCTGGGCGGCGGGAAGGGCTGGATCAACCAGGCGCTCGCGCTCCAGCCGCGCGAGCGAGCCGTCCGGCTGCGGCGGGTTCTGGACCGGATGGCGGGCGCCGTGGGCGGCTACGTGGTGGGGGCGCTCGCCGTGGCGTTCATCGCCGGCACGCTCGCGTACGTGGTCCTCCTGATCCTCGGCGTGCCCTTCCGCGGGCCGCTCGCGGTGATCGTCGGGCTGTTCTCGCTGATCCCGCTGGTGGGAGCCACGATCGCCGCGATCATCGTCGGGCTCGTGACCCTGTTCACGAACTTCCCGACGGCGACGATCGTTTGGACGGTGTGGGCGATCGTCTATCAGCAGCTCGAGAACAACCTGCT
>JBPCMT010000117.1:0-3434 GCA_051001995.1 Thermoleophilaceae bacterium
CGCCCGCCCTGGCGGGGGGCGAGCGCGATCGGTTGGTCGAGCGTGTGCTCCGTCTGGCCACAGGGCTCGGCCCTCTCGACGCGCTGCTCGGTGATCCGACGATCGACGAGGTGATGGTGAACGGGCCGGACGCGGTCTGGATCGAGCGACGCGGTCGGATCGAGCGGACCGCCACCTCATTCGCATCGGAAGCGGATCTCATGCACGCGATCGAGCGCATCCTGGCGCCACTCGGTCGCCGCGTGGACGAGGCGGCTCCGCTGTGCGACGCTCGCCTACCCGACGGCTCGCGCGTCAACGTCGTTATTCCGCCGCTTGCGCTGACCGGGCCCTGCCTGACGATCAGACGCTTCCGGCGTCAGGGCTTCTCATTGGACGACCTCGTGACGGGTGGCACGCTCCCGGCACCACTCGCGGAGCTCCTCGCCGACTCGGTGAGGGGAAGGGCGTCGATCCTCGTCTCCGGCGGAACCAGCTCCGGCAAGACCACGACCCTCAACGCGCTGTCCGGCGCGATCCCCGATGGAGAGCGGATCGTGACCATCGAGGATGCCGCTGAGCTTCGGCTCCGCCAGCGCCACGTGATCCGACTCGAGGCGCGACCGCCCAACCTCGAGGGCAGTGGCGAGGTCACGATTCGGCAGCTGGTGCGCAACGCCCTCCGGATGCGCCCCGACCGGATCGTGGTCGGCGAGGTGCGCGGGGCTGAGGCCCTCGACATGCTCATGGCGCTCAACACCGGCCACGACGGGTCGCTCAGCACGGTGCATGCGAACTCGCCGGCGGACGCTCTACGGCGCGTCGAGACACTCGCGCTCATGGCTGGCCTGGGGCTTCCGCACGCGGCGGTACGCGATCAGGTCGCGAGCGCGCTCGAGCTCGTCGTCCACCAAGAGCGGGACCGCGACGGTGCGCGGCGAGTCCACTCGGTCGCCGAGGTCGTGCGTGCACCGGGAGGAGCGGGAGTGCGCGACCTCTACTCGTTGCGCGACGGCCATCCGTGGTTTCGGCCGCCCGCGGCGGAGGGTCTCGCGCGGCGCCTGCGGCGTGGGGCTTCAGCCTCATGACCGGCTCGGCGGCGCTCGCGTTCGCGGCGGGCTTCCTCGCCGCGGTGGCGGCGGTGCAGCTCGGCGCGCCCCTGGCGGGAGTCATACGAGATCGGGCACCGCGGGTCGCCCGCTCGCTGGCCGCCTTGGCAGAGGTCATGCGGCGGCCCGGGACCGAGGGGCGTGACCCGGCCGCCGAGGAGCGCCGTCGGCTCCTTGCCGCCTGCGCGCTGGGCGCCCTCGCCGTCGGGACGTTCGTCGCCGGACCGCTCCTCGGCGTCGCGGCGGCGTGCGCAACACCGGCCGTCCTCGGGCGCGCCCTTCGAACCCGGCGTGAGCGCTACCGCCGAGCCGTCGCGCGAGGCGCCGCTCGGATCGCGATCGGGATGGCCGACGCGCTCGCGGGCGGCCACTCGGTGCGAGGGGCGATCTCGGAGGCCGCGGTGGGTATGGAGGGCCCTGCGGGACGAGAGCTGCGCAGGGCGGCGCACGAGCTTTCGCTCGGCGCTCGGACCGAGGAAGTCCTCGAAGGGCTGCGCCGACGCGCGGAGTCCCACGAGATCGACACGATCGTCGCCGGAGTGCTCCTCCAGCGTCGCGCCGGTGGTGACCTCGCGCGTCTACTTCGCGACTCGGCGGCCGCTATCGACGACCAGACAAGGCTCGAGGGCGAGGTGCGCGCAGCCACCGCTCAGGCTCGGTTCACCGGGGTCGTCGTGGTCCTGTTGCCGCTTGGCGGCGCGGGGTTGGCGGAGCTCGCGAGCCCTGGCTTTCTGACCGGCTTGGCCGACGGCTTCTTGACGGCGTGGCTGCTCGGCCTGGCGCTGGCGATGCAGGCGGCCGCCGCCGCGGCCATCCGCACGCTCGGGCGCGCGCGGGAATGATCGCGACAGCCCTCGCCTTCCTCGCCGTTGCCCTTGCAGCGGGCGGGCTCGCATTGCTGGTGCCGGCCGAGGCGATCCGCCTCGGGCGGGACCGCTCGCGCGAGAAGCCCGACGGGCGGGGAGGTCCGCGACCGCGGCTCGGAACCGCGGCAGTTCGCGCTCTCGCCGGTCTCGGGCGCGGCCTGGCGCCGGCGGCTCGCGTCGCCGCTCCGCGCGAGCTCGAGGCGCGGATCGCTGCCGCCGGGCTGGCCGGACCCTCCCGCGGAGCCCTCCCGAGGCTCGACACGAGGGAGCTCATGGCGGTGAAGGTTGCGGCCACTCTTCTCGGGGCCGCCGGGGGGCTGCTCCTCGGAGCGACGGCGCCGGGGCGCCTTGGGGTTGCTCTGGCCGTGGCCGGGCCGGTGGGCGGCTTCCTGGCGCCCGACCTGTGGCTCGCGCGACGGGCGCGCGACCGCGCGCGGCGGATACGGCAGGAGCTGCCGGGCATGCTCGACCTCCTGCGGGTGACGATCGAGGCCGGCCTCTCGCTTCCGGCGGCGCTGAGCGCCGTCGGCGAGCGGACGCGTGGAGAGCTCGGCGCGGAATGGCGGGTGGTGGGAGGCGAGGTGGCGTTGGGGGTCCCGCTCGCCACGTCGCTCGGCGCCATGACGAGGCGGACGCCGGTTCCGGAGGTCACGGCAATGCTCGGGGCGCTCGAGCGGACAATTCGCCACGGCGCGCCGCTCGCCAACGCGCTGGCGGCTCAGGCTCGCGACGCTCGCGCGGCGCGCCGCCGGCGGATCCGCGAGGAGGCCGCACGCGCCGGACCCAAGATCCAGCTCGTCGTGGCGCTTCTGCTGGTGCCGTCGGTGCTGCTCATGGTGGCGGCTGCACTCGCTTCGGCACTGCTCCAGGGCGGCGGCCTGCCAATCGGCTAGCGCGGCCGGGCGGTTCGGGGGGCCCCCCGGGAGCGGGCGATGTGCACGCTCTCCCTCAAAGCGAAAGTTTGGGTGAAATCGCCCATGCAGGGTGTCGATTGCCAGCGTCCTTCCAGCCGTGCTGCCCGTGGCCCATGACCCGCGTGAGCGCTGTTCTCGGCTCTCCAAGCGGGCTCCCGCCCTGGTGAGGGGACTCCAGGGCCCGTTCGGACGGAAAAGTGGCAAGAAGTGTCCCGAAGTGGGGCGATGTGGGCTATAGTGGCGCCGTCTTCCAGGACCGGGGTGGCGGGGCTCCTCCCACTCCGCCACCTCGGTTCCGGATGCACCCCCTTCAACCACGCGACCGGACTCGAGAACAACGGTGGCCTTCCGCGGTCAGTACGACTACTCCCTCGACGCCAAGAACCGGCTCAACGTGCCGCCCAAGTTCAGAGCCGCCTTCTCCGGAGGACTGGTTCTAGCCAAGGGCATCGAGCCCTGCGTGACGATCTGGACGCCCGAGGCCTTCGACGCGCTGACCGACACCTACCTGTCCGGCTCGAGCCCGTTGAGCCCCGACCGCCGCCGGCTGACGCGCTACTTCATGC
>JBPCMT010000118.1:0-4640 GCA_051001995.1 Thermoleophilaceae bacterium
AGAGCCTCACCGACGATCCGGAGGAGGCACTGCTCCACTGGCGGCGGCGGATCCGCGCCGCCGACGCCGCGATGCGCCGGCTGCCGCCGGGCCGGGCGCTGATCGTCCACCTCGACGACCTGGTGGCGGGCGACCGCGAGGGCACCTTCCGGCGGGTTGCCGAGTTCCTCGAGACCGCCGACGAGTCGCCGATGCGCCGCTACTTCGATGCCGAGATCTCGGCCGAGGCCGCGCACCTCGGCGGCTGGCGCGAGCGGATGCCGCCTCCGGACGCCCGCCGAATCGACCGCCGCTATCGCAAGCTCGTCCGCGAGCTTCACCGCGCGGGGATCTCATGGGTGCCGGCGCCGGAGGACGGTGGCGTGGGGATCGGTCGGCTGCGGCTGTGGCGCAGCCCCAAGACTCAGACGAGCGAAGACGTTGCCGGGCCCTGAAGCGCCGACCACACCGTGGCGCCGATCGCCGCCGGGTCCTTCGCGCGCATGCGGTACCTAACCCGCACCACGCGGTAGCCCGCGCGCGCTGGAGGGCGACGCACGACTCAACGCACGCGCGTGACGATTCTGCGACGTGTGTTACGAGCCCGGAGCGCGGGCAGCCGGCGCCTCGGCGCCCGCAAGCCCGGCGCGGCGGGCGAGGTCGCCGGCCACGGCCACGCCGCCGCCTGCCAGCTCGCCGAGCGCCCGCTCGTACGCGCGCTCCAGCTCGTGCTGCTCGTAGCCGGCGAGGTCGATCTCCCAGCGGCCGGGGTTCGCCGCGCCTGGGAGCAGCTTGTTCTCGAAGTGCTCGCGCATGCCGTGGTCGTCCTCCACGCCGAGGAAATCGAGCAGTCGCTCGTAGGAGCGTTCGCGGTCGTCGATCACGAGGTCGGCGATGTTCAGCGTCAGGACGCGATCGCCCCCAAGCTCTCGCGCGCCGGCGTCGGCGGCGTTCACCTGACGCTGCCAGCCGCCGATGGCGCTGACCACGGAGTCGGCGCCGGACGGCAGGCTCACCAGCGAGCAGGCGACGTCACGCCCGTCGCGCACGACGTGGATGACCTTGCAGTCCGGGAGCAGCTCCCCAAGCGTTGGGGCGGCGGCGACGGACCGCGTGCTCCACTCGACCCAGCTCTCGGCGCCGTCGCGGCGCGCCAGCGGGTCGAGCAGCGAGCGGACGAGCGCGCGGCTTGCGGCCACCCGGTCCTCGCCGAACGACGCCTCGAAGTCCGCTACCGCGCGGTCGAAGTCGGCGCGTGAGACCAGCTGGTGCAGGCCGCTGCCGCGCTCCTCGGCGCGGGTGTGAAACCACCAGTAGCCGCGCAGGCGCTCTAGGAAGCGCTCGAGCTCGACGCGCCCGGCGAGGAGGTCAGGGAGCCCGCCGTCGTCGGAGTGAAAGCGAATCTGGGCGTCGAGATAGCGGTAGCGCCGGTGAGCCCCGACAAGCCGCGCGATGGCCTGGAGGCCGCTTCGCGCCGCTCCGCCGACGAAGACGGGGGCCACCGGAGCCCGCGCCTTGCTCACGTCCGGGTCCGCCTGCCGGCGCGGCCGTCGAAAAGGTGACGCGCCCTACACTGCGCGCCGTGCGAGACGCGACTCACGCCGAGCGTGACGGGCGCGTGGCCGTGGTGCTCGTGCGCAACGCCGTCGACCACGACTCGAGGGTCCTGCGCGAGGCGCGCACGCTGGTCGCGCTCGGGCTCCAGACCACGGTGCTGGGAGTCGTCTCGTTCACGCAGGCCCAGCAGGTTAGCGAGCAGGACGGCTTCACCTTGAGACGGATCGGGCCGGCGTCACGGCTTGGCTGGGCCGTCTACCGCGAGATCTCGAGGCTGCGGCCGGGGCGCGGGGGCAGCGCCCCCGCGACGCCGCCGCGGCAGGGCCGCATGGGGCCCGGTCGAGCCGTGGCGCGGCGGCTGCTGCGGTGGCTCTCGACGCTCGCCTACTACGTCCGAGCGATCGCCGCAGTGCGCGCGCTGCGGCCGGACCTCGTGCACTGCAACGACTACAACACGATGTGGATCGGCGTCGCGGCGCGCCTGATGCACGGCTCCGCGGTGGTCTACGACTCCCATGAGCTGTGGGCCGACCGCAACCTTCGCTCGGAGCCGCGCCGGTGGCTCGTGGCCTGCGAGGCGCTGTTCGTTCGCCTGGCCGACCGCGTCGTCACCACGAGCCCGGCCTACGCCGAGGAGCTCGCGCGCCGCTACCGGATACCTGCGCCGGTGGTGGTCCGCAACATCCCCGAGCGGGCGGCGGAGTCCGAGCCGTCCGGTGCCTCTCGAACCCCGGACGGCGACGGGCGCACGGCGATCTACGTCGGCGGCCTCCAGCCGGGGCGCGGGATCGAGCAGTCGATCCGCGCCATCGCGATCGCGCCCGGCGTGAGGCTGCGCCTGCTCGGACCGGCGGCGCCCGAGTACCGGGCCGGGCTCGAGGAGCTCGTCCGCTCGCTGTCGCTGGAGGATCGGGTGGAGCTGGCCGAGCCGGTCCCGCCGCGGGAGCTGCTCGACGCGGTCAGCGGCGCGGGCGTCGGCCTGGCGCTGATCGAGCCGGTCTGCCTGAGCTACCGGCTCACGCTGCCGAACAAGCTCTTCGAGTACGCGCTCGCCGGTCTGCCGATCCTCGGAAGCGACCTGCCGATGATCGCTCGCTTCGTCGACGAGCACGGCCTGGGGGCGACCGTGGATCCCGGCGACCCGGCGGCGATCGCCGCGGGGCTGGGCGACCTGCTCGAGCCGCGGCGAAACGCCGAGCACCGCCGCGCCGCGGCCGAGGCCGCCGCCGTGCTCGACTGGGCGCAGGAGCGCGAGATCCTCTCCGGCGTGTATCGGGACGCGCTCGCCGTGCGCGGGGACCGCGGCGCCGACTCCTAGACTCGCCCGGCGATGTCGAGCGAACCGCAAGCGGGCGCCGGCGAGCGTCGCGCCCTGCTCGTCGTGCGAAACACATTCGAGCACGACGCCCGCGTCCTGCGCGCCGCGCTCACGATCAAGCGGCTCGACTTCGACGTCACCGTGCTCGCCGTCCGTGGCGCGCGCGGCGCCCCCGCGGTGGAGGAGCGCGACGGCGTCCACGTGGTGCGCGTCGGCCCCTCCGGCGGGCTCGCGCGGCGCGCGTACGCTGCGCTGACACGCACGGGGGGCCGGACGCCCTCTGGACTGGCGGTGGAGGCCGCCGCCGGGACCGAGGCGGCGGAGCGGCGGCGCGCGGCCGGCGCCACTTCGCTCGCGCGAGCCGGCGCGGCGCGCCTGGTGCGCTGGGCGACGACGCTCGACTTTTCCGTGCGCGGGATCGCCGCCATCCGCCGACTGTGCCCGGAAATCGTGCAGTGCGACGACTACAACACGATGTGGATCGGCGTCGCGGCGCGGCTGATGCACCGCTCGGCGGTGGTCTACGACTCCCACGAGCTCTGGCCCGACCGCAACATGCGCCCGGAGGCGCGCTGGTGGCTGCTCGCGTGCGAGGCGCTGTTCGCGCGCGTGGCCGACGCGGTCGTGATGACGAGCCCGGCCCACGCCGAGGTGCTGGCGCGGCGCTACCGCGTGCCGGAGCCGGTGGTGGTGCGAAATATTCCCGCGGAGAGCGCCCGTGGACGGTCCGGCGACGGGCGCGCGAGGAGCGGCGACGGCCACGGCCCCGTGGCGATCTACGTCGGCGGCGTGCTGCGCCACCGTGGCATCGAGCAGTCGATCCGCGCCCTCTCAGACGTCGATCGGCTCACGCTGCGCCTGCTCGGCCCGGTCGAGCCTGACTACCGCGCCGAGCTCGAGCACCTGGCGCGGTCGGCGGGCGTGCGCGGCCGCGTCGAGTTCTCGCCCCCCGTGGCGCCCACCGAGGTGGTGGACGCCCTGGCCGGCGCGGACGTCGGGCTGGCGCTGTTCCAGCCGGTCTGCCTGAGCCACCGGCTCGTGCTGCCGAACAAGCTGTTCGAGTACGTGCGCGCCGGCCTTCCGGTGGTGGGCTCGGACCTCCCGATGATCGCTCGCTTCGTGCGCGACCACGACGTGGGCGCCACCGTCGACCCCGAGGACACCGAGGCGATCGCGGCCGCGCTGGCGGCAACGGTCGAGCCCGAGCGCAACGCGAAGCTGCGGGCGGCCGCCGAGCGCGCCGGCCGCACGCTCGACTGGAGAAAGGAGCGCGAGCTGCTGGCGGGCGTCTACCACGAGGCGCTCGCCCGGGCGCACCGGTGACCTCGCGGCGGCCTGCGAAGGCGCTGTTCGCCACCAGCAACGGGTTCGGGCTCGGGCACGTGACCCGCTGCATGGCGATCGCCCGGCGGCTCCCTGAAGACGTCGAGCCGATCGTCTTCACGCTCTCGGAGGCGCTCCCGATCGTGCGCGGGCAGGGCTTCTTCGCCGAGTACTTCTCCTCGCGCGACGCGAGCGGCGAGAGCTCCGCTCAGTGGAACATGCGCCTCGCCCGCCGCGTCGACCATCTGCTCGCCGAGTACGAGCCGGCGGTCGTGGTATTCGACGGGACCTACCCGTACGCCGGGATGCTCGAGGCGCTTCGCGGCGCCGGCGTCAAGCGCGTGTGGTGCAGGCGCGGCATGTGGCGCGCCGGCGAGGGCCGCGCGAACCTCATGTTCGAGCCCGAGTTCGACGCGATCCTCCAGCCGGGGGAGCTGGCCGCCGAGGAGGACGCCGGCGTCAC
>JBPCMT010000119.1:0-2510 GCA_051001995.1 Thermoleophilaceae bacterium
GGCTCGCTCGCCGCCGGCGGTATCCGGGGGACGAGGTCGGCCGGCGCAGCCCGCTCGAGGAGGCGCGTGCCGGCGTCCGCGGCGGCGCGCACGCCGGAGCTCCCAGGGTCCCCGTCGAGCGAGCTCACGGCGGCCGTCCCGCCCGCGAGTGCGGCTGCGGACGCCGTTACCGCGGCGGCCTTGCTCGCACTCGACGCCTCGACGACGGCCTGCGCCTTGGCGGCGATCAGCGCGGCCCGTTCCTGCGCCCAGGCCGCGGCGGACTCGCCCCAGCGCCAGACCGCGTCCGCCGCATCGGCGACGCGCGGGACAGCGTCCGCGAAGCTCGGGCCGGCTTCCGCGGCGACCGGCACCGGCGCGACCTCCGCCGCCCGGTGGGGCAGCTCGCGGAACGCGCGCAGCGCCGCCCGGCACGACAGGCACGAGCGCAGATGCGGCCTGAGCTTCGTCATCTGAACCGCGGTCGCCTCGCCGTCGGCGAACGCCGAGAGCAGCGGCCCGAGGCGCTCGCACTCGGCGCCGGACTCGATGCCCGCCACGCGCTCGAGGAAGCTGCGCCGACCCTCGGTCAAGCAGCGGTTCACCTTCGTGTACGTCCAGCCGGTGATCTGGCAGATCTGGCGGTAGGAGTGCCCCTCGGCGCGCAGCGCGAGGCAGCGCACCTCCTGTGGCTTCAGCCGCCGAATCGCCTCGGCGCCGACGCGCAACCGCTCGTAGCTCTCGACCTGCTCGTCGGGCGGCGGCGTGGGCGCCGGCGCGCGCTCCCACTCCTCGACGGGCGGGGTCACCGTGCGGTCCTGACTGCGCCAGATCGCGAACGCCTCGTGCTTGACGACCGTGCGCATCCACGGGAGCAGCTCCTGCTCGGGCAGGGCCGGCGCCTTGGTGAGGAGGATCTCGAGCCCGCGCTGGTAGGCGTCCTCGGCGTCCTCGCGCGAGAGCGTGTAGCGTCGCGCGGTGGCGAAGAGCGCGTCGCCGTGGCGCTCGATCAGCCGGACCGCGGCCGGGTTGATCGCGTCGCCCGGGCGCGTCGCCCGCCGCACACCCGGCCCCCCGCCTTCGGCTCCCTCCGTCACCCCGCCGCGATGATCGTCGCCGAACGGCGAGCCGGCTCGGCGGAAGTTCGCAAACTGCGCTCTCTTTGACCTGTTGGCCACTGCTTGGGCACGCTTGGCTAAGTAGTCGGGCGGCGAGCGCTCTCCCCGGCCGCTGCGGCTCAAAGCTCGCAACTTGCAGGAAACGGCGGGCTTTGACAGCGGCGCACCACGGCTCAACGGGCGTCCGTCCGCGTTGCGATGTTCCCTTTGCGGGAAGGTCTCTGAGCTCCACCAACTCTGAGACCGCTCGCCGAAGAAGGACACCCGCGAGCGGATGGCCGTGGCAGCCCAATACGACGACGACATCTGGGAAGCGGTGCCACCCGAGCCGGGACCGCCGGCCGCCCACCTGGTGCGCTTCGTCCGGGGCCTAAAGCCGGCGCAGGACGCGCTCGACCTCGGGTGCGGCGACGGCCGGCTCACCCGCGAGCTGGGCGCAGAGCGCGTGACCGCGGCCGACGTCTCGGGCGTGGCGCTCGAGCGCGCGCGGCGTACCGTCCCGGCGGCGAGGCTCGTCCAGCTCGAGCCGCCCGACTCTCCGCTTCCGTTCGCCGACACGAGCTTCGATCTCGTGCTCTGCGCCGAGACGCTCGAGCACGTCCGCGACGTTCAGGGGCAGCTGTCCGAGGCGCGCCGCGTGCTCCGCCCGGGCGGCACGCTCGCGCTCACCACGCCGGCCCACGGACGGGCGACCGCGGCCCGCGCGCTGGTCCTCGGCTGGGATCGCGTGCTCGATCCGCTGTCGCCGCACCTGCGCTTCTTCACGCGCCGGTCGCTCAGACGACTCACGACGACCATGGGCTTCGAGGTCCGCTCGCTGGAGCGCGAGAGGGGGGCCTTGCTCCTGGTCGCGACGCGGTGAGCTCCCGGCGCCGTCTGGCACGGCGGCGCCCCGTCGCGGCGGCTAGGCCGCTTCGCGCAGCGCCTCGACCTCGCGCGTAACCGCGAGCCGTCGCAGGGCCTCCGCTTCGACCTGGCGCACGCGCTCCGGTGAGAGGCCCAGGCGGCGTCCGGTCTCGCGCAGCGGCGTGGGTTCGTCGCCGTTGATGCCATAGCGCAGCTTCACGACCTCGCGCTCGCGCTCGGGAAGCGAGTCCACGGCGGTGCGAAGGGCCTCCTCGCGCAGGCTGACCTCGACCTCCTCGTCGGGTCCCTCGCCCTCCGACTCCAGCAGGTCGCCGAGCGACGTGTCGCCCTCCGCGCCCACCGGCCGGTCGAGGCTCGTGATCGTTCGCGCCGCGTCGCGGACCTCGCGGATCTGCTCGACGGGCACCTCGGCCGCCGCGGAGATCTCATCCTCGGTCGGATCGCGGCCGAGCTTGGTGGACAGATCGCGCTCCGCGCGCGCGATCTTTCGCTCGCGCTGGCCGATGTGCACCGGGATGCGGATCGTCCGGGAGCGGTTCGCGAGCC
>JBPCMT010000120.1:0-23680 GCA_051001995.1 Thermoleophilaceae bacterium
GCCGGCCCCGCGGTCACGGCGCCGGTGGCCGAGGAGGGCGGCGGCCGGCCGCGCGTGCGCCAGGGGGTCGTCGTGTCCGACAAGGCCCAGAAGACGATCACCATCCGGATCGATGTCACCCGGCGGCACCGCACCTACAAGAAGATCGTCCGCTCGTCGTCGACCCTCCACGTCCACGACGAGCGCGACGAGGCGCACGAAGGCGACACCGTCCGGGTCGTCGAGAGCCGGCCGCTCAGCGCCCGCAAGCGCTGGCGGCTCGTCGAGGTCCTGGAGCGCGCCCGATGATCCAGACCGAGAGCCGACTGCGGGTCGCCGACAACACCGGCGCCCGCGAGCTGCTCTGCATCCGCGTGAGCGGCGGATCGTCACGCCGCTACGCCGGCGTCGGCGACGTGATCGTCGGCACGGTCAAGCAGGCCATCCCGCACGGCTCGGTGCGCAAGGGCGAGGTGGTCCAGGCGGTCGTCGTCCGCACGCGCAAGCAGTTCGGCCGCGACGACGGGACCTACATCGCCTTCGACGAGAACGCGGCGGTCCTGATCGACGGCCAGCAGAACCCGCGCGGCACCCGCATCTTCGGCCCGGTGGCGCGCGAGCTGCGCGACCGCAACTTCATGCGGATCGTCTCGCTGGCTCCGGAGGTGCTCTGACGGCCATGGCCAAGGGCCTTCGCATCAAGCGCGACGACACCGTCAAGGTCATCACCGGCAAGGACCGCGGCAAGACCGGGCGCGTCCTGCGGGTGGATCCGGGCCGCCGGCGCGTCTTCGTGGAGGGCCTCAACATGCGCAAGCGCCACGAGCGACCGCAACAGGTCCCGGGCACCCAGCGCGGCTCGGAGGTCGGCGGCGTCGTGGAGTCCGAGGGGCCGATCCACGTCTCGAACGTGATGCTGCTCGACCCCAACTCCGGCGAGCCCTCGCGGGTGGGCGTCCGGCGCGAGGACGGCCGCCGCGTGCGGGTGGCCCGGCGGTCCGGGGAGAAGATCGACTGATGGCCGTCGCGCAAGCCACCGTCGTGCCGCGCCTTCAGGAGCGCTACGAGCGAGAGATCAGGGCCGCCCTCGGGGAGCGCTTCGGCTATTCGAGCCCGATGCAGGCCCCGCGCCTCTCGAAGATCACGCTCAACATGGGGGTCGGCGAGGCCAAGCAGGACGACAAGGTTCTCGACGCCGCGCTCGACCAGCTGACGACGATCGCCGGCCAGCGCCCGAGTGTACGCCGGGCGCGCAAGTCGATCGCGGCCTTCAAGCTGCGCGACGGGATGCCGGTCGGGGTCGCCGTCACCCTGCGCCACGCGCGGATGTACGAGTTCCTCGACCGGCTGATGTCGATCGCGATCCCGCGCGTCCGCGACTTCCGCGGCCTGAGCCCCCGCGCCTTCGACGGCCGCGGGAACTACTCGCTGGGCATCCGCGAGCAGATCATCTTCCCCGAGATCGACTACGACTCGATCGACCAGGTTCGCGGGCTCGACGTGACGATCACGACCACGGCTCCGACCGATGAGGAGGCGTTCGCCCTGCTCGAGGCGTTCGGGATGCCGTTCACGCGCGAGGGCCGCCCGGGCGACGCCGAGGCCGAAGAGGGCCGCGCGGCACAGGAGGAGGAGCGCCGCAAGGAGGAGGCGCGCGCCCGTGCCGAGGCCGAGCAGGTGGCGCTCGACCAGCTCAAGGAGGAGAACCCGGAGGCCTACGAGCGACCCGAGCCGCGTTCCGACGAAGAGGCCGGGGAGGGCGACGGGTCGCCCGCCGCCGCCGGCGAGAGCGACCAGAGCTAGCCTCAGGGAGACCGATGGCCAAGACCTCACAGGTGGTGCGCCAGCGCCGCCCCGCGAAGTTCAAGGTGCGCAACTACAACCGCTGCCGCCGCTGCGGACGCCCGCGCGCCTACCTGCGCAAGTTCGGGCTCTGCCGGATCTGCCTGCGCGAGGTGGCGCACGAGGGCATCGTTCCCGGCCTGACCAAGTCCAGCTGGTAGGAGCCTCTCTGCGATGACGATGACCGACCCGATCGCCGACTTCCTCACGCGCGTGCGCAACGCCCTCCAGGCCGACATGGAGGAGGTCGACATGCCGGCCTCGCGATTCAAGGCCGAGCTCGCCCGCCTCCTGTCCGAGCAGGGCTACATCGAGGGCTACTCCACCGAGCCGGCGCGGGTGGGCGACACGCTGCGGCTGCGCCTCAAGTACACCGAGGACCGCCGCCCCGTGATCTCGGGCCTTCGGCGGGTCTCGCGGCCCGGCCGGCGCACCTACGTCGGCCACGGCGAGGTCCCGCGGGTGCTCGGCGGCATGGGAACGGCGATTGTCTCCACGTCGCGCGGCGTCATGACCGGCCACGATGCGAGGCGCGAGGGCGTGGGTGGAGAGGTGGTCGCGCATGTCTGGTGAGCCGTTGGCTTGTGGAGTCGTCGCGTGAGCCGCATCGGCAGGCAGCCGATCCCGGTGCCCGAGGGCGTGACGGTCGCGATCGAGCCCGGGCTCGTCACGGTCAACGGCCCGAAGGGCGAGCTCCAGGAGCGAGTCGCGCGCGACATCTCGGTCGAGCAGGACGACGGTCAGCTGCTGGTCAAGCGCCCGAGCGACCGCGGCGAGCACCGCGCGCTGCACGGGCTCACGCGCAGCCTGATCGCGAACATGGTGCACGGCGTGACCGAGGGCTTCGAGAAGCGGCTGGAGATCCAGGGCGTGGGCTATCGCGCGCAGCTCCGCGGGCGCGACATCGAGCTCGCGATCGGCTTCTCGCACCCGGTCCAGGTCCACGCGCCGGACGGCATCGAGCTCGAGGTCCCGGCCCCGACGCAGGTGGTGGTGCGCGGGACCTCCAAGCAGGTCGTCGGCGAGGTCGCCGCCCGGATTCGCAAGGTCCGCCCGCCCGAGCCGTACAAGGGCAAGGGGATCCGCTACGCCGGCGAGCACGTCCAGCGGAAGGTCGGGAAGCGCGCGTGAGCACTCAGACCAAGCCAGCCCAACGCCTGCGCCGCCGCCGGCGCGTACGCGCGAAGGTGCGCGGCACCGCGGAGCGACCGCGGCTGTCGGTGTTCCGCTCGAACCGCGGCGTCCAGGCGCAGCTGATCGACGACGTCGCCGCGCGGACGATCGCGGGGGTCGCGTGGACGGAGCCCGAGCTGCGCGAGCTCGCCCGGATGGAGCAGGCGTCGAAGGCGGGCGAGCTGATCGCGAGCCGCGGCAAGGAGGCGGGAGTCGAGGCGTGCGTCTTCGACCGCGGCGGCTACCGCTATCACGGCCGCGTCAAGGCGCTAGCCGACGGCGCTCGCGAGGGCGGCCTGCGGTTCTGATGCCCGCCCGGCCGCGAAAGAGCTCTTCGCTACCGTTGGATCGCTGATGGCACGGGGAGACACACGCAGCTCGGGGCGCGGCGGGCCCGCGTCGGACCTCCAGGAGCGCGTCGTGGAGATCAACCGCGTCGCCAAGGTGGTCAAGGGCGGCCGCCGCTTCTCGTTCACCGCGCTGGTCGTGGTGGGCGACGAGCGCTCGCGCGTAGGCGTGGGCTACGGCAAGGCCAACGAGGTGCCGCTCGCGATCCAGAAGGGCGTCGAGCGGGCGCGCAAGAACCTCTTCGAGGTGCCGCTCCACGGCGCCACGATCACCCATCAGGTGACCGGCGTCCACGGCGCGGGCCGGGTGCTGCTGCGACCCGCGTCCGAGGGCACCGGGGTGATCGCGGGCGGCGGGGTGCGAGCGGTGCTCGAGCTCGCCGGGATTCGCGACGTCCTCTCGAAGTCGCTCGGCAGCCAGAACCCGACGAACCTGGTCAAGGCGACCGTGACCGGGCTCAAGGAGCTTCGCAGCCCCAGGGAGGTGGCCGAGCTTCGCGGGCTCACGATCCGGGAGGTGCTGGGGATCGGTGACCGGCGCGCGAACGGCGCCGCGGACGGCCAGGGCGACGCGGCCGCCTCCGATGGACGGAACGAGCCTTCCGCCGCGACCCAGGACGACGCAGTCGCCACTCCGGCTACGTCCACCGAGGGCGAGACGACCTGATGGCAAAGCTGACGCTCACCCAGCGCCGATCCACGAACGGCGCGAGCCCCAGGCAGCGCGCCGCGCTGCGGACGCTCGGGCTCGGCAAGATCGGCCGCACCGTCGAGCGGCCCGACGAGCCGACCGTGCGCGGCGCCGTCCGCGTCGTCGGGCACCTGGTCGAGGTCAAGGAGTAGCGGGCTGGCGATGGCTGACGAGATCGGTCTTCACACGCTCGAGCCGGCCCCCGGCTCACGCCACCGGCGCAAGCGCGTCGGCCGCGGCGAGGGGTCTGGCTTCGGCAAGACCGCCGGCCGCGGGCACAAGGGAGCCGGCGCGCGGTCGGGCGCCAAGTCGAGGAAGAACTTCGAGGGCGGGCAGATGCCCATCCACATGCGGATGCGCAAGCTGCGCGGGCCGCACATGAAGAAGTCGATGCCGTTCGAGCAGTTCCGCACGCGCACCCAGCCCGTGAACCTCCGCGACCTCGAGGAGCGATTCGACGAGGGCAGCGAGGTCACGCCCGAGTCGCTTCGCCGCGCCGGGCTAGCGACGCGCCGGGACGTCCCCGTGAAGGTCCTCGGCGAGGGCGAGCTCTCGAAGAAGCTGACCGTGCGGGCACACGCGTTCTCGCGCTCGGCGCGGGAGCGCATCGAGGCCGCGGGCGGCGCCTGCGCGATCGCCGACGGCTAGCCTCGGGCGAACCGCATGCTCGCCACGCTCATCGGATCGCTGCGGATCGCCGACATCCGCAAGAAGCTCCTCTTCACCGCGGCGATGCTCGCGCTCTACCGGATCGGGTCCTACATCCCGGCGCCCGGCATCAACGTCGACGCGGTCGAGTCGCTGTCGGACAGCTTCTCCGGCTCCAACGTGCTCGGCTTCCTCAACCTGTTCTCCGGCGGCAGCCTCCAGCGCTTCGCGATCTTCGCGCTGGGGATCATGCCCTACATCACCGCCTCGATCATCATGCAGCTGATGCAGGTGGTCCTGCCCTCGCTCGAGAAGCTGCGCAAGGAGGGCGAGGTCGGGCAGCAGAAGATCACCCAGTACACGCGCTATCTGACCGTCGGGCTCTCCTTCGCCCAGTCGATCGGCTACGTCTTCCTCTTTCGCAGCTTCGGCGCCGGCACGGGAGCGGAGGTCGTCGACGGCTTCAACTTCGCGACCGTGCTCGTGATCGTGCTGACGCTCACCGCGGGCTCGATCCTGATCATGTGGTTGGGCGAGCTGATCACGCAGCGCGGGATCGGCAACGGGATCTCGCTGATGATCTTCGCGAGCATCGTCGCCGGCCTGCCGCAGGGGATCTCGGCCTGGTGGACGAACCCGGATCAGGTCTTCAAGGTGATGATGCCGTTCATGGCGCTCGCGATCATCGCCGCGATCGTCTACATCCAGGAGGGCCAGCGCCGCATCCCGGTCCAGTACGCCAAGCGCGTCGTGGGGCGGCGGATGTCCGGCGGTGGCTCGACCTACCTCCCGCTGCGGGTCAATATGGCCGGCGTGATTCCGGTGATCTTCGCCGCCTCGATCATGGCCTTCCCGCCGACGATCGGCGAGCTCAGCCAGGCCGGCTGGGCCACCGACGTCGCGGCGCTCTTCAACCCGAACGGCGCCGCCTTCCTGATCGGGCAGTCGCTGTTCATCATCGTCTTCACCTACTTCTATACGGCGGTCACGTTCAACCCGGTCGAGCAGGCCGACAACCTGAAGAAGTACGGAGGGTTCATTCCCGGGGTCAGGCCAGGACGGCCGACGGCCGAGTTCCTCGACCGCATCCTGGCCCGGCTGACGTTGCCAGGGGCGCTCTATTTGGCCGCCGTCGCCGCGCTCCCCACGATCCTGATCAATCAGACCAGCGCCAACTTCTTCTTCGGCGGTACCTCGATCCTGATCGTCGTGGGGGTGGCGCTCGACACGATGAAGCAGCTCGAGGCGCAGATGATGATGCGCAACTACGAGGGCTTTCTGAAGTAGCGCCCCGCGGCGCTCGCGGCCCCTGCCGGGCCGGCTCATCTCGATACGCTGCGCCCCCTCGTGAGCGAGCTGAACCTAGTCATCCTCGGGCCCCCGGGCGCGGGCAAGGGCACCCAGGCCGAGCGGTTGGTGGAGGACTTCGACCTCCCCTACTACGCGACCGGCCACATCCTGCGGGCGGCGGTCAAGGAGCGGTCCGAGCTCGGGCAGAAGGCCCAGGAGTACATGGAGCGCGGCGACCTCGTGCCCGACGAGCTGATCGTCGAGGTCATCAGACAGCGCGTGGACGGCCCGGAGGCCGCCGACGGCTTCGTGCTGGACGGGTTTCCGCGCAAGGTGACCCAGGCCGACGTACTGGCGGAGGTCCTCGACGGCCTCGGGCGGCGACTCTCGGCAGCGATGCTGATCGACACGCCCGACGAGGAGGCGCTGCGGCGCCTGTCGGGACGGCGCGTCTGCGCGGACGACGACCACCTCTACCACGTCGAGTTCGACCCGCCGAGGGAGGAGGGCAAGTGTGATCAGGACGGCTCGGCGCTGATCCAGCGCGACGACGACAAGCCGGAGACCGTCAAGCGCCGGCTGGCCGTCTACCACGAGGAGACGACTCCGCTGATCGACTACTACGGGGAGCGCGGCCTTCTCCGTCGCTTCGACGGGAGCCGTCACCCGAAGGAGGTCAGCGACCACGTACGTGCGACGCTCGCGACGCTGCGCCTCGAGGACGAGCTCTAGATGAGCGATTCCGACGGGTCGGCGGCGTGATCGTCCCGAAGTCGCCGGAGGAGATCGACAGGATCGCCGCCGCGGGCCGGATCCTCGCTCGCTGCCTGTCGCTCCTGCGCGGCAGAGCGGATGCGGGCGCTACCACGGGCGAGCTCGACCGGGCCGCCGAGCGCTTCATCCGATCCCACGGCGCCGAGCCCGCCTTCAAGGGCTACCGGGGGTTTCCCGGCTCGATCTGCGCGTCGCCGAACTCGATGATCGTCCACGGCATCCCGGGCCGCTACCGGCTCGGGCGCGGCGACATCCTCTCGCTCGACGTCGGCGTCGTGCTCGACGGCTGGGTGGCGGACGCGGCGGTGACGCTCGCGATCGGAGGTGTCACGCCGGTGGCCGGCCGGCTGCTCGCCTCCACCAGGCTCGCGCTGTTCGACGCGATCGAGTGCTGCCGCCCGGGCAAGCGCCTCGGCGACGTGTCGAACGCCGTCCAGCGGCGGGTCGAGGCCGATGGCCTCGCCGTGGTGCGGGCGCTCGTGGGGCACGGCGTGGGGCGCGAGATGCACGAGGACCCGCAGATCCCGAACTACGGCGAGCCCGGGACCGGCGTCGAGCTCGAGGCGGGCATGGTGCTGGCGATCGAGCCGATGGTGACTGCGGGCGCTCACGGCATCAGGGTGGGCTCCGACAACTGGGCGGTCTACTCCCAGGACGGCTCGCTGGCCGCGCACTTCGAGCACACCGTGGCGGTCACCCCGGAGGGCCCGCGGATCCTGACCCCGTGGCACCTCCAGGAAGAGCGCCGGGCCGCCTGAGCGACACGCTGTTGCTACTCTATTCGGTCGGCGCGGGGCCGACTCCTGGGCCTTGCGCTGCTTCTAATCCAATGACGTCGGGCCGCCACGGCGGCCGGGCAGAGAACGCGGAGCCGTGAAGGTCCGAACCTCGGTCAAGCCCATGTGCGAGAAGTGCAAGGTGATCCGCCGCCACGGCGCGGTCCTGATCATCTGCTCGAATCCCCGGCACAAGCAGCGTCAGGGGTAGCTCGATCTGATGGCGCGCATCGCGGGAATAAACATTCCGCTCAACAAGCGGGTCGAGGTGGGGCTCACCTCCATCTACGGCATCGGCGCCTCACAGGCGCGCGAAGCCCTCCAGAGGACCGGGGTCGACCGGAACACCTACGTCCGCGAGCTGACCGACGACGAGGTGTCGAAGCTGCGCGAGACGATCGACAACGACCTGATGGTCGAGGGCGACCTGCGGCGCGACCGCTCGCAGAACGTCAAGCGCCTGATGGAGATCGGCTCCTACCGCGGCCTTCGGCACAGGCGCGGGCTGCCGGTGGACGGCCAGCGGACCAAGACGAACGCGCGCACGCGCAAGGGTCCGAAACGCGGGCAGGTGGCGGGCAAGAAGAAGGTGGCCAAGTGAGGGCCGCCAGCCGCGAAGGAGCGGCCTAGTGGCGCAGCAGAGGCCGGCTCGCGGCCGCGGCCGTCGCCGCGTACGCAAGAACATCCCGTTCGGACAGGCACACATCAAGACCAGCTTCAACAACACGATCGTGACCCTGACCGACCGGGAGGGCAACGTGATCGCGTGGGAGACCGCAGGCGGCGCCGGCTTCAAGGGCTCGCGCAAGTCCACTCCGTTCGCCGCCCAGGTCACCGCCGACTCAGCCGCCAAGAAGGGCCTCGAGCAGGGGCTCGAGAAGGTCGAGGTCTACGTCAAGGGCCCCGGCTCGGGCCGTGAGACCGCGATCCGCTCGCTACAGGCGGCCGGGCTCGAGGTGACCGGCATCCGCGACGTCACGCCTCAGGCGCACAACGGCTGCCGCCCCCGCAAGCGGCGGAGGGTGTGAGCTGATGGCTCGCGATACGGGCCCACAGTGCAAGCAGTGCCGGCGCGAGGGCCAGAAGCTCTCCCTCAAGGGCGAGCGCTGCCTTACCGACAAGTGCGGCGTCGAGCGCCGCTCCTACCCGCCCGGCGACCACGGGCGCGGGCGCTCGCGGCAGTCGGAGTACCGTGTCCAGCTTCGCGAGAAGCAGAAGGCGCGCCGCTACTACGGCGTGCTCGAGCGGCAGTTTCGCGGCTACTACCAGAAGGCCAGCCGCCAGCCCGGCGTGACTGGCGAGAACCTGCTGCGGCTGCTGGAGAGCCGGCTCGACAACGTCCTCGTGCGTCTCGGCTTCGCCGCCTCGCGGCGCCAGGCGCGCCAGCTCGTCCTTCACGGCCACTGGTCCGTGAACGGGCGGCGGGTCAGCGTGCCCTCCTACCGGGTGCGCCCCAACGACGTGATCAGCGTGAAGCCGGGCTCGGGGGCCGACCAGGTCATCCGCGACGCCACGGAGCTGACCTCCGCGGTGCCGGCATGGCTCCAGGCGGACCACGACGGGCTCACGGCGAAGGTGCTGCGCCACCCGGAGCGGGAGGAGATCGACTCTCCGGTCCAGGAGCAGCTCATCGTCGAGCTCTACTCGAAGTAAGCAGTGCCTCGACCGCCAGCGGCGCGAGCCGGCGGGCGGCGTACCCGATCAGAAGGAACGCAGAATGCTTGATTTTCAGATCCCTCAGATCTCGGCCGAGAAGGTGGAGGACAATCGCGGCTCGTTAGAGATCGAGCCGCTCGACCGCGGCTTTGGGTACACGTTCGGAAACTCCCTCCGGCGGGTACTCCTGTCGTCGCTCGGCGGCGCGGCCGTGACGAGCGTGCGCATCGAGGGCGTCGCACACGAGTTCTCCACCATCTCGGGCGTCAAGGAGGACGTGACCGACATCGTCCTGAACCTCAAGGAGATCGTCTGCCGCCTCCACTCCGAGGCGACCGAGGTCGAGGTGCCGCTCGTGGCGACCGGGCCCGGCGAGGTCACCGCGGCGGACATCGACCTCCCCTCCGGGGTCGAGATCCTGAACCCGGACTCTCACGTTGCCACGCTCGAGAAGCGGACCAAGCTCGAGATGTACCTGACCGTCGGCCGCGGCCGCGGCTACGCGCCCGCCGAGGAGAACAAGTCGGACGAGCAGCCGATTGGCGTGATCCCGATCGACTCGATCTTCTCACCGGTCAAGCGCGTCGCCTACCAGGTCGAGTCGGCTCGAGTCGGCCAGCGGACCGACTACGACAAGCTGATGCTCGACATCGAGACCGACGGCTCCGTCGAGCCGCAGGCGGCGCTCCGGGAGGCTGCCGAGATCCTGATCAAGAGCCTGTCGATCTTCACCGACCCGGCGCGGCTCGACTTCCTCCAGGGCGGCGGCGACCTCGGCGGCGACGACGGCGCGGCCGTGACGGCCGGGCCCGCCGTCACGCGGGCGCCCGACGCGATGGACGACATTCTGATCGAGGAGCTCGAGCTCGGCGTGCGCTCCTACAACTGCCTCAAGCGCGCCGGCATCCAGACCGTCGGCGACCTGCTCCAGAAGACGGAGTCCGAGCTCAACGCGATTCCCAACTTCGGCAGCAAGTCGATCGAGGAGGTCGTGGAGACGCTCGAGGCGCGCGGCCTGTCGCTGAACGACGTGTAGGCCCCGGCCGCGCTTCGGGTACAACGTCGTCATGCGCCATCGTCGCGACCGCCGCAAGCTGAGCCGGGACTCCGCCCACCGCAAGGCGCTGTTCATGAACCTCTCGCGCGAGGTTCTCAACCATGAGCGGATCAAGACCACCGAGGCGAAGGCCAAGGCGGTCAAGCCGGAGGTGGAGAAGCTGATCACGCTCGCCAAGCGCGGCGACCTCCACGCGCGGCGCCAGGCGATGGCGCGGCTGGGGCAGGACAAGTTCGTCGTCTACAAGCTGTTCGAGGAGATCGCCCCGCGCTACTCGGAGTGACCCGGTGGCTACACGCGCATCCTCAAGCTCGGCCCGCGCCGCTCGGACGCGACCGAGATGGTGTTCCTCGAGCTGGTCTAGGCGGCCCGCTGGCGGCCCGCCTGCTGCTCGAGTACCACGGGGCCGGATTCTCCGGCTGGGCGCGCCAACCGGAGCGCCGCACCGTGCAGGGCGCCCTGGAAGGCGCGCTCGCTCGCATCCGAGGCGGTGAGACCGCGTTGACGGTCGCCGGGAGGACCGACGCGGGCGTTCACGCGCTCGGGCAGGTCGCGAGCCACGACGGCGAGCCGGCCGCCCCGAGGGCTCTCAACGGCGTCCTCCCGGCAGACGTCCGTGTCCTCGCGAGCGAGGCGGCGCCGGATAGCTTCGACGCCCGCCGTGACGCCCGAGCGCGCCTGTATCGCTATCGCCTGCTCCGTCGTGAGACGCCGAGCGCGTTCGAGGCCGATCGCGCGCTGCACTGGCCGCGGCCGCTCGACCGCGGCGCGCTCGACGCCTGCGCGCGATCGCTGCACGGCCCCCACGACTTCCGCGCGTTCACACCAACCGACACTCACCACGTGCGCTTCGAGCGCGATGTGTCACGGGCCGAGTGGGTTGATGCCGGCGAGCATGGCCTCGACTTCGAGATCGAGGCCGACGCGTTCATGCGCCACATGGTCCGCACGCTCGTTGGGACGATGCTCCTGGTCGCCGGCGGTCGGATGGATGTGGCGCGCTTCGAGCGGCTGCTGACCGGTCGCCCGCGCGACGAGGCCGGCGACACCGCCCCGGCGCACGGGCTCTACCTCGTGGCCGTGCGCTACTGAGCGGCGCGCACCGCCCGGCGCCGGGATGCCCGCCGGCCCGGCGCCGTGATGCACCCCGGCCCGACGCCGGGATGCACCTTCCTTGTTGAGAGCGGTCATCAACGAAGTCTCATGAAGAGATCAGTTCTCAGAGGAAGCATCGCTGCGCGGGCGGCGACGTCGCAAGGGGGACTCCGGGCGCGCGCGGCTGCCGCGCAGTCGCTTCTATCCTGGGCGGTCGCCCATGAAGGTGCTGCTCACCAACGACGACGGGATTCAGGCCACCGGGCTGAACGTCGTGCGCAGGGCGCTCCAGGAGGTCGATGACGTGGAGCTGGCCGTGATCGCGCCCGACTCGAACCGGAGCGCCACCGCACGCAGCATCACGACCCGCCACCCACTGTGGGTGGAGGAGGTGAAGTTCGACGACGGGACCGTGGGTCACGCGACCGACGGCACGCCGGTCGACTGCGTCCGCTTCGCCGCTCTCGGCCTGCTCGACTCCAAACCCGAGCTGATCGTGTCGGGCATCAACCACGGTTCCAACCTCGGCGACGACATCACCTACTCGGGCACTGTCGCGGCGGCGCTCGAGGGCATCGTGCTGGACGTGCCGGCGATCGCGGTCTCTCAGCAGTCGCCGCGCGGGGAGCTCGACTTTCGCGCCGGCGACAGCTGGCAGGTCGATCACTTCGCTCAAGCGGCCGCGTTTGTCGCCCGCCTGGTCGAGGAGATCGACGACGTGCCGATTCCCGAGCGGACGCTGCTGAACGTCAACTGCCCGACCGGCGACGCCCGAGGAGTGCGGGCCTGTCGCCTCGGGAGGCGCATCTCCCGCGACCGGCTCGAGCTCGACGAAGAGGCCGATGGCCGCCGCCGCTACCGCATCTACGGCGACGATCCCTCCTACCACCGCGAGGACGGCACCGACTTCGCGGCGGTGGCCGACGGCTTCATCGCGGTCACGCCGCTCCACTTCGAGCTGACCGCTACCGACAGCGTCGAGACGCTGCACGGGTCGAAGCTGGACCGCCTCCTGGCCCCGGCGGCCCGCGAGGCCCGCGCCGCCGACGCGCCCGGTGGCTGAGGACACCCGCGGGCGGGCGCAGGAGCTCCGCCGCGAGCTCGAGCGCCACAACCACCGCTACTACGTCCTCGATGACCCGGCGATCTCCGACGCCGACTACGACGCGCTGCTCGACGAGCTGCGCACGCTCGAGCGCGACAACCCGGAGCTGCGCACTCCGGACTCGCCCACCCAGCGCGTGGGCGGCCGGCCGCTGGAGAAGTTCACACAGGTCGAGCACCTTCAGCCGATGCTGTCGCTCGCGAACGCGCGCAGCGAGGAGGAGCTGCGGGCTTGGGAGACGCGCATCCGCAATCGCCTGACCAAGGCCGGCGTCGAGGAGGCGGCGCTCGAGTACGTAGCCGAGCCAAAGATCGACGGGCTCGCGATCTCGCTCGTCTACCGCGACGGCGGGCTCGAGCGAGGCGCGACCCGCGGCGACGGCCAGATCGGCGAGGACGTGACCCAGAACCTGAAGACGATCGGCGCGATCCCGCTGCGGGTCGAGGGAGCGCCGCCGCTGCTCGAGGTTCGCGGCGAGGTCTACCTGCCGCGGGCGGCGTTCGCGAAGCTCAACGAGCAGCGCGCCGAGGCGGGCGAGCCCACCTTCGCCAACCCCCGCAACTCGGCGGCCGGCTCGATCCGCCAGCTCGATCCCGAGGTGACGGCGGCCCGCCCGCTTTCGATCTGGTGCTACGCCGTCGGCGCGGTCGAGGGCCTCGGCCACGCCACCCAGGCCGAATGGCTCGACTGGCTCTCAGGGCACGGGTTCAAGGTCAGCCCCGGGGTCGAGGTGCATGACGACGTCGAGTCGCTCGCGCGCGGCTGCCGCGAGTGGGAGGAGCGGCGCGAGCGCCTCGATTACGAGATCGACGGCGTCGTGGTCAAGGTCAACGACCTCGACCTCCAGCGGCGCCTGGGCGTCGTCGGCCGCGAGCCGCGCGGCGCGATCGCCTGGAAGTTCCAGGCGATGACCGGCCAGACGAAGCTCAAATCGATCATGTGGAATGTCGGGCGGACCGGCCATCTGATCCCGTTCGCCAACCTCGAGCCGGTCCAGCTCTCGGGGGCGACCGTCCAGCTCGCCACGCTCCACAACGAGGAGGACCTCCGTCGCAAGGACGTGCGCGAGGGCGACGAGGTGATCGCGATGCGGGCTGGGGACGTGATCCCGCAGGTCGTCTCGCCCACCGCCGCCGCGCAGCGACGCCGAAAGCGCGGTCCGGTGCCCGCGCCGCCGGACCGCTGTCCGGCGTGCGGCACGCCGACGGTCAAGCCCGAGGACGGCGTTTGGACGATCTGCCCCAACCGGGCGTCCTGTCCCGGCCAGATCTTCCAGGGCGTCAAGCACTTCGTCCAGCGCGGCGCGATGGACATCGACGGCTTCGGCGAGAAGCAGGCGGAGCGCTTCCTCTCGGGAGGGTTGATCAGCGACGTGGCGGACGTCTACGAGCTCACTGTCGATCGGCTCGAGGCGCTCGAGGGCTTCGGGGCGGTGTCGGCGCGCAACCTCGTCGAGGCGATCGAGCGCTCGAAGGCGCAGCCGTTTTCCCGCGTCCTCTTCGGGCTCGGCATCCCGGGCATCGGCTTCGTCAACGCACGCGCGCTGGCGGACCGGTTCCATTCGGTCGACGCGCTGCTCGACGCCGACGCGGACGCGATCGCGGAGACCCCCGGCATCGGCCCCGTGCTCGCCGCCACGATCGCGGAGACGCTTGCCGAGGAGCGGACGCGCAGGCTGCTGGGACGGTTGCGCGACCACGGTCTCCAGATGGAGCAGGAGGAGGGAGCGGCGGCGGTCGGGCCGCTCGCCGGCAAGACCCTGGTCCTGACCGGCACGTTCCCGACGCTCTCGCGCGAGGAGGCGACCGAGCGGGTCGAGGCGGCGGGCGGCAAGGTGACCGGCTCGGTGTCCGGCCGGACCGACTTCGTGGTGGCGGGCACGGACGCCGGGTCGAAGCTCGAGCGGGCGCGCGAGACAGGCATCGAGGTCATCGATGAGGAACGGCTGCTCGCGCTGCTACAAGCCTCTTGATGGAAGCGCGGACCACAACGCGCCGCGGCGGCGATCGGTGGCCGGCCCGTCGCCGGCGCCTGATCCGCCGAGCACTCGTGGCCGCGGGAGTCGTGGCCGTCCTGGCGCTCGCGGCGCTCCTCGCGAGGAGCCTGCTCGCCGAGTCCGAGGCGGAGGCGCTCGCCGAGCGGTTCGGCGAAGCCTGGGCCGGCGAGGACTACGGCGCGATGTACGGGATGCTCGACCCGGCGAGCCGGATGGAGACCGCGGAGGAGGAGTTCGCCGCCGCGTACGAGGAGGCGGCGACGACCGCCACGGCGACTGACGTCGAGCCGGGCGAGGCGCGGGAAGCGGAGGGCGCCGCGATCCTGCCGGTGACCGTCACGACCGAGATCTTCGGGACCGTGACCGACGAGGTCGAGGTCGAGGTCGAGACGAGCGGCGAGGGCGACGACCCGCTGGTCGCGTGGGCGCCGCAGATGGCCTTCCCCGGACTCGGCGAGGGCGAGGAGCTTCGGCGCCGGACGCGGGCGCCCGAGCGGGCGGCGCTGCTCGCTCGCGACGGAACGGTGCTCGCCGAGGGGGAGCCGAGTGAGCGAAGCTCCGAGCTCGGCCTGGACGCCGCCTCGGTGGCCGGCACGATCTCCCCGGCGGCGACCGAGGAGGAGAGCGACAGCCTGTTCGCGCGCGGCTTCCCCGAGGACACGTTCGTGGGCACCACGGGGCTCGAACGAATCTTCGAGCTCGAGCTCGCGGGGCGGCCGGGCGGCGTCCTGCTCGCCGGGGAGCGCGAGATCGCCCGCTCCGAGCCGCAGGCCGCCGAGCCGGTGAGTACGACGATCGAGCCGGCCGTGCAGGAGGCCGCGGCGCTCGCGCTGACCCAGCTCGGCGGGATCGCGGTGCTCGACGCGCGCACGGCCGAGGTCAGGGGGCTCGTCGGGGTCGCCGCCACCGGGCCCCAGCCGCCTGGATCCACGTTCAAGATCGTGACCACGACCGCGGCCCTCGAGGAGGGGCTCGTGACGCCCTCCGAGGAGTTCCCGGTCGAGACGGCGGCGCTGATCGACGGAGTGGAGATCGGCAACGCGCACGGCGAGGCCTGCGGCGGAAGCTTCACCACGAGCTTCGCGCGATCGTGCAACTCGGTCTTCGCGCCGCTCGGCGTGGAGGTCGGGGCGGAGCGCCTCGTCGAGGCGTCCGAGCGCTACGGGCTGAACGAGGCGCCGAGCATCGCTAGCGTCGATACGAGCACGATTCCCCAGCCGGACGAGATCGAGTCAGACCTCGAGCTCGGCGCGACGGCGATCGGCCAGGGCGAGCTGCTGGTCACGCCGCTCCAGCTCGCCTCGATCGCCCAGACGATCGCCAACGATGGCAAGCAGGTCGAGCCGCGGGTGGCGCCCGACGAGTCCCCGCGGCGGGAGCGGATCACCTCGCGGGACGTGGCCAACACGATCGAGGACCTGATGGTCGGCGTGGTGTCGTCGGGCACCGGCACGAGCGCCGCGATCGAGGGCGTCGAGGTGGCCGGCAAGACCGGCACCGCCGAGCTCGGCGAGGGCATCAAGGAGCACGCCTGGTTCACCGCCTTTGCCCCCGCCGGCAAGACGCCCAAGCTCGCGATCGCGGTGTTGATCGCCAACGGAGGCGCCGGCGGCGAGGTGGCGGCGCCGGTTGCCCGGACCGTGCTCGAAGCCGGGCTCTAGCGGCTGGCCGGGGTGCGATAATCCGGCACGGGCATGGGTCAGGTCGTAAAGCTAGAGAGCGCGCCCAAGCGGAAGGCCGCGCCCAAGCGCACCGGCCGCGGCAAGGCCGCGGGCTCGAAGACCGCGCTGGTGCTGGGCGGCGGCGGGCTCACCGGCGGCGTCTACGAGATCGGCGCGCTGCGGGCGCTCGACCTCCTCGCCGTGAACCGCACGGTCAACGAGTTCGACGTCTACGTCGGGACCAGCGCGGGGTCGTTCGTCGCGAGCCTCGCGGCCAACGGCGTCACGCCCGAGGAGATGATGCGCGTGGCCAACGGGCAGGTGCCGACCTCGATCCGCGACGTCGACCTCGGCACGCTCATGCGCCCCAATTACCTCGATTTCGCCAAGAGCGCGGCGCTGATGCCGCTGCGGATGGTCGGCCTCGGCCGCACCCTGCTCGGCCAGCTCGGGCAGGTCTCGATGATGGACCTGCTGATCGGGCTGGCTGGGGGCCTGCCCTCGGGCGTCTACGACGGCTCCGGCATCGAGCGCTACGTGGCCGATGCGCTCGCGGATCCGGATCGCACCGACGACTTCCGGATGCTCGGCAACGAGCTCTACCTGACCGCCACCGACCTCGACACCTGCGAGCGGATCGTCTTCGGTGCCGAGGGCTGGGACGACGTGCCGATCTCGAAGGCGGCCGCCGCCTCGACAGCGCTCCCGATCGTCTACAAGCCCGTCGACGTCCGCGGCCGTCAGCTCGTGGACGGCGGAATCCGCTCCACGACCAACGTCGACATCGCCGTCGAGCAGGGCGCCAAGTTCGTGATCGTCGTGAACCCGCTCGTGCCCTACGTGAACGACTTCCAGAAGGTGATTCCGACGATCACCGGCAGCCGCGTGCGCCGCGTCTCCGACATGGGCTTTCCCCAGATCGGCTACCAGGCGTTCAAGCTGCTCGCCCACCAGCGCCTGCACGAGTCGGTCAAGCGCTGGGAGGAGAAGTACCCGGGCGTCGACATCATCCTGATCGAGCCCGACCCCAACGACGAGCTGATGTTCGACACGAACATCATGAGCTTCGGCAAGCGGATCGAGATCGCGCGCCACGGGTTCGAGTCGGTGACGCTGCGGCTCGCCAAGGACTACGACGAGCTGCGCGAGGTCGCGGCGCGGCACGGGATCGAGATCTCGGCCACCCGCGTGCGCAAGGTCGTCCGCCGCTTCGCTAAGGAGGAGCGCGAGAAGACGCGCGCCTGGCGGCGGATCTTCGAGCAGACCACGGGCGCGCTGCTCAGGCAGTCCGGGCAGGCTTAGCTCACTCAGGCGCGCCCGAACGCGTCGCGCAGCGCCGAGAGCAGCCGTTCGGTGGCCGCGGGCCCGCGGATCGCCACGCGGACGTGGTCCTCGTCGCCGAGCGGGCCTCCCGGGGCCACCAGTACGCTCGCGCGCTCGAGCCGGGCGGCTACCTCCGCGCCGCTCAGGCCCGCGGCGCGGACCCACGCGAAGTTGGCCTGGCTCTGTGGGGCGTCCACCGGCAGGTCGTGGAAGGCGCGGAACACTCGGGCGCGCTGCTCTCGAACGAGCCGGCCCCGGCGCTCGATCTCGGGGTCCCCGATCCTGAGCGCGTGGACGAGCGCCGCCTGCGTGAGCGCGTTGATCCCGAGCACCGGGGCGATCGACTCGAGCAGGGTGGCCGCCTCGGCTGAGCCGACGGCGTAGCCCGCGCGCAGCCCGGAGAGGCCGTAGGCCTTCGAGAAGGTGCGAAGCACGAGCAGGCGCGGAAAGCGGTCGGTGAGCCGCAGCGCCGCGTCCACGGGCTCGCGGTCCTGGAACTGCGCGTACGCCTCGTCGAGCAGCAGGTGGACGCGCTCGGGCAACTCGGACAGCACGCGCTCGAGCGTCGACGACTCGAGGTATGTCCCGGTCGGGTCGTTGGGGTTGCACAGGACGACCACGCGGGTGCGGTCACCCACCGCCTCGAGCACGGCGTCGGGGTCCACGGCGCCGCCGGCGAGATCCACCGCCACCGGACGGCCCCCGGCCCGCTGCGCCATCAGCGGGTAGAGCGGATAGGAGGGCCACGGCGTGACGAGCTCGTCGCCGGAGTCGAGGAGGTGGAAGGACGCCGCCTGGAGCAGCTCGGTGGCCCCGTTTCCGATCACGATGCGCTCGGGCTCGACGTCGTGGCGGTCGGCGAGCATCGCGCGCGCCGGCGAGGCGTGCCGGTCCGGGTAGCCGTTGACGCCGCCGCGGGCGGCGAAGATCGAGGCGTTCATCACCTCCGCGTCGGGGAAGTCGGGCCATTCGGTGCGCGAGAGGTCGCAGACCGACACCTGCTCGAGCGCCAGCGCCTTCTCCGTGGCGCGGCGCTCGCGGAGGCCGCGGTTGACCTCCTCCTCGGTCAGGTCGTCGAACTGCCGGTAGTAGTCGAGCAGGCCCATCGAACCGCCAAGGTTAGGCGGGCACTGGGTCTACGGCGCCTGCGGCGAGAACAGCGAAGAGCCCGGGCCCTGGATGACGAAGAAGTAGATCAGGAAGAGGGTGAGTCCGAGCCCCACCGACACGATGAAGATGCGCTCGATCGCGCCGCCCTTCTGGTCGTAGCCCGCGGCGCGGCGCGTCAGCTTCCAGTAGTGGTCGAGCAGCCGGGCGACCCCGAGCGTGGCCATCAGCGTCGTGATCATGCCGGCGAACGCCACGACGATCCCGGCCTCGACCGAGCCGGTCTGGAAGTCCACCTGCGAACCGACCCACAGCCAGGCGATCGGCTGCGGCCCCCACAGCGTTAGCAGCACGAGCGTCTCGAGCGTCAGGATCGCGGCGGCGAGCGTGCGATCGAATCGCCGCCGGCCCGCGCCGGCCCGCGCCGGCTGCGCGCGGTAGCGGAGCGGCCCCGTGCCCGGGCGGCGACCGACGAAGAGCCCGCCGGTGTCGGATGGATCGTTGCTGGCCATGCTCGTTCGCTGCGCAAACGGGCGGCCACCAGGGCCGCCCGTCCCACCGTTCAGTCTACGTTGTCGATCGCGCCGGCGGCGCGGTCAGGTCGTGTACAGGGACTCGATGTCGCCCCCGTACTTGTCGCCCACCACGTTGCGCTTGACCTTCATCGTCGGCGTCAGCTCGCCGGTCTCCTGCGAGAGGTCGCGCGGGAGGATCGTGAACTTCTTGATCTGCTCGACGGGCCCGACACCGGCATTGACGGCGTCGACCGTCTGCTGCACCTCCGCCCGCATCGCGTCCGAGCCGGCGACCTCGTCGGCGGCCACGCCGTGCTGCTCGGCAAACTTCGGTACCTCCTCGGGGTCGAGCGTGAGAAGCGCCACCAGGTACGGCCGGCGATCGCCCACCACCACGGCCTGGGAGACCCAGCGGTTCTGCTTGAGGCCGTTCTCGAGGTTCGCGGGGGTGATGTTCTTGCCGCCTGCGGTGATGATGATGTCCTTCTTGCGGCCGGTGATGTAGACGAAGCCGTCGTCGTCGATCGAGCCGAGGTCGCCGGTGTGCAGCCAGCTGTCCTCGAGCGTCTCGCGCGTGGCCTCCTCGTTCTTGTAGTAGCCCTGGAAGATGTTCGGGCCCTTGAGCAGGATCTCGCCGTCCTCGCCGATCCGGACCTCCTGTCCGGGCAGCGGCTTGCCGACAGACCCGAAGCGGAACTCGTCCAGCTCGTTGACGGTCGCGACGGTGGAGGTCTCGGTCATCCCGTAGCCCTCGAGCACCGGCACCCCGCAGGCGTAGAAGAACTCGAGGATCTCGGGCGCGATCGGCGCGGCGCCGGTCACGCACTGGCGGATCTGGCCCCCGAACAGGTTGCGCACATTGACGAACAGCTTCTCCTCGGCCGCGTCGAACCCGGCCTGGAGCTCCTCGGGCACGTCCTGGCCCTGCGCCCGCATCCGGCGCACCCTGACGCCGACGCCCACCGCCTGCGCCAATGCGGCGGGATCCTCCGCGGCGGAGGTGGCCATCGTGTAGATCTTCTCGAAGATCCGCGGCACCGACGGGAAGTAGGTCGGCTTGAGCTCCATCAGGTTGGGGACGATCTTCTGCGGATCCTTCTCCCAGAAGGCGATCGTCGCTCCCAGGTCGATCGCCGCGAACTGGATCAGCAGCGCGAAGGCGTGGGCGAGGGGGAGGAACAGGTAGACGGAGTCCCCCGGAGCGACGGCGCCCTGCTGCTCGGCCATCGAGGTCACCTGGCGATAGTTGCCGTGGGTGAGGATGCAGCCCTTGGGTGGCCCCGTGGTCCCCGACGTGTACATGAACACGCAGGTGTCGTCGGGCGTGACGCTCTCCACGCGCTGCTCGAGGTCGGCGTCGTCGCGGGCGCGACCGCGCTCGCGCAGCTCGTCGAGCGACAGCGCGTTCGGACCGTCGGCGTCCTCCGCCTCCATCACGACGATGTGCTCGAGGTGCGGTAGGTCGCCCTCGACCTTGCGGACCTTCGCCAGCTGCTCGGCGTCCTCCACGAACACCGCGCGCGACTCCGAGTGGTCCAGGACGTAGTGGCACTCCTCGGCGGAGTTCGTCTGGTAGACGGACACCGACGTCCCGCCCGAGCTCAGGATGCCGAAGTTGGCGAACGTCCACTCCGGCCGGGTGTTGCTGAGGATCGCCACGCGCTCGCCCTTCTCGACGCCGAGGTCGATCAGGCCGAGCGCGATCTCCTTGACGGCCTCGCCGAGCTGCTCGTAGCTCACCTCCCGCCACTCGTCGCCCACCTTGTGCTTGAGCGCGGGCGCCGAGCCGCCTCGGGCGGCGGCGAGCGGCAGCATGTCGGCCATCGTCCGCGAGTCGGTGCTCGCCTCCGTCGCGGTCACGGTAGTCGCTTCCATCTCTCCTCCTAGAGCCGTCTTGGAGCGACGGATTCTAAGCCGACCGGCGCCCGCGGTGCGCCTCCGGCCGCTTGGCGCGGCGCTAGACCTTCGCCGGCTGGCCCCGGCGGGACGCCTGAAGCGAGCTGAGGAACAGTGTCTTGTCGATCCTCCCCTCGAAGATCGGCACCCCGAGCTGCATGCACTTCGTGATCACTTCGCGCCGGTGCATCCCGGCCTCACGTGCCAGCTCGGTGGGCGTCAGGTGAATCGCCATATGCGTGCCCCTCTCCTCTCCGTTGCGCGGATCGCATCGCAAGTTTTACCGCTTGGCCCCGACGGGTGGGAGCGATCGCCGCAATTTGGGTGGAACCGGTCGCGTCGCCGCTCGTGCGACCGAGGCAAGCACTCAGATCGGGTTCGGCACGTCGATGAAGCGGTGCTCGACGCCGAATCGCTCCGCCACCAGCTCGCCGGCGCGGCGGATGCCGAAGGTCTCGGTCGCGTGGTGGCCCGCGGCGATGAAGTGCACCGCGGCCTCGCGGGCGTCCGCCGTGACGCGCTCGGCCGGCTCTCCGGTGACGAACGCGTCGAGGCCCAGCGCGACCGCCTCGTCGAGCATCGACGCCCCGGCGCCCGACACGATCCCGACGCTCCTGACGACCTCAGGCCCGCGGCCGACCACGAGCGGCTCGCGGCCGGTCACCGTCTGGCAGCGCTCGATGAGCTCCGCGGCCGCGACGCCGCGGCCCGAGCGCCCCACGATGCCGATCGGGCGTCCGCGCGCGGAGCCGAACGACTCGGAGCGGTCGAGACCGAGCGCCTCGCACAGCAGCGCGTTGTTCCCGATCGTCGGGTGCGCGTCGAGCGGAAGGTGGTACGCGGCCAGCGACGCGTCCGAGCGAAACAGCACCTCGAGCCTCGCCCTCAGCTGGTCGGTGACGACCGCGGGCCCGCCGCCCCAGATGATGCCGTGATGGCAGAGGACGAGGTCGGCGCCCGCGCTCTCAGCCCGCTCGAACAGCTCCCGGTGCGCCGAGACGCCCGTGACCACGAGGCCCACCTCGCGGGCCCCGGGCACCTGGAGGCCGTTCGGCCCGTAGTCCTCGAACGAGCCCGCGTCGAGCAGGTCGTCGAGGTAGGCGACGATCGCGTCGCGGTCGGCGGTGGCGCCTCCTGGTGCGGCTGAGTCCGGGCTTGCCACGTCCAGCTGCGCGAAGCCCGCCGAGCGCTACTGAGGCTCGTACGTCTCGAGCGCGAGGTCGCAGGCGGCCAGGATCAGCTCGCGCTGCTCCGCGCCCGCCTGGCAGTTGAGCAGGTACTCGGTGTCGCTGTCGAAGATCGCCACCGCGCGCGTCTGGATGTCCTCGGCCTGGTCGATCGTGACCTCGTACTCGAGCGCCGGCAGACCCGCGACCTCTGTTTCCTGCCCGCTCACCTGCTCTCCGGCGACCTGGCTGAACAGCTGGTCGATCCCCGGCTTGACCTGGTCGAAGTTCTGGTCTGTGATCTCGGTGGTCAGGTCGAAGCGCTGGACCGCGATGAGGTTGGTCCCGTCGAGTCCGACGGCGGTCGTGGCGCCGGCCTCCGCGCCGGCCTCGCTCTCGAAGGTGAGACCGGCGATGTCCTCGAAGTCCTCGGGGTACTCGAACGTGATGTCAAAGCCCTCCTCGGAGAAGGTCTCGTTGGTCTCGGCGCCCGCCTGGACCTCCGCCGGCTCGGAGGACGAGGAGCTCTCCTCCTCGTCGCCGCCCCCGCAGCCGGCGACGAGCGCTGCGACGGCGAGCAGGGTGGGCAGTGTGCGGGTGAGCTTCATCGGATCTCGATGCCGCGGGCAGTCGCGTCGGTCGCGCCCGACGACGAGCGGAAACATACAGCCGACGGCGGGCGGACGGGCAGTAATCTCCGCCCGATGGCCACCGAGAAGGAGGCAACGGCGGCGTCCCGGCGCGGCCGCGCCGCGACGAGCGGCGACTCCGGCGATGCGTTCCTCGAGTCGCTGATGGACACGAACCTCTACTCGATGGGGGCCTTCTTCTCGGACCAGCATCCCGCGCTCGTCGACGAGGTGATCACGCGCAGCGACGCGATCGAGCGCGCGGGCCTGCGCGGCTACGCCGAGGAGAACGACATGTCGCTCGAGGAGTGCTTCCAGACGCTCCTGACCGGTCTCGCGGTGCGCTACTACAAGGCCGTCGCAACCTAGGTCGTCTACGAGGGGAGGTCGCTGTATGGGGTACTTCCAGGACGCCGACGAGGTCTATCGCTACATCGGCAGGATGTTCGAGGACATCGTCGCGGACGAGGAGCTGGGGGAGAAGTTCCAGCGCGCCGACACGATCGTCCAGTACCGATACTCGGAGCCCGAGTCGCAGGTCACGGTCAAGATGGTCGAGGGGGAGGAGCGGCGCGTGGACCTCGGCGACACCGACCTCGAGCCCGAGGTCGTGATGACGATGGAGGCCGACACGGCACACCGCTTCTGGCTCGGCAGGCTGAGCGTCACGCGCGCGATGTCGCGCGGGCAGATCAAGGCCAACGGACCGGTGACGAAGATCCTGAAGCTGGTTCCGCTCGTCAAGCCGGTCTTCCCGCGCTATCGCAGGATGCTCGAGGAGGCCGGGCGGGCGGACCTGGCCGAGGCGGCGTAACGCGGCGTGTGCACCGCGTCGGCGCCGCTCAGCGCGCCCGCTGCTCGGCGCGGTGGCCCTCGACCAGCTCGCGCAGCGTCGCGCGCGTGGAGTGCTTCGGCCGCCAGCCGAGCTCCTTTCGGGCGCGGTCGGTCTTGACC
>JBPCMT010000121.1:0-15131 GCA_051001995.1 Thermoleophilaceae bacterium
ACTTTAGGGCGAACCGGCGGGACCGCCGAATCTTGTCGTTGACTTCACTAAGTGTAGTGACTACACTCGAGCGGCTGCTTGAATGGCCTGCGATGCGCGCGGCCATCCGTCTCCCAAACCTCTCAACGCTCTAGGAATCAGCGAGAACGCTATGTCAGTGACAGAGCTTCAGGAGCTCGAGGAGGTCAAGCTCCTCGTAACCAAGGGCCAGCAGGCCGGCGTGCTCACGTACGCGGAGGTCGCCACTGCGCTTGCGGAGGTGGAGCTCGACGAGGGCGACGTCGAGGATCTGCACGGGTACCTCGAGAAGGCCGAGATCGAGCTGGTCGAGGACGTCGATCCGGCCGCGATCGCGCAGCAGGAGGAGCGTGCTCCGGATGCGAAGAGTCGCCGCCGCAAGCCGAAGGCTCAGATCGAGCTGAAGGCGGACATAACCACCGACTCGCTCCAGCTCTTCCTGAAGGACATCGGGAAGGTGCGGCTCCTGACCGCGCAGGAGGAGGTGGACCTGGCCAAGCGGATCGAGCGTGGCGATCTCGACGCCAAGCAGAAGATGGTCGAGTCGAACCTCCGGCTCGTCGTGTCGATCGCGAAGAACTACCGCAACCAGGGCCTGCCGTTCCTCGACCTGATCCAGGAGGGCACGCTCGGCCTCGTCCGCGCGGCCGAGAAGTTCGACTACCGCAAGGGCTTCAAGTTCTCGACCTATGCGACCTGGTGGATCCGCCAGGCGATCGCCCGCGCGCTCGCCGACAAGGCGCGAACGATCAGGATCCCCGTCCACGTCGTCGAGAAGCTGAACAAGATCGGCCGTGCCGAGCGCAAGCTCGTCACCGAGCTCGGCCGCGAGCCGACCCCGGAGGAGATCGCCCACCACACGGGCATCGATCCCGAGGAGGTCGACTCGATCAAGCGATCCGCTCAGGCGCCGGTCTCGCTCGAGAAGCCCGTCGGCGACGAGGAGGAGTCCGAGTTCGGGCAGTTCATCGCCGACGAGCGCGCGGAGTCCCCGTACGAGCGGGCCGCAGAGATACTGACCAAGGAGGCCCTGCGCGAGGCGCTCGAGAACCTCTCCTACCGCGAGCGCCGCGTGCTCGAGCTGCGCTATGGCCTCGGCGGCGAGCACCCGCGGACGCTCGACGAGGTCGGCCGTACCTTCAACGTCACGCGCGAGCGCATCCGCCAGATCGAGAACCAGTCGCTCAAGAAGCTCCAGTCGCTGGCCGAGGCTCAGAAGCTCCGCGAAGTCGCTTAAGGCGTCACTCCCGCGTAGCCGAGCCACCCGCGCGATGAGAATCGTTCGCGTTCTCGCGCGGGCGCATCCCTTGCGCCGAATGGTCTCTTCGAAAGACTTGTTGTGAGACCACTCGGCAAAAGACACATCGCACTCCGCCGATGAGAGTCGTTCTCATCGGTCGGATGCGGATGGGAGTCGCCGCGGTGCCTTGACACGGCCGGGCGGCCGGGCGAGGGTGTCGGCCCAACACGCACTCGACCGCAGAGAACGGAGGACACGTGCAGAGCACGCTTGCCGAATACCAGGAGACTCAGTCGCAGGAGGCCTTCTCGCTTCAGAACTCGAAGCTCCTGAAGGTCTCCCTCAACCAGATCACGGTCCAGTCGAAGCTCGGCGCGATGGTCGCCTACCAGGGCGACGTGGCCTTCGAGCACGCGGGCAGCGGGGGCGTCGGTCGCTTCATCAAGAAGCAGATGACGGGCGAGGGCACCCAGCTGATGAAGATCTCGGGCACCGGTGAGGTGTTCCTGGCGGACCTCGCCCAGGACATTCACCTGATCAAGCTCGAGAACGACCAGGTCACCTGCAACGGCCAGAACGTCCTGGCCTTCGACGCCGGCATCGACTGGGACATCAAAAAGGTGGAGGGCGGCTTCGCGGGGGCCATGGCGGGCGGCCTCTTCAACATGTCGCTGGCGGGCACCGGCTGGGTGGCGATCATCTCCAACGGCCCACCGGTGCTGCTCTCGACCGGTGAGGCGCCCACCTTCTGCGATCCCCAGGCGGCGATCACGTGGTCGAGCGGGATCCAGACGCACGTGAAGTCGGACGTGAACATGAAGACGCTGATCGGCCGCGGCTCGGGCGAGACGATCCAGATGGGGTTCTCCGGCGTCGGCTGGGTGCTGGTGCAGCCGAGCGAGGGCCTCGTCAAGAGCGCCACGCCGGCCGGAGGCGGGCAGTCGGGCGGTGGCGGCCTGCTGAGCCAGCTCGGCCAGTAGAGGCGCCGCGCGATCGGCGGGCGGGGCGGCGATCCCCGCCTCGGCGCGGCGGGGATAGCCGCTTCATTTCGTGAAGCATTGCGGTAGAATCGGGCACAGAGATGGCCACCGCGACCGAGATTCCCGAACCCGCGCGAGTCGAGGAGGGCGGCGTCTGCCCCGTCTGCGCGACCGCCGAGCTCGTCTGTGCCAAGTGGACGATTCTCGTCATCCGCGACCTCGCCGAGGGGCGCAGCCGTTTCTGCGAGCTCGAGCGATCGCTGACGGGCATCAGCCCGCGCACGCTCTCGCTCAGGCTGCGGGCGCTCGAGGAGCACGGCATCGTCGAGCGCAGTACCTATTCCGAGGTGCCGCCGCGCGTCGAGTACGCGCTCACCGCCAAGGGTCGCGCGCTCCTGCCGCTCGTCGAGGACATGCGCCGCTTCGGGCGGGAGTGGCTGTCGGGTACCGACGACGCACCCGCCCGCGCCGCCTAGGTCACGGCCCAGGGCAGGAGCTTCCCGCGACGCGGCGAAGTCGCGGCCATGCACAATCGTGCCCTGTGCGACGCGCTGCGCGACCTCGGCCGTGAGGTCGGGGCGCTGATCAGACGCGAGCTGGACGGCGGCGCGGACCTGCCGTTCGAGGTGCTCGAGGCGGGCGGCGGCTCCGAGGGCGGGCCGGTCCTCTACCGCTACCGGCCGCTCACCGCCGCGTTCGTGGCGGAGCGCTGGCCGCTGGCGCGGGGGCTCGACCCCTACCGGCGCGCCGTGCGCCTCCTCGGCGCGCACGCGGCCGGGCCCTACCTGCGCCACCGCGGCCTGTCCGGGAGCGACCCCGACGTCGCCCTGCGCGACCTGATGGAACGCCTCTTCGACGAGGCGACGAGCTTCGACATGCCGGAGGAACGCTTTGGCCGGCTGCACGCCGAGATCGACGCGACGCTGGCCGACGCCGCCGTCGAGGCGAGGGTCGTCGCGCCGCTTCACGGCGTGAGGATCGCGTCCGCGCGCGTGGACCTCGGCGACGGACTCTTCCTGGCGCGCCGATCCGCGGCCGGGGCGCCGCCGGCCGCGATCGAGGGCGCCGTGCGGGCGTCGGAGCGCACCGCGGAAGCCGACGACGCGGGGGACGCGATCGAGCCGGAGTCGGATCCGCTCGACGTCTTCTGCCTGCTCGAGCGCGAGGTCCGCCCCGGCGCGCGGCTCCCGGTCGACACGGCGCGCCCGCGCTTCCGGCGCGTCCTTACCGCGCTGCGGCTGTGCGGCGCGGGTGGGACGGCGCTCGGTCCCCTTGCCTGGGCGCGCGCGGGCGAGGGCGCGTGGCACCCGGTGGCGCTCGGCGTGTCCGCGCGGGCACGGGCGGAATCCTGGGAACTGCGGGCGGCCGACGAGCAGGAGCTGCGTGACCTGCTCGAGGTGCTCACGCTGTCGCGCCATGACGCGACCGTGGGGTGGGCGCTCGATCGCTTCGAGATGGGGTGCGAGCGTGGGCTCGAGGTCGAGGCCCTGTCGGACTACCTCCTCGGGTTGCGCGCTCTGGTGGGCGACGCCGGGAACGGGCTCGAGCCGGCCATCGCCGGCCGGCTCGCCGCCCTCTGCGCGCCGGCCGCCGACCGCCCCGACGCCGAAGGCCGCGTGCGGCTCGCTTTCACGCTCGAGCGCCAGGTGATCCACGGCGGCGGGCCGGCGTTGGAGTCCCCGCGGGGCGTCGTGCGCGAGGCCGAGCGGCACCTCAGGGCGCTGCTGCGCGACGTGCTCTGCGGCTACCTCGAGCCCGACCTGCGCCGCGTTGCGGACGAGATCCTGGCCGCGACGGCGTACGAGTCCGAGCTCGACGCGGAGCTCCGCGTCCACGACGCGCGCGCGGTCGCCTCCCCGAGCTGACGGCGAGCGGTTCGGGCTCGCCGGCACGGTCGGGGGCGCTCGGACCGGCTCGCCGGGACCCGGCGTCCAGGGGGCGGCGCGTGGCTAGCATCGTTTCGAGGATGAGCCATGCTGGCGCGCCAAGGCGAAGCCGCCGACGGCCGGTTACGGTCGCCGGCGTCATCGCGGTCGCGTTCGTCGCCGCGCTTTCGCCGCCCGCGTCCGCCAGTCTCTTCGCTCCGCCTGCCCCGCCGACGGGCCAGCTCGACTTCGGCACCTACGTCTTCGCGGAACCGTTCAACGAGCTCGAGCTGCGCCGCCTGCGCGCCGCCGGCGGCGAGGTCATCCGCACCACCTTCATGTGGTCGAAGGTGCAGCGCACCCCTCTTCCCTTCTACGACTGGAGCGAGTACGACGCGCTGGTCGCGCGCGCGGCGGCCGCCGGGGTGTCGATCCTGCCGGTGCTGATCGGCTCCCCGCAATTCGTCGCCCCGCGTGGAGCGGCACCGCCGACCACGCCGCTCGGCAAAGCTCTCTTCGCCCGCTACGCGCGGGCGGCGGTCGAGCGCTACGGGCCCGGCGGGGAGTTCTGGAGGGAGAACCCGTTCGTGCCCTATGAGCCGATCGAGGCCTGGGAGGTCTGGAACGAGCCGAACCTGGCCTCGTTCTGGACCGAGGGCGACCCCGACGCGCAGGAGTACGCGGCGCTGCTGAAGCTGATCGGCGGGGCGATCCACGAGGCCGACCCGCGTGCGAAGGTGGTGTTCGCGGGAATGCCCGAGCCGCGCGGGAGCAGGCCGATCCCGGCGGACGAGTTCCTCGCCGACGTCTACGAGGTGCCGGGGATCGAGGCGGCGTTCGACGTCGTGGCCGCCCATCCGTACGCCGGAAGCGTTGGCGGCGTCGATCGACGGCTGGCCCGCCTGCGCGCCGTGATGCGGCGCAACGGCGACGAGGAGAAGCCGCTGTGGATAACCGAGCTCGGCTGGAGCTCGACCGGGATCGACCACTACCTGGTGAAGGACCTCGACTCGCAGGCGCGGCTGACGCGCGACACGATCGCGATGCTCCGCGAGCGCGCGGCCGAGTACAAGCTCGGCACGGTGATCTTCTTTCGCTGGCAGGACCCCGACGTCGGCTGCTCCAAGGTCGGCGGCTGCTGGTACGACAACGCCGGCCTGTTCACGAGCGACGAGCGGCCGAAGCCGGCCTGGAAGGCGTTCGCGCGCGGCGCCGGAGGGCGCCCGCTCTCAGGGCCCCTGCCCGCCGACTTCTTCGACGACGTCACGCTGCTCACCCTCGACGCCGCCGGCTGAGCGACCGTTCAGGCCGGGAAGAGGTGCTCGCCGACCGCTGCGAGGCCCGCCAGGTCGTGGACGTCCTCGTCGAGGTAGGGCACGAGGATCAGGGACTCGCCGCGGCCGAGCCGGTCGCGCAGGCGCTCGACGCTCGCCCGGTCGTGGGTGGCGAGCGCGCGGTAGTCCTCGAAGTTGCGCACGACCTTGGCGGCGAGGGAGTCCCCGAGCGCGCCGGCCAGCTCGCGCTCGAGATCGGCGTGCTCGCCCGCGTCGCCCCCCGCCTTGGCGTCACCGTCCGCCGCCAGCCCGAGGTCGTGCACGCGGTTGACGACCGCGCCGCCGAAGGGCATGCCGTCGTCGAGCAGCCGGCTGCGGAAGAGCTCCGCCTCCTCCATCGACTCGCTCTGCGGGCTCGTGACCAGCAGGAACGTCGCGGCGCGTGAGGTCAGGAGTTGGTTGACCCGGTTCGCCCGCTCGGTGAAGCCCTCGGCCATGTCGCCGAAGCTCTGAAAGAAGTCGGACAGGTCCGCCAACAGGTCGATGCCGGTCACCCGCTTTAAGACCCCGAAGAGGACGCCGGTGCCGCGACCGAGGATGCGCAGCCCGCGCCTGCCGGGCGCGAGGAAGAACTGGAGCGAGCGCGAGTCGATGAAGCGGGCGAGCCGCTCCGGCGCATCGAGGAAGTCGAGCGCGTTTCGGCTCGGCGGCGTGTCGAGCACGAGCAGGTCGTAACCACCCTCCTCGTGGAGCTCGTAGAGCTTCTCCATCGCCATGTACTCCTGCGAGCCGGCCACCGCGTTCGACAGCTCCTGGTAGATCCGATTGGAGAGGACGGCGTCGCGCGTCGCGGCGTCGGGGGCTCGCCGCTCGACCAGCTCGTCGAACGTCCGCTTGGGGTCGAGCATCATCGCCCAGAGCTCTCCGTTTGGCGCTAGTCCCGCGGCCTCGAGGCGCTGGGGTTCGACGAGCCGCTCCTCGTTGCCGAGGTCCGGGATGCCGAGCGAGGTCGCGAGCCGCCGGGCGGGGTCGATCGTCACCACCACGACCCGCTTCCCGCGCGCGGCCATGCCTGCCGCGATCGCCGCGGCCACGGTTGTCTTGCCGACGCCGCCCGCCCCCGCGCAAACGCAGATGCTCTTGCCGGCGAGCACGTCGGCGACGTTCGAGGTCGCCGGGCTCACAGCCGCCGCTCGAGCTCGTGCGACAGGCGCTCGACCTCCGCCAGCCCCAGCTCCGGCTCGAAGAGGTACGGCAGCGTGACCGCACCGTCGACCTCCTTGCGCAGCCGGCGCACCTGGGAGCGCTGGGTGCGCGCACGGTGATGCTCGGCCAGCGCGGCGCGCATTGCCGGCCGTGCGAGCGAGCCGTCGCTCCCCGACGTGGCCTCCGCGCTGGTCATTGCTCGCGCCTCCTTGCCGCTGAACCGCTCGGGATAGAGCCCGTTGATGACGAATGCGTCGACCGCCATCTTCATCTCGTCGAGCAGCCGGACCCGGAACTCGATCGTCTCAGTGACCGGCATCTCCTCGGGAAGCGCGACCGTGACGATCCCCGTCTGGCGAGAGTCGCGGATGAAGGTGTCGATCCGATCGGCCTGGCGGCGGATCGGTCCGACGCGGGCGATGTCTCGCATGGTGCGGGGCGCGCGGAGGATCCCGAGCCCATGGCCGGTCGCCGGCGCGTCGACCACGACGAGGTCGTAGCGACTGGACTTCTTCGTCCACGGGCGCTCGAGCTGCGCGAGCTCCCAGACCTTGCCGATCGAGACGATTTCCCTGACTCCCGGGGCGGCGGCGGTGAAGTACTGAAAGATGCGGTTCTCGAACAGAAGGCGGAACAGCGCGCGGCTTCCCACCTGGGTTCTCAGGTACTCTTCCATCGCGCGCTGCGGATCGATCGAGATCCCCGCCAGGCCGGAAGCCAGCTCGGTCTCCTCGAAGCCGATCCCCTCGTCACGGAACACCCGCGACGCACGCTCCTGCTGGGCGAGCTCGCAGAGGATGACGCGCTTGCCGCGCCGCGCCGCCAGGAGGCCGAGCGCCGCCGCCACCGTGGACTTGCCGACGCCGCCCTTGCCGGTGACGAAGAGGAGCCGCTTGTCGAGGACGTGCGCCATGGAGCAAGCGGCGCTGTCCGCGGCCGCGGCGAGAAGCCTATGCGGCTCGGCGCCCACGCCCCGCGCGGACCCGCCCCCGCACGCTTCGCGGGAAGGATTCGTGCGCGCTCGTGCGAATAGGCACCTCGACATGGGCTTGTTCGACCGCAGACACGCCGCGCGCGACGACGAGCGGCCCTCCCTCCCCGAGACCCCGGAGCCTCCAGTGACGACGCCAGCGAAGAAGGCGGAGGTGATCGCGTTCGCCAACCAGAAGGGCGGCGTCGCGAAGACGACCACGACCCTCAACCTCGCCGCCGCCTTCGTCGAGTCGGGTCACCGTGCGCTGTGCGTGGACCTCGACCCGCAGGCGAACCTCACGATGAGCCAGGGCATTGATCCGGACTCGCTCGAGCTCTCGATGTACGACGTGCTCGTCAACCACATCCCGATCCGGGACGTGATCCGCGAGCGCGAGGTCGAGGTGGCCTGCGCGTCGATCGATCTCGCCGGGGCCGAGATCGCGATGTCCACCCAGATCGGCCGCGAGCGCTCGCTGCAAAAGGCGCTCGCGCCGGTGATGGAGGAGTTCGACTTCGTCTGCATCGACACGCCGCCGAGCCTCGGACTGCTGACGATCAACGCGCTGACCGCCGCGCGGAAGGTGATCGTCCCCGTCCAGTGCGAGTATCTCTCGATGCGTGGCCTGATCCAGCTTCAGAACACGCTGTCCATGATCAAGGAGAACCTCAACCCGGACGTGGACATCGAGGGCATCCTGCCGACCCTCGTCGACTCGCGGACGATCCACGCCAAGGAGGCGATCGAGCTGCTCGAGGAGAACTTTGGAGACCGGGTGTTCGCATCGCGGATCAAAAAGACGGTCCGTTACGCGGAGGCGCCGGTGAAGGGAATGTCGGTGCTCAAGTACGACCCGGACGGCAAGGCGGCGTACGCCTACCGTGAGCTGGCTAAGGAGGTCCTCGAACATGGCAAGCGGTAAGCGAGCGAGCATGCGGGAGGGGCCGCTGGCGGACCTGTTCCGCCGCACCGACGGGCACGGGGCCGGCGGTGAGGAGCCGAAGGAGGAGGCCGGCGCCCGCCCGCGCGAGGAGCAGGCCGATGACGCCGTCGACTTCGCCGAGCGGCCGCGTCCCGCGGCGCCCGAGCAGCCGTCGAGCGGGCCCGCGGAGCCGGAAGTGGAGCCGGCCGAGGCCCCGGTCGTGCGCGGCCCCAAGGAGCGCCTGCGCACGGCCTTCTCCCCGGACATCCCCGAGAACATCCTCGAGCGCCCGAGCTCGGTGGCGATCGAGCCCGAGCGCCCGCGCTACGGTCGCGAGGAGCCCAGCATGGCCGTCGGCCGGCCGCCGGTGCTCGAGCCGGTGCTGCGGGTCGTGGGCGTGGGCGGGGCGGGCGTCAACGCCGTCGAGCGGATGCTCGAGGCCGAGGTCGAGGGCATCGACTTCGTGGCTGTCAACACCGACCTCCAGTCGTTGCAGGGGTCGAGCGCCCAGACGACGATCCACATCGGCTCGGAGCTCACGCGCGGGCTCGGCTCCGGCTCGAACCCGGAGCTCGGGCGCCAGTCGGCGATCGAGGACTTCGACCGCATCAAGGCGGCGGTCAAGGGCTCGGACATGGTGTTCATCGCCGCCGGTGAAGGCGGCGGGACCGGTACCGGGGCGGCCCCGGTGGTGGCACGGATCGCGCGCGAGGTCGGCGCGCTGGCCGTGGGGATCGTCACCAAGCCATTCGGCTTCGAGGGCACGCGCCGGTCGGAGCAGGCGGAACGCGGCGTGGAGGAGCTCGCCGACGAGGTCGACACTCTGATCGTCATCCCGAACTCGCGCCTCCTGACGGTCCTCGACCGCCAGACGTCGATGGTCGACGCCTTCCGTATGGCCGACGACGTCCTGCGCCAGGGCGTGCAGGGCATCTCGGACCTGATCACGCTTCCGGGGCTCATCAACCTGGACTTCGCCGATGTGCGGACGATCATGTCCGACGCCGGCCAGGCGCTGCTTGGGATCGGCATGGGCACCGGGGAGCACCGCGCGATGGACGCGGCGGCCCGCGCGGTCGCGTCGCCGCTGCTCGACACCTCCGTCGAGGGTGCCCGCGCGATCCTCCTTTCGATCACCGGCGGCACCGACCTATCGCTGTGGGAGGTCAACGAGGCGGCACGAGCGGTGGCCGAGGTAGCCCACCCACAGTCGAACATCATCTTTGGCGCGATGGTCGACGAGAAGCTCGAGGACCAGGTCTGGATCACGGTCGTGGCCACAGGCTACGGCGAGCGCCCGGCGCAGAGGCGCTCGGAGGGTGGGCGTGCGGCCGGCTCCGCGATGGGGGTCGACCGGAGCGCCCGGCGTGACCGCCCCGCCCGCGAAGCGGCGCGCGAGGCCGACCGCGAGCCGCGCGTGATCCGCACGCCGCGAACAGCCAGTCCCGCTCCGAGCGCGGCCCGCGCGTCGCGAGTGTCCGATGGGCTCGGGGAGATCGACATCCCAGAGTTCATCCCGCGCGCCTGACGGCTGCAACCGTCGGCTGCAAACCGTCGCCCGCCGACGCGGCGCCTAGCGGCGCCGACCGGTCGCTGCGCTCCCTGGGTCGCTCGCGTGCGGAGCATGCGTCGCTCCCTGCTTCCTCGGCGGGCTCGGTTTTCGCTCGCCGGCTTCCCTGATGTTGACCGCTGGGGCGCGAGCTGCGTTGCGTCATTGCTCTGAGAATGGTCAGAAGAGGTGCTCATCCGAACTGACCATTCGCGAGGGACCGACTAGTCACGCCGTCGGGGCGCCGGACCGCGAGACCGCCGGACCGCCGGGGAGGCATGCGGGGGCCCTCGGTCCCCAGCGCGTAGCATCGGCGCCGTGCGAGGGGTCGTCGCAGCCGGCCATCCGTTGACGGCGGACGTGGCGGCGGACGTCCTCCGCGACGGGGGCAACGCCGTGGACGCGGCGGTTGCCGCGGTGCTGATGTCGTTCGTCGCCGAGTCGCCGTTGACCGGGCCGGGCGCCGGCGGCTTCATGCTCGTCCACACGGCCGGCGGGGAAGACCACCTGCTCGACTTCTTCGTCGCGGCGCCCGGGCGCGGGCGCCCGGATGCACGGCCTGCGGAGTTGCAGCCGATCGAGATCCGCTTCTCCGACGATGCCGCGCAACGCTTCCACATCGGCGCCGCATCCTGCGGCGTGTACGGGACGCCGCTCGGGCTGTGCGAGGCGCTCGCCCGCTTCGGCACCGTCGCGCTCGACGGGCTCGTGATGCGGCCGGCGCGTGCCGCGCGCGACGGGATCCAGATCTCGCCCAGGGGGGCGTACGTGCTTGAGGTCCTCGGGCCGATCCTCACATCCACGCCCGAGGCGCGCGCGATCTACGCTCCCAACGGCCGGCTGCTCCGCGCGGGAGAGTGGATCCGGATCCCCGAGCTCGGCGACCTGCTCGACCGGCTCGGCGCCGAGGGGCCGCGCTTTCTGTACGAAGGCGACGTCGCGGCGGCGGCGAGCGAGTGGGTGCTGGACCACGGTGGCCTCCTCACGCGCGAGGACCTGGTCGCCTACGAGGTCGTCGAGCGCTCGCCGGCGCGGGCGCGCTATCGCGGCCGCGAGGTGCTGACCAACCCCCCGCCCTCATCGGGGGGCATCCTGATCGCCTACGCCCTGGATCTACTCGAGCGGCTGCCGCGCCCCTCCGGTGGCGGGCTCGACGTCAGGGCGCTCGTGCGGGTGATGGAGCGGGCCAACCGCGAGCGGACGGAGGAGTTCTCCTCCGCGCTGCACTCCGAGGGCTACCTCGAGCGGCTGCTCGCCAAGGAGGCGATGGACTCGGCGGCGATGGAGGTCCGAGGCCGGCTCGGATCGGCCCCCCGCGCGGAAGCCTCCGGATCCACCGGCGGAGGCCTTGGCTCGACCACCCACCTCTCGGTGCTCGATGCCGACGGCGCCTGCGCGTCGGTGACCTGCTCGAACGGATCGTGCTCGGGCGTCGTCGTGCCCGAGACCGGGATGCACCTCAACAACATGCTCGGCGAGGAGGACCTCAACCCGCTCGGACATCATCGCCACGAGCCCGGGCGGCGGATTCCGAGCATGATGGCCCCGACGGTCGTGCTTCGCGACGGCCAGCCCGAGCTGGCGCTCGGATCGGCCGGCTCGAACCGGATCCGGTCGGCGATCCTCCAGACGATCGTCGGTGTCGTGGACGACGGGCTGAGCGCCGAGGAGGCCGTGGGGCGGGACCGCGTCCACCTCGAGGCCGACCTCGTGGAGGCCGAGCCCGGCGTCGATCCCAGGGCGCTCGAAGCGCTTCGAGACGAGGGGTACGCGGTCCAACGCTGGACTGAGCGCAACCTCTTCTTCGGCGGCGTGCAGGCCGTGGCCCGCGATGCCGCCACGGGGACCGTCTCCGGCGGCGGCGACCCGCGGCGCGGCGGCGTGTCGCTGGTCGTCGCATGAGGGGCGCCGCAGCCGCGATCGCGTCCGTGGCGGCGCTGGTTCCGGCGGCTTGCGGCGGTACGGCCGGCGACCTGATCGCGCTCGAGGTCGGGGGCGGATTCGAGGGCGAGCCGGTGCGGCTCACCGTGACCCAGGACGGCCGCGGCAGCTGCGACGACGGGGCGCTCGAGCCGATACCCAGCGAGCGTCTGATCGAGGCGCGCGAGGTGGAGCGCGAGCTGGGGGGAGTGGCCGGGGAGGGGGAGTCCTTCGAGGCTCCGAGTGCGCCGGACCGGCGGAGCTACGTGGCGCGAACGCAGTTCGGGGCGGTCAGCTGGACCGAGGGCGCCCCCGACCTGCCGGCGATCCTCCCGCGCGCCGCCCTGCTGGCACAACAGCTGCGCGACGACCTCTGCTGAGCTAGCCGCGCACCTTGCCGTTCGAGCGCGCCCGCTCGCCCGCACGCTCGACGTAGTCGAGCCGCCTCATCGCCGCCCCGAGCAGCTCGCCCACCGCGTGCAGCCGCTCGCCCTCCGAGCGGAGCTCGAGCAGCCGCTGCTTGGCCTGGAGCGGGAGCTCCACGGTGGCCGCCATCGCGTAGGCGCTCATCGCCGCGAGGTCGTCCTCCTCGGGGCGGGAGTCCGTCACCCGCTCGACCAGCTCCGCGTAGCGCTCGCGCGCCGCGGCTCCGGCGTCCGGGTCGGCGTCCGGGTCGGCGTCCGGCTCGGTGCCGGCGTCGTCCGCGTCGTCGAGGAGGTCGATGTCGCCCGCCGGATAGACCATGTCCTCGATTCGCCGCACGAGCCGGAACGGCGACGAGCCGCGCGTGAGGATGTTCATCCGCCCGTCGTCCATGCGCTCGAGGACCTCGGTGATCGCGACCGTGCAGCCGACGTCTCGCAGCCCCTCGTCCGAGACCCAGACGATCCCGAACTCGCTGTCGTCGTCGAGGCACTCTCCCACCATCGTCTTGTAGCGGTCCTCGAAGACGTGAAGTGGGACAACCTCGCCCGGGAGGACCACGATCCCAAGCGGGAAGAGCGGGAACGCCTCGTGGGAGTCCTGCATCGGGTCCAGGCTACCGGCCTGATCCGGGGCCGACACGCTGGACGTCAGACGGCCTCCGCCGGCGCGCGAGCGGACAGCAGCAGGTTGTAGAAGAGCGCCGGCGGGAGGTACGGCTCGAGCAGCGCCCGGTCCACCGCGCGAAGCGCCTGGTAGCCGCCGTAGGCGCACCAGCGCCAGAGCGCCGGCACCTCGGCCGGCTCGGCGCTCGCCTCGAGCGTACGGCTCGCCCACCCGAACCAGCTCGCGGCGAGCTCCTCCCCGCGAACCCGGACCCGCTCGAGGCCCGCCCGGCGGGCGAGCCGAGCGAGGCCGCCCGGCGTGAACGAGTGCACGTCGACGAGCCACTCGAGCTGGTGCTCTCCGGGCTGGGCGGAGCCGTTCGCCGCGGAGGCGCGCATCAGCCGCCGCCACGCCGGCGCCGCCGCCACGGCGGCACGCTTGGGCACCGCGGCAAGGCGGTCGCCATGGCGCGAGGGCTCGCCGCAGAACGCGAGCGTCCCGCCGGGACGCAGGACGCGGCGGAACTCGGCGAAGGCCGCGTCGAGGTCGGGCAGGTGGTGCAGGACGGCGTGCCCGAGCACGAGGTCGAAGCTGGCATCGGCGAACGGAAGCTCGGCGGCCTCCGCCTCACGGGTCTCCACGGACAGGCCCAGGTCGTCGGCGCTCCGCTCCAGGCGCTCGAGCATCCCCCGGGAGATGTCGGTGGCCACGGCCCGCTCGAGGACGCCGGCGGCGAGGAGGTTGAGGCTGAAGTAGCCGGTCCCGGCGCCGATCTCGAGACCGTGCGCAAAGCGCCCGGACGCCCCCCCGAGAGCCCGGCCGAGCTTCGCGACCACCCGCGCCTGGCTGGCCGCGTCGTAGGCGACGCTCCACTTGGTGTCGTACTCGGGCGCCGCCACGTCGTGGTAGCGCTCGTTGACGTCCTTGATCTCCTCGGCCCCCGCCAGCCCCATGGCGCGCGGACTATACGGCTGCCGAGCCGCTCGGATCGGGTTGTGAAAGCATCCGGCGCGTGAGGGTCGGGCTCGTTCTCGGTGCGGGCGGCGTCATGGGCGGCGCTTGGCTGACCGGCGGGCTCGACGCCGTCGCCTCCGAGACCGGCTGGGATCCGGGTAGCGCCGACCGCATCGTCGGCACCTCGGCGGGATCGATGATGGGGGCGCTCTGCGCCGCCGGCGTACCGCCGTGGTTCATGGTCGCCCACTCGGGGGGCGAGGCGTTCGACGGCGTCAGCGACGCGCGCGGTCGCCCCGCCGGCGAGGCCGACCGCGCCGCGGGGGCGGTGTTCCGGCTCGACCGCGGGCTGCCGCCGCTCGGACCGGGGTCCTGGCGCCTGGCGCTGTCGGCGCTCCGGCGGCCCGACAGGCACACGCCGGCCGCCTTCTTCGCCGGCTGGCTGCCGCGCGGCATTATCTCCACCGAGCCGCTCAAGGACACGGTCCGGCGCGCGGTCGGCGAACGGTGGGCGCCGCATCCGAGCCTCTGGGTGGTGGCCTGCGACTACGCCACCGGCCGCCGCGTCGCGTTCGGCCGCGACGGCGCGCCGCGGGCCGAGCTGGCCGACGCCGTGGCCGCCTCGTGCGCGATCCCCGGCTTCTACCGGCCGGTGACTATCGGCGGCCGCCGCTACGTCGACGGCGGCATGTACTCGACGTCCAACCTCGACATCCTGCGCGACTCGTCGCTCGACCTGGTGATCTGCCTGAACCCCACCTCGTCGCTTCACCCGACGCGCGGCTGGAATCCGGCCGAGCGAGCCGCGGGCGCGATGCGGGCGGCGTCGGGCCGGCGGCTCGGCCGTGAGACCAAGCGCCTTCGCGAGCGCGGGACCGAGGTGGTGCTGATCCAGCCTATGCCTGAGGACATGGCGGTGATCGGCCCCAACCTGATGAGCCGCGCGCGTCGCAACGAGGTGATCGCGACGGCGCGGCGGACGGTGGCCGCGCAGCTCCGGCGCCCGGACGTGCGCGGGCTGGTGGGCGATCTCCCGGCGGGCAGGCCGGAGGCGGTCACGCGGCCGGTCGGTCCCTCGTCGGCCTGGCCCAACTTCGTCGAGGCGGCACGCGAGCGCTTCGAGGCCGGCGCGAACGGGCGCCGGCAGCGCGGTCGGTCCGGGCGCGGCGAGCGCGTCACGGCGGCGAGCCGTGGCTGAGAA
>JBPCMT010000122.1:0-5416 GCA_051001995.1 Thermoleophilaceae bacterium
GAGCGTGATCGGAGGCCACGCGCCGTGATGCGCGCGGGAGTCACCGACTACCGGCGCTCCCACCCGTGAGGGTCGGGATCGTCGGGCTGCCGAACGCCGGCAAGACCACGCTCTTCAACGCGCTCACCCGCGCGGGCGCGCAGGCCGCGAGCTACCCGTTCACGACGGTCGAGCCGAACGTCGCGGTCGTCCCGGTGCGCGACGAGCGCCTGGGTCGCGTCGCCGCCGCGGTCGGCGCGGCGCCCGTCGTGTACGAGACGCTCGTGGTCCACGACATCGCCGGTCTCGTCCGCGGTGCGCACGAGGGCGAGGGGCTGGGCAACCGCTTTCTTGCGAACATCCGCCAGACGGACGCGATCGTCCATGTGGTGCGGGCGCACGAGGATGCTGAGGTGCCGCATCCCGAGGGCTCGGTCGACCCGGTGCGCGACGCCGAGACGGTTGAGGCGGAGCTTTTGCTCGCCGACCTCGAGCAGGCCGAGCGCCGCCTCGAGCGGGTCGCCCGTCAGGCGAAGTCCGGCGAGCGCGCCCCGGTCGCGGAGGAGTCGTGGCTGCGCGCCGTGGTCGAGGCGCTCGGCGCCGGCAGGCCGGTGCGCTCGGTACCCACGCCCGCCGACGCTCCCGCAGCCCTTGCGGGCCTCCAGCCCCTGACCGCCAAGCCGGTGCTTTACGTGGCGAACGTCGCCGACGACGGGCCGGCCGACCCGCCGACGGCGCTCGAGGGCCACGCCCACGGGGGTGACGCGCGCACGACGGCGCTCGCCGCGCGGATCGAGGCCGAGCTCGCGGAGCTCGACGCGGCCGAGGCGGAGACGATGCGCGTCGAGCTCGGGGCCCCCGGCGCCGGGATCGACCGGCTCGTGCGCGAGGCGTTCGCGCTGCTGCGACTGCTGTCGTTCTTCACCGCGGATCGCGGAACCGAGGCGCGGGCGCACGCCGTCGAGCGCGGGACGACCGCTTGGGAGGCGGCCGGACAGGTGCACACCGACATGCAGCGCGGGTTCGTCCGCGCCGAGGTGGCGCCCTGGGAGGAGCTCGCCGACGCTGGCGGCTACGGCGGAGCGCGCGACCGCGGCACGCTGCGGCTCGAGGGCCGCGACTACGAGGTGGCCGACGGCGACGTCCTGCGGATCCGCTTCACGGAGGGGTGAGCTGCGAAAGGGATGGCACTCAGCCTCACTTCGCGGCGATCCAGCCCCGGACGTGGTCACCGAAAAGGTCGTATGTGGTGATCTTCGGTCACCACGTCCGTCGCGCTAACGCGCACCGCCTCGCCCGCGGACACGTTCGTTACGAACTGCACGGCAAAACGGTCACAGGAGGGGTCACGAGCTCGCGGGGTGCGGCACCAGCCGCGCCCGAGTGCTCTGCGGCCGGTTCAGCACCCGTTAGTGCCGGCGTGCCGGAAAGCGCTAACTGATCGGGTAGGAACTGACCGACCGGGGCTTCCGCCCCCACCCCCCAAACGTAGGGTTGGGCGGCCCCCGCCGTGTTTCCACGGCCGTGCCGCGACGATGCTCTTCCCATGGTCGAGTTCGACGAGCCGCGCCGCGCCGAGACCGCCGCCTTCCGTGGCGACGATCCGAGCTGCCTCGTCGCGGCGGGCCTTGCCTGCCGCGTGTGCCTCGCCGGGGACGTGGCGTGGGCGCTCGAGCTCGAGCCCTGGGACAACCGGGCGCGCACACGTTGTCGCAAGTGCGGTCACGAGCGGACGGTGTCGCTGACGCCCGAGCAGGGGCTGCGGCTCTATCTCGAGTGCGATGACCCTCAGCACGCCGCGCCGGCGCCGCTGTTCGGGCTCGCGCTGGTCGTTTAGGGCAGGAGCGGCGCCACCGTCCTGCTTAGGGGTCGTATACGGACCCCAGAGCGGCACAGCACGTGCCCGCCGGCGTTCAGTCACCCGCGTGGCGAAGCCCGCGCAGGGCGAACGCGACCATCAGAGCGAGCAGGACGACGAGCACCGCGAGCGCCGGCCAGGTCTCGGACCACGTCACCTCGCCGACGAAGCCCTGGCGGACCCCCTCGACGACGCGGGTGACCGGGTTGTAGCGAGCGACCGTGGCGAGCCAGCCGGTGAGGACCTCCTGCGGCGCGTAGGAGGTCGTGAACAGCACCGCCACGAACATGCTCGCCTGCATCAGCGGGGCGGCGGCCTGCGTCTTGAAACGCAGCGCCAGCCCAACCGTCCAGGACGCCGCGACCGACGCGAACGCGAAGCCGAGGCCGACCGCCACCAGGAGGCCGTCGATGCCGGGCCAGTTGGCGCCCAACGCCAGCCCGAGCACGAGCACGCCGGTGATCGGCAGGAGCGAGCGCAGGCTCGCCGACAGCACGATTCCCGCCAGCAGGGCCGGGCGCGGCACCGGCGCCGCCAGCAGTCGGTCGAACCACCCGATCTCGATGTCGCGCGCGAGGTTGACGCCGGTGGCGGCGCCGGCGAACGTCGCGCCCTGGACCAGACTGACCGGGAGGATGAACGACAGGAAGCTGTCGGTATCGAAGCCCTGGAGCTCCGTCAGCTCGCCGAAGACGCCGGTCAGGCCGAGCATGAACAGCGATGGCGCGAGGACCCCCGGGATCGCCGCGCCGGGGACCCTCAGCAGCTCGTTGAGTGCACGCCGCATCAGCGCGCCGACGGCGTCGAGGTGGCCCGCGGCGCCGGTCACGCGGCCCTCAGCCGGGCGCGCATCGCCAGCGCGGTGAGCGTCACGCCGACAATCCCGACGATCGCGACCCCGCCGAGCCCGTGGAGGATCGCCTCTCCCGAGACGCCGTAGAGCACCGGCTCGCGCAGCCCTTCGACGATGAAGCTGAGCGGGTTGTAGGCGGCCGCCGTCGCGGCGGGCTCCTGCATCAGCTCCTGCGGGAAGAAGGCGGAGGAGAGGAACAGGATCACGAACGCGAGCGGGAACGTCCCCTGCACGACGCTCGCCTGGCCGCTTCGCACCGCGAGCGCGGCGCCGAGCCCCCCGAACGCCGCCGCCGCGAGCGCGCTCAGCGCGATCACCACCAGGGCGCCCGCCGGCCCGCCGACGATCTCGGCGCCGAAGATCAGACCGATCGCCAGGAACCACACGGCCGCAACGACGCCCATGATGGCCGTCCCCGCAAGCCGCCCGACGATCATCACCCAGCGCGGAATCGGCGCCGCCAGCAGCCGGTCGTTGAAGCCGAGCTCGAAGTCGAGCGCCAGCGCGACGCCGCCGCTGACCGCGGCGAGCATCGTCGCCTGGAGCGTGGAGGCGGCGAGCTGGAAGTCGAGGAAGCCGCCGACCTCGGGGAACGCGGGCAGGTCGACGGCGCGACCGGCCCCGCCGGTGTTGATCGCCAGCAGCAGCGTCGGAAACAGCAGGATCGGCGCGAGGAACTGCGGGCGGCGAAAGGTCTGGACGATCGAGCGCCGCGCGAGCGCTCCGACGACGGGGAGGTTCTGACCGGCGCTCGCGCGCCTCACGAGCGCGCGTCCGCGCCGGCCGCCTCCGGCTCCGGGTCGGCGCTGTCGTCCTCGCCCTCGTCGGCGCCCTCGAGGTGGCGCCCGGTCTCGGCGAGGAAGACATCGTCGAGGGTCGGCTGGACGAGCTCGAGCGACTCGACCGTGAGGCCGGCGTCGTCGAGCGCGAGCACGACCGTGGCGATCTCCGCCGCTCCGCGCGCCAGCCCCACCTGGACGACCCCGTCGCGCGGCGGCTGGACCTCCCCGAAGCGCGCGAGCACCGGCTCGGCCCGCTCGGCACCGCCGTCGGCGAGCGAGAGCTCGAGGTGGGGGCTCCCGACCTGCGCCTTCAGCGCGCCCGGCGTTCCCTCCACCCGCATCAGGCCCTCGTCGATGATTCCCACGCGGTCGGCCAGCTGGTCGGCCTCCTCCAGGTACTGGGTCGTCAGAAAGACCGTCGTGCCGCCGGCGTTGAGGTTGCGCACCTCGTCCCAGATCGCCTGGCGGCTCGCGGGGTCGAGGCCGGTCGTGGGCTCGTCGAGGAACAGGACGCGCGGCTCGTGGACGAGCGCTGCCGCCAGGTCGAGGCGGCGGCGCATCCCGCCGGAGTAGGTGCCGATTCGGCGGCTCGACGCGTCGCTCAGGCCGACCCGCTCGAGCAGCGCGGCGGCCTTCCAGCGTCCCTCGGCGCGAGCGATGCCGTGGAGGGTCGCCTGGAGCCGCACCAGCTCGGCCCCGGTCATGAGCGGGTCCAGCGCGGCCTCCTGGAGCGCCACGCCGATCTGGCGGCGGACAGCCCCCGGGTCGCCGACGACGTCGTGGCCGGCCACGCGGGCGGTGCCAGCCGTGGGGCGCAGCAGCGTGGTGAGCATCCGCACGGTGGTGGTCTTGCCCGCCCCGTTGGGCCCGAGGAACGCGTAGATCTCCCCCTCGGCCACGGCCATGTCGATCCCGGCCACGGCGCGCAGCTCATCGAAGCTTCGCTCGAGCGCGTTCGTCTCAATCGCCGCCATCGAGTTGACTCTAGTGAGCTAGATTCCGCCACCCCAAGCACGCGACCGGAGGGAGGGGACGTGGCCAGAGAGGGAGGGTTCGACGGCCCGCGGAAGGCCTCGCGCCTCTTCGTCGACTGCCTCGAGGCCGAGGGCGTCGAGTACGTGTTCGGCATCCCGGGCGAGGAGACGCTCGACCTCAACGAGTCGCTCGCGAGCTCGTCGGTCCAGTTCGTGCCGGTCCGCCACGAGCAGGGAGGCGCGTACATGGCCGACGTCTACGGGCGGCTCACCGGCCGCGCCGGCGTCTGCCTCGGCACCCTCGGCCCGGGAGCGATGAACCTGATGACCGCGGTGGCGGACGCGTTCCTCGACCGCGCGCCGCTCGTGGCGCTGACCGGGCAGGGCGATCTCGAGCGGATGCACAAGGAGTCGCACCAGTACATCGATCTGGTGTCGATCCTGCGCCCGGTCACGAAGTGGAACGCGCGCGTCACGAACCCGCGCATCGTCCCCGAGGTCGTGCGCAAGGCGTTCAAGGTCGCCCAGGCCCAGAAGCCGGGCACGACCCATCTCGAGCTGCCCGAGGACGTCATGGCCGCCGAGGTGGACGGCCACCCGCTGCCGGTGCCCGACTGGATCCGCCGACCGCGGCCGTCGGACGAGGAGCTCGAGCGCGCGGCGGCCGTGATCCGCGGCGCGGACCGCCCGGTGATTCTCGCCGGCAACGGCGTCACGCGCGTCGGGGCGGCGGCCGCCCTGCGCGAGCTCAGCCATCGGACCGGAATCCCGGTGGCCGAGACCTTCATGGGCAAAGGCGCGATCGACGCCGAGGACGAGAACGCCCTCGGGACCGTGGGACTTCAGTCGCGCGACTACGCGCTCGCCGGCTTCGAGGATGCCGACGTCGTGATCACCGTGGGGTACGACCTCGTCGAGCACTCGCCCGAGCACTGGAACGCGAAGGGCGACAAGCGCATCGTCGCGATCG
>JBPCMT010000123.1:0-22482 GCA_051001995.1 Thermoleophilaceae bacterium
TCTACACGCTCGGCTCGGCCACGATGTTCGCGTTCGTCTCGCAGGCCATCACCGGCGTGTTCCTCGCGATGTACTACGAGCCGTCGCCGACCGGCGCCTACGAGTCGGTCTCCTACATCACGAACGAAGTCTTCCTCGGCGAGCTCGTCCGCGGGATGCACCGGTGGGGCGCGACGGTGATGGTCATCCTGATCTTCCTCCACATGGGCCGCACGTTCTTCTTCGGCGCCTACAAGTACCCGCGCGAGCTCAACTGGGTCATCGGGGTGGTCCTGCTGGTGCTGACGCTCGCCATGGGCTTCACCGGCTACCTGCTGCCGTTCGACCAGCGGTCGTTCTGGGCCACCGTGGTCGGGGTCAACATCAACGCGTCCGGACCGATCATCGGCCCCTACCTCGCCGACTTCCTCCGTGCCGGACCCGAGTTCGGCGCCACCACGCTGCCGCGCTTCTACTCGATCCACATGCTGCTGATCCCCGGCCTGCTGGCCGCTCTGATCGGCGCCCACCTCTACCTCGTGGCGAAGCTCGGCACGACCGCCCCGCCTTGGCTCAAGGCGGAGAAGCGGCGCGAGCTTGCCAAGACAGAGATCTAAGGCCGTCAGCGAGCTGAGCTAGATGAACAATCGCGAGAAGGAGCAGTACCTCCGCGAGTACCAGGTCCTCAAGCAGAAGGGCAAGCCGTTCTTCCCCTACGCGATCCTGAAGGACGGCGTGATGGCGATGGTGACGCTCGCTGTGATCATCGTCATGGCGCTCTTCCTCGGCGCGGAGCTCGGGCCCAAGGCCGACCCCACGACCACGACCTACACGCCGCGCCCGGAGTGGTACTTCTTCTTCCTCTTCGAGCTCCTCCGCGTCATCAAGCCGCCCGAGCTCGTCTTCCTGGCCACCATCGGGATCCCGACGATCTGCCTGGTCCTGCTGCTCCTGCTCCCCTTCTTCGACCGCGGGCCGGAGCGACACCCGTTCCGCCGGCCGGTCGCGACGCTCGCCGGGATCACGACGATCGGCGCGATGGCCTACCTCACGGTGCTCGGCGCGCTGGCGGGCCCCCCCAGCGAGATCGAGCTCGAGGTGCCGGAGCAGCTCGAGCAGGGCAAGGAGGCGGTGGCCTCGAACGGCTGCCTCGCCTGCCACCGGATCGGCGAGAACGGCAACGCGGCGATCGGCCCGGACATCTCGCAGGTCGGCGAGCGTCTGCCGCGACAGGCGATCGCGCGGACGCTCGTCAACCCCACCGCACCGATGCCCTCCTACGCGGACCTGCAGGCCCAGGAGCCCGAGGAGTTCGATGCGATGGTGGACTTCCTCGCCTCGCTCAAGTAGCGGCGCGATGACGCGCGCACCGGACGCCCAGCGGCCGCCGACGAGCCGCGCCGGCGCCGGCGACGGGGCGCAGCCGGCGTCCGGCACGCTCGACGAGCGCCAGGTGCGGGCGATGTTCGATCGCATCGCCGGCGTGTACGACCGGATGAACGCGGTCATGACCGCGGGGATGCATACCCGCTGGCGCGAGCGGGCGGCGGACCTCGCGCGGGTGGGTGCCGGCGACCGCGCGCTCGATGTCGCCACCGGCACCGGCGACCTGGCGATCTCCCTGAAGCGCCACGTCGGTAGGGCCGGCGAGGTCGTCGGCGCGGACTTCTCAGAGCGGATGCTCGCGATCGCCCGCGGTAAGGCGCCCGACGTCCGCTTCGAGCCGGCCGACGCGCTGGCGCTCCCGTACGAAGACGGCGCGTTCGACGCCGCCACCGTCGGCTTCGGCGCGCGCAACTTTGCGGACCTCGGGCGCGGGCTCGCGGAGATGGCCCGCGTCGTCAGGCCGGGCGGCCGCGTCGTGGTGCTCGAGATCACATCGCCGCGACGTCCACCGTTGTCCTCTTTCTTCAACCTCTGGTTCGACCGCGCGGTGCCGCTGCTCGGACGCGTCGCGGGCGACCCGGATGCGTACGCGTACCTGCCGAGCTCCGTGCGCCGCTTCCCGCGGCCCGACGAGCTCGCGGCCACGATGGCGACGCTCGGTCTCCAAGAGGTTCGCTACGTGATCACCGCCGGGGGGATCATCGCCCTGCACCACGCGACCGCCGCGACCGAGTGAAGGACGGCTCGCCGCCTCCCGCCCCCGGGCCGAGCGACACCGCGACCCTTCCGGCGCTCGAGCCGATCCTCGAGGCGGCGGGCGGGGAGCTGCCGCGCCTGCTTCGCGCGGTTGAGCGGCGCCTAGAGGACGTGGCGGTCGGACACGGCGCGGAGCTCGGGCGCCACGCGTCCGCGACGCTCACGGCCGGCGGCAAGCGCATGCGGCCGCTGCTCGTCTTCCTGTGCGGCGGTCGCGCGGACTCGGAGCAGCTGGTCGCCGGCGCCGCGGCCGTCGAGCTCCTGCACATGGCGACGCTGGTCCACGACGACGTTCTCGATCGGGCCGAGCTCCGGCGCGGCCACCCGACGGTCTTCGTCTCCGGGGGCCGCAGGGCCGCCACCGCCACCGGCGACTTCCTCTTCTCGCGCGCCTTCGCCGAGCTGGCGGCGACCGCCAGTCGCGATGCGGTCGCGGCGCTCTCGGACGCGTCCTCGGCTCTCGCGCGCGGCGAGCTCATGCAGCGCGCGGACGCGTGGTCGGCCTCGGTGACCGTCGAGCGCTACCTGCAGCGCTGCACACTGAAGACGGGGCGGCTGTTCGAGGCGGCCTGCCGGCTGGGCGCGCTGCTCGGCGACCCCGGGGCGTCCGGCGCCCGAACGCTCGCACGCTACGGCACGGGCGTCGGGCTGGCGTTCCAGATTCTCGATGACGTGCTCGACGTGGCCGGGCCGGCGGAGCGAACCGGCAAGCGCCGCGGCGCCGACCTGCTCGATGGCACCGTGACCCTCCCCCTGATCGTGGCCCGCGACCGCGACCCCGACCTGCGCTCGCTCGACCTGCGCTCGATCACCCAGCCGGCGCAGGCCGAGGCGACCTGCGACCGAATCGAGGCGACCGGCGCGCTCGCCGACGCCCGCCGCCTGGCGCTCGAACGCGTCGCGGGGGCGAAGGCGCTCCTGGCCGGAGACGGCTTCCCCGCCGCGCAGCGGCGCGCGCTGGAGCTCGTGGCCGACGGCGTGGTCGAGCGCTACGCCTGACGCGCGCCCGACGAGCGCAGCGGGCTGGCGACCCGCGCCGGCACTAGACTCGCCCGGCCGTGGTCTTGAGCGACCGCACGATCCGCTCCGAAGTCGAGCAGGGCAGGATCGTCATCGACCCCTTCGACGCTGGCATGGTGCAGCCGTCGAGCGTTGACGTGCGCGTGGACCGGCGCTTCCGCGTCTTCAACAACGCGCGCTACCCGTTCATCGACGTGCGCCAGCCGATGGAGGGGCTGACCGAGCTCGTCGAGGTGGCGGGCGATGAGCCGTTCATCCTCCACCCGGGCGAGTTCGTGCTCGGCCAGACGCTCGAGCGCGTGACGCTGCCAGACGACCTGGTGGCGCGGTTGGAGGGGAAGAGCTCGTTGGGCCGTCTCGGGCTCCTGATCCACTCCACCGCCGGCTTCGTGGACAGCGGCTTCTCCGGCAACCTGACGCTCGAACTCTCGAACGTCGCCAACCTGCCGATCACGATCTACCACGGGATGCCGATCGGCCAACTGTCGTTCATGCGAATGGACGGGCCGGTCGAGCGCCCCTACGGGACCGGCGATACCGGGAGCAAGTACCAGGGCCAGACTGAGCCCACGGCCAGCCGCTACCACCTCAACTTCGACCGCTCGTAAGGTCGCGAGGCCGTTGCCGGGACCGCCCTCGTGATCCGTCGGGCGCCCTCCGCGCGCACACCCATCGCTACCATCAGCTGAACCAGACTTCGCGGAGGAATCGCAAAATGTCAAGCATTGTCGCGGTTGGCGTCGGCCCGCTCGAGATCGGCATCGTCCTGCTGATCGTCCTGATCATCTTCGGACCGAAGCGCATCCCCGAGCTCGGGCGGTCGCTCGGGTCCGGGATGCGGGGCTTCAAGGAGTCCGTGACCGGCAAGGACAAGGGCGACGACGAGCCGGACCGCCTCGAGCAGCCGAACACGGTCGAGGCGAGCGCGAGCGAGGACCAGGCGGCCGGCGATCGCGCCACCACCGGCCCCGCCGGCACGGCCGGCGACACCACCAGGTCCTGATCCCGCGTCGCTGGTAGAGCGGGCGCTCCGGTTTGGCCAAGCGGCTGAAACCCATCAGCCATGAGGATCGGCTGTCGCTCGTCGAGCACCTCGACGAGCTGCGCTCGCGGATCATCTTCTCTGCCGTCGCGTTCGGCGTCGCCTTCGCGCTCTGCTTCTGGCAGAACGAGCTGATCCTCGAGATCGTCAATCGGCCGCTCGAGAGCGTGGACGAGATCCTGCTCGACCCCGGCGGCAAGCCGGTCAGCCTCGGCGTGACCGAGCAGTTCACGACCACGTTCATGGTGTCGGCCTACGCGGCGGTGCTGCTCGCGCTGCCGTTGCTGCTCTACCAGGCGTACGCGTTCATCCTGCCGGCCTTCAGCCCGGGCGAGCGCAAGGTGGCGGTGCCGCTGCTGCTGATGGTGCCGGTGCTGTTCATCGGCGGCGTCCTGTTCGGCTACTTCGTGGTGCTCGAGCCGGCGATCGACTTCCTCCTGAACTTCAACGCCGAGGAGTTCACCACCGCGCTGCGCGCGCGCGACTACTACGGCTTCGTGGGCTTGGCGCTGATTTCGCTCGGCATCCTGTTCCAGGTGCCCGTCGGCATACTGGGCGCAACGCGGCTCGGCATCGTCACCCCCGAGCAGCTGGCAAAGAACCGTCGCTACGCGATCCTCGCGATCGCGGTCCTGGCGGCGCTCCTGCCCACCATCGACCCGGTGACGCTGCTGCTGGAGATGATCCCGCTCATAATCCTGTACGAGGCCAGCATCCTGCTGGCGAAGGTCTTCCGCAAGCGCGACGAGGAAGTGTCCGACCAGCTCGCTTCGGCGGAAAGCTCCTAGGCCCCGATGCTCTTCGACCTCCAGGGCAAGCGCCGCCGGCTGGTCCAGGTGACCTACCTGACGCTCGCGATCCTCATGGGGGGCGGCCTCGTCCTGTTCGGGATCGGCTCCGACGTCCAGGGGGGGCTCGCGGACATCTTCAGCGACTCGGGCGGCGACTCGAGCAGCGCGGTGGTCGAGGATCAGCTCGCGGAGGCCGAGGACCGCCTGGCGGCGAACCCCGGCGACCCCGAGGCGCTGGCCGACGTGGCGCGCGCCAACTATCAGCTCGCGACGACGACCGACGACGAGGCGCGAGCGGCGGGGGCGATCTTCGCGGAGGACGCCGAGCCGCGGCTCAAAGCAGCGGCGGAAGCCTGGACGGACTACCTCGCCGCCGAACCCGAGCGCCCCGATCAGGCACTGGCCTTCTCGATGATCCAGGTCTTCTCAGAGCTGGGGCTCAGCCGTCCCGAGGATGCCGCGGAGGCCGCGCGGGTGCTTGCCGACGAGCGCCGCGATGCGCAGGCGTACCTGGTCCTCACGCAGTACGCGGCGCTGGCGGGCGACGAGCGTCAGGCCGAGCTTGCCGGCCAGCGTGCCGCCGCCCTGGCGCCCAAGGAGCAGCGCGAGGCGGTCGAGAAGCAGGTCGAGCAGGTGATCGCCGCCGCGGATGCCGTGCGCGCGCAGCAGGCGGCGCCGCAGGCCGGGCAGGCACCGCCGGGAGGCCTCCCGCCGGGCCTTCCGCCCGGCGGCCTGCCGGGCGAGCTGCCCGCGCCCGGAGAGGGCGGCATCCCGCCGCCGGCAGGAGCGCCCCCGAGCGGTGGAGCGAGCGGCGCCGGCGGGCAGGGTGGCGACGGGAGCGGCGCGAGCCCGTAGGTGGTTAGCATCGCCGGGCACGCGCGGCGCGGGCGCCCGTAGTATTCGGCCGGCCCACGACACGGATCTCGGGGAACCATTGAACTTCCACATCGAGGACAGCGCGATCGACGCGGAGACGCACGTGGTCGAGCTCAGCGGAGAGGTCGATCTCTACACGGCGCCCGAGTTCAAGGAGCGGCTGCTGAAGCTGATCGAGGAGGGCAAGTCGCGCATCGTGGTCGACCTGTCGAAGGCCACCTTCATCGACTCGACAACGCTCGGCGTGCTCGTCGGGGGCGTCAAGCGGTTGCGCCCCACGGGCGGGTCGCTGGCGCTCGTCTGCACGGACCCCAACATCACCAAGATCTTCGAGATCACCGGGCTCGACCGGGTCTTCCCGATCCACGCCTCGCGCGACGAGGCGTTGTCGGAGACCGCCGCCGGCTGAGCCGGACGGGCGCCTAGAATCCGCGGCTGGCCTCCGACGAGGCACCCGGGCCGTTAGCTCAACTGGTAGAGCAGGGGCCTCTTAAGCCCAAGGTTGAAGGTTCGAGTCCTTCACGGCCCATCGCAGCCCGGTCGTTCGCCCAGATCCGCGAGCTGTCCTGGTTAGTGGTCGCCCTGCGACCCAGTCCAGGACACCAGGCCGAGACCGACTACCTCGGCATCGACCGCTCACCCGCCTTCCACTACGAGCCCGGGACCAAACGGCGTCGTCGAGAGGTTCATCCAGACGATCAAGGAGCAGGTGCTGTGGATCGAACGCTTCGACACGCTCGAGCAGCTGCGCGTCCGTGTCGGGGAGTTCGTCGCTGATTACAACGAGCGCTGGTTGCTGGAACGCTACGGCTATCGCACACCCCGTCACGCCCACCAGGCGCTCTGCCAGGCCACCACGGCATGAGCGGCCTTTGCGCGGGCGGGCGGGCGCGCCTGGCTGACCACCCGGCGGCCTTCCTGCTGCGGGCCGTCGGAATCGGCTAGCGGTTGAGGTGGTCGCTGGCCATGTCGATCGGATCGCGCAGGCTCGCAGGGACGACCTCCAAGCGCGCATTGGCGATGAGGTCCGACACCAGCGTGGTTGAGCCTCCGAGATAGGTCGAGTTCAGATCCACTTCGGTGGAGACGCACCACTGACGGTCCTCCGGCCAGAACAGGTTCGGCGACTGCGGGAAGAAGTAGTCCTCACCCCGATATCCGATCTCTCCCGCTGCGGCGAGCGGGCCCTCGAACAGCAGGAAGTCGCGCCCCGGCAGCCGAACCCGAGGCCCGCTGAGCTGCTCGCGCGTGAACGCCGGCGCGCGACGCGTCACGGGCACTGGCCCGGACGGATCGGTCGTGGCCCAAAGGACAGCCACGCCCGTCGGCGGGTCCCCGATCCACCCCCACCCATCCCACAGGCCAAACCAGCATCTGCCCGGTGTGCTGGTGTGCGCCGCGAGCACCTCGCAGAGCGCCGACAGCGACTCGGCGGCGAGCTCGCCATCGCTCGGCGGCTCCTCCCACGGCCGCCGACCGTGCCCCGCACCTGGAACGGGCCTCTCGATCGCCGCGAACTGAACCCTGGGATGGATCAGACGGCCCGACCACTCCGCAATCGCCGCCCAGCGCACGGGATCGCCCGACGCGGACTCGGCGGGATGCAGAATCCGGGCATACGCCTCAAAGCCCGCGGGCAGCAGCGCATTCACGCCACTTCCAAAGTCCCCGACACCGTCCTGCACCCACGACGCAGGTCGCACGTCGATGACAGCCCGCAGACGAGGAAACGGCGACGCGATCATGCCACCAGTATTACGGGCTCCCACCAGCCGCTCGAACGAACGGCCTCACGAACCCCACGCCACGCTCGCGCCGCAACCTCCCCACCCGTCATGACATCATCGCCCTCGCGGTCGAGCACAGCAGGAGGTCACTCGCGTGGTCGGTCATGACCCGGTTCACTCGTCGTCGTAGTGCTGGCCGGTGTGGATCAGGACCTCGTCGTGGCGCTCGCGCAGGAGCCGCGAGACGCCCGCAGCCTTGATGAACTGCGGGCGGTTACCAACGACTGTGGCGATGGTCATCTCGATTTCCCGGCGGGGGTCGGCCAGCGTATGTTCGCCGGGGTCGGAGCGGAACCGCAGCCGTCAGCCGAGCGAGTCCTCGATGTGGCGCCTGAGCGCGGCGGCCGCCTGGCGGGTTCGATCCCCGCCCGCCACGAGCTCTCGACCCTCGATGTCGCGGCGATCGCGTTCCCGCCGCGCGCTATAGGCGTCCCGCGCCGTGGCGAGCACGAAGGCGAGGATCGCCACGAGTCCTCCGCTGACCACGGAGTCCACGCCCCAGACGCTAAACCGTGTCCCCGTCCGTGCCGCGAACCGCGCGCTTCGGAGGGAACTCAGCGAAACTCACGTGGCTCTAGGATGCGCGAGAGGCCGGGGGTAGGCCCCCTACCGTCCCTCTTAATCCCAAGGTTGAAGGTTCGAGTCCTTCACGGCCCATGGACTTGCACGGTCGTCGAGACGGTTGGAGAGCGTCGTGAGAGAGAGCCCGGTCGGGCCGGTCAGGATGAGGGGCGCCGCTCGCCTGGCGGCGGTCGGCGCGGTACTCGTGGCGAGCGCCGCCGCGGGCGGCTCGCCGGCGTTCGCGCAAGCGGACGACGCGACCCGCTCGGGCGCGGCCCGCAACGACGTCCTGCTCGAAAGCGCGATCGACTTCCGACGCGACCTCGGCCTGCGGGCGGACCCCGCGTACGTCGCGCGGCTCGAGGCCGATCGCACCGGCTATCCGGCAGCCGTCGAGCGCTACGGCATCGCGCTGACCGACTCGGAGCTCGGTCGGGTGACGGCTCGCGAGCGCAGGGCCGACGCGGTCGCGACCGCGGTCGAGCGCTTCGCGAGCGCTCACCGGGAGAGCTTCGCCGGTCTGTACATCGATTCCGAGGGCGTCGTGCGCGCCGGCTTCACGGCCGACGCCGATCGGCGGCTCGAGGCCCTTCGCGAGCGGGTCGCCTTCCCCGCCCGCCTCGACGCTTTCCGCGCCGCGTTCTCGCTGCGCGCGCTCGAGCGATTCGCCCGCCGGATCGCGGATGACGTGACGGAGCTCAGCGAGCTCGGCGTGCACCGCGTCGGAGTCGACGTCCGCGCCAACGCCGTTCGCGTGGAGGCGACCGAGGCGACGGCGGCGCTCGCGGAGGAGCTTCGCGCGCGCTACCCGGGCGCGCCGATCGACCTGGTCGCGTCGGCGCCGGCCGAGCTCGCGGCCAACTACGAGCGCTTCGACGTCCCGCCGATGGTAGGCGCGATCCAGATCTACCGCGGCCGCGGTGGTGGGCGCGTTTCCTGCAGCGCGGGCTTCGTCGCGACCGCGAAGGGAGCCGGTCGCCGGAGCCTGATCACGGCCGGGCACTGCGGCCAGCGTGGTCAGCGCTTCCGCCACGCTCGCAAGCGCCAGCGGCCCTACCTGGTCGGCGCGGTGAAGCGCGACGCCTACCGCAACGGGAGCACCGCGGACGCGCTGCTGATCGGCCGCAAGGGGTTCAAGGGAGCCGCGTCGATCTACACGCCCACGCCCGACGCGGGTCGGGGCTTGCGCGGGATCACGAGCGTCCAGCGGCCGAGCGCGCTGCGGGTCGGCCAGATCGTCTGTCGCAGCGGCGCGGGCAGCGACCGGTTCCTCGGCCGGGGCGTCTTCTGCGGGCGGGTCGAGCAGCGGGCGGTGACCGCGTTCGTGACCCCGGGCCCGACGCGCCTGCGGCGCCAGGTGGTGGCCGACGTGACGGTGTGCTCGGGCGACAGCGGCGGTCCCGTCTACTACCGCCATCAGGCGCGCGGCATCGTGAGCGCGGGCGGCGAGCCGTTCAACGAGAACTGCAACGGCGAGCTGCTCTACAGCCAGATCGGGTACGTGGAGAACCGCCTCGACGCCGGCGTCGCCACGCGCCGCAGGCGGTAGCTCGCGGATGGCCTCGATCGAGTCGCGCCCGTCCACCGCCGAGCTCGCCTGCCTCGACGGACGTACCCGCCCAGCCGCGGAAGCGACGATCCCGGCCACCGACGAGGGCTTTCTGCGCGGCTTCGGGGCGTTCGAGGTCGTCCGGGTCTACGACGGCCGACCGTTCGCGCTGTCCGAGCATCTCGACCGGCTGGAGCGGTCGGCTGCCGGCCTGCGGCTCGAGGGCGGGGTACCGCGAGCCGAGCTCGAGCGCGAGGCGCCGGAGCTGCTGGCGGCGCGCGGCGGAGACGACTTCGACGGCTGCCTGCGCATAGTCCTCACGCGGGGCGGACGCCGGCTGCTGCTCACCGAGCCGCTGCCCCCGGGCCCCGAGCGGGCGCGGCTCGGCTACGTCACCTACGCGCCCACGCGCGTGCTCGACGGGATCAAGTCGCTCTCCTACGGCGCCAACATCCTCGCAACCGAGCTCGCCCGCGAGCGCGGCTTCGACGAGGCGCTGCTGGTCACCCCGCACGGTCGCGTGCTCGAGGCGCCGACGTCGTCGCTCTTCTGGGTCGACGCCACGGGCGCGCTCGTGACGCCGCCGCTCGACGACCACATCCTCGCGTCGATCACCCGCGATCGCGTGATGGAGCTGGTGGACGTCGAGGAGCGGAGCACGACGCCCGAGGACCTCGAGGGGGCGCGCGAGGCCTTCCTCGCCTCGACCACGCGCGAGGTGCAGCCGATCGCCGCGATCGAGCAGCGTGAGCTCCCCGGCGACGGCGCGCGGACGCGCGAGGCCGCTGAGGCGCTGAGGCGCCACATCGAGGTGTCGCTGAGCTAGCCGTCCGCACGGCTCGCGCCGCCGCGCCCGGCAAGATAGGTCGCCGCCGCGCGGCGGCACCAGGCATGCGCATCGTCACAGTCATCGGCAACCGGCCGCAGTTCATCAAGGCCGCCGGCGTGTCGCGCCTCCTGCGCGAGCGCTACGAGGAGGTGCTCGTCCACACCGGCCAGCACTACGACGACGAGCTCTCGCGCGTGTTCTTCGAGGAGCTCGACGTGCCGGCGCCGGACCGCGAGCTGGCGGCGGGCAGCGGCACCAACACCGCCCAGACGGCGCGGATGCTCGCGGCGCTCGAGCCCGAGCTGCGGTCGCTCGCCCCGGACCTCGTGCTCGTCTACGGGGACACGAACTCGACGCTGGCGGGGGCCCTCTGCGGCGCCCAGCTCGGCGTGCCGGTCGCACACGTCGAGGCCGGCATGCGCTCGTTCGACCGGCGCATGCCGGAGGAGCTGAACCGGGTGCTGTGCGACCACGCCAGCGACCTGCTCCTGTGCTCGACGCCGACGGCGGTCGCGAACCTCGAACGCGAGGCGGCGGCCGGGGAGCGCCACCTGGTCGGAGACGTGATGGCCGACGTGTCGCTCGCGGCGCGGGACGTCGCGGAGCGTCGCTCGCGCGCGCTCGAGGAGCACGGCTTGACAGCCGGCGATTTCCTGCTCGTGACCGCGCACCGCGCCGGCACCGTGGACGTGCCGGACCGGCTCGTGCGCCTGGTCGAACTGCTCGAGGCGCTGCCCGGAACCACCGTCGTGCCGCTCCATCCGCGCACGCGGGCGCGGCTCGACGCCGCCGACCTGTTGGGGCGACTCGCGCGCGCGCCGCGGCTGTTGCTGGCGCCTCCGCTCGGCTACCTCGACTTCCTGACGCTCGCCCGCCACGCGCGCGCGATCCTCACCGACTCCGGCGGCGTCCAGAAGGAGGCGCTGCTGCTCGCGGTGCCGTGCGTGACGCTGCGCGACTCCACCGAGTGGGTCGAGACCGTCGAGGCCGGCTGGAACACGCTGGTCGACCTCGACGCTGACGCCGCGATCGCCGCGCTGGAGCGCGGTCGCCCGTCCGCCGACCCGCCCGATCTCTACGGCGCCGGTCGCGCCGGGGAGCGGATTCGCGACGTGGTCGGCTCGTACACTAGATCGCCATGAAGGTCGGGATCATGGGGCTCGGCTACGTCGGGCTGCCGCTCGCCGTGGCCTTCTGCGAGGAGGGCCACGAGGTCATCGGGCTCGACGTCGACCCGCGCCGGGTGGAGGCCACCCAGCGCGGCGAGAGCTACGTCGAGGACGTGCTCTCCGAGCGCGTCCGCGCAGCCGGCGACCGCCTCACGGCGACCACCCGCCATGCCGACCTGGCCGACGCTGCCGCGGTCCTGATCGCGGTCCCGACACCGCTCACGCGCAACCGCGAGCCGGACCTCGGGCCGCTCGTGTCCGCGGGCAGCGCGCTGGCCGGCGTGCTGCGGGAGGGCCAGCTGGTGGTGCTCGAGTCCACGACCTACCCCGGCACGACGCGCGAGCGCCTCGTGCCGCTGCTCGAGGAGTCGGGGCTCGCCGCCGGGCGTGACTTCAACGTCGCCTTCTCGCCCGAGCGGGTCGACCCCGGCCGCACCGACTACACGATGCGCACCACGCCGAAGCTCGTCGGCGGCTACACGGAGGACTGCCTCGCCCGCGCGATCGCCCTCTACGACGAGGTCTGCGACGACGTGGTGGCGCTGTCGAGCCTCGAGTCGGCGGAGCTGGCGAAGCTACTCGAGAATGTCTTCCGCTCGGTCAACATCGCGCTGGTCAACGAGCTGGCGATGCTGTGCGACCGCATGGGCATCGACATCTGGGAGGTGGTGGAGGCGGCGGCCACGAAGCCGTACGGGTTCATGCGCTTCGACCCGGGCCCGGGCATGGGCGGCCACTGCCTGCCGGTCGACCCCTTCTACCTCGCGTGGCGGGCGCGCGAGTACGACACCCCGACCGAGTTCATCGAGCTCGCCGGCGAGGTCAACCAGCGGATGCCCTACTTCTGCGTCGAGAAGCTGACGCGCGCGCTCAACGACCACTCGAAGCCGGTGCGCGGGTCGCGGGTGGCGATCGTTGGCGTCTCGTACAAGCCCGGCGTCGGCGACCTGCGCGAGTCTCCGGCGCTGAAGATCATGCAGCTGCTCGACGAGCAGGGCGCCGACCTCGCCTACCACGACGATCACGTCCCCGACCTCCCGGAGCGCAAGCTGTCCTCCGAGCCGCTCGAAGCGGCCCTCGCCGGTTGCGACGCCGCGGTGATCGTCACGGCGCACCCCGGGCTCGACGTCGAGCGCGTCGTCGAGGGCGCGCCGCTGGTCGTGGACTTCCGCGGGGTGACGCGCGGGATCCGCGCCGAGCACCTCGTGCGGCTGTGAGCGCCCCGGCGCGAGTGGGCGTGGTGGGCCTCGGGTACTGGGGCCCCAACCTCGCGCGCAACTTCGACCGGCTGCCGGGCGCGGAGCTGCGCTGGATCTGCGACGCCTCGGAGGACGCGCGGGCGCGCTGGGCGCCGGAGTTCGCCGGCGCGCGCGTCACCGGGGAGCTGGACGAGCTGCTCGCTGACCCAGAGCTCGACGCGGTGGTCGTCGCCACCCATGTCCCGACGCACGCCGACCTGGCCTTGCGCGTGCTCGCCGCGGGCAAGCACTGCTTCGTGGAGAAGCCGCTCGCCCAGTCGGTCGCGGAGGCCGAGCGCGTGGTGGCGGCCGCCGCGGAGTCGGACCGGGTGCTGATGGTCGGCCATCTGCTCGAGTACCACCCGGGGGTCGAGAAGCTCAAGGCGATCTCCGCCGCCGGCGACCTCGGCCGGATCCACTACATCTACTCGAACCGGCTCAACCTCGGCAAGCTGCGCGCCGACGAGAACGCGCTCTGGAGCCTCGGCGCTCACGACGTGTCGGTCGTCCTGCACCTCGCGGAGGAGGAGCCGGCGGAGGTGGAGGCGCGCGGCGAGAGCTACATGCGCCAGGGCATCGAGGACGTCGTCTTCTGCTATCTGCGCTTCCCCTCGGGGCTCGTCGCGCACTTGCACCTCTCCTGGCTCGACCCGCACAAGGAACGGCGCTTCACGATCGTCGGCTCGAAGCGGATGGCCACCTTCGACGACATGGAGATCGAGCGGAAGGTCACGGTCTACGACAAAGGCTTCGACCAGGACTACTCGTCGTTCGGCGAGTACATCCAGCGCTCGGGCGACATCTGGAGCCCCCGAATCTCCAACGAGGAGCCGCTGCGGATCGAGTGTCGCCACTTCCTCGAGCGCGTCCGTGACGGCGCCGAGCCGCGATCGGGCCCGGCCAGCGGGCTGCGGGTGGTGCGGGTGCTCGAGGCGCTCGAGCGCTCGCTCGACGAGACCTCGCGAGCCGCGGCCGCGCCCACGCGCTGATGGCCGCCTCCACGGTGCCCCGCCTGCGTGCCTCCGACCGGGCGCCCGGCCTGCTCCTCGGCCACGGAGTGGAGCTACCCGACGACGTCGAGCTCGGCGGGCACGTCGTGATCCACGCGGGCACCGAGGTCGGCGATGGAGCTCGGATCCAGGACGGCGCCGTGCTCGGCAAGCCGGTCGCGCTGGGCCCCCGCTCCCGGGCGAGCGACGCGGCGCCGGCGCCGCTGCGAGTCGAGGGTGGCGCGACGATCGGCGCCGGGGCGGTGCTCGTGGCGGGCGCCGTGATCGGCCGCGGCGCCGTGATCGGCGACCAGGCGCACGTTCGCGAGCGCGCCGTGGTGGGAGCGGAGTCGGTGATCGGGCGCGGGTCGGCGGTCGACAACGACGTCAGCGTCGGGTCGCGAGTCAAGGTGCAGACGGGCTGTTACCTGACGGCGCGAACCGTGGTCGAGGACGACGTGTTCCTCGCCCCCGGGGTCACCACGACCAACGACCACACGATGGGCCGCCACGGTCCCGAGCACGAGCTGCGGGGAGCGATGCTCAGGCGCGCCTGCCGCGTGGGCGGCGGAGCGGTGCTGCTGCCGGGCGTCGAGGTCGGCGAGGAGGCCTTCGTCGCCGCGGGGGCGGTCGTGGTCGGCGACGTTGCGCCGCGCACGGTCGTGATGGGAGTGCCGGCGCGCGAGGCGCGCGGAGTGCCCGACGGCGACCTGGCGGACCGCAGGCGGTGATCGGGCGGCGCTCGAAGCGGCGGCGCCCGCTCGCCGGCCGCCGGTCACCCCCGTGGTGGCGGCGGGAGCTGTCGGTCGCGGAGCGACGCACGGTCGTGATCGGGGTGATCGCCACCGCGACCACCGGGGCAGCGGTGGCCGTCGAGGTGGGCCGGGTCTGGCGGCGCGGCTCCGCTCCGATGCCGCGCGAGGCGGGCGATCTGCTCCAGGCGGCGCAGGAGGCTGTCACGGAGACGGTGGAGGCGGCGGCGGTCGGGTACCAGGAGGTCTCGACGCGCGAGAACGCGCTGTTCAACCTGCTCACCTCCTTCGTCGCCAGCTTCGTCCTGGCGCGCGGGATCGCGCTGCTGCTGCGCAGCAGGCGCTCGGTCGGGCCGTTTCGCGACGTTCGGGTCGGCGGCCGGCACATCCATCACTTCGTGCCGGGGATCGTGATGTCGTTCACCTCGGGTGCCGCCGCGATCGTGACCCGCGACGAGCGGATCGAGCCCAAGCTGGCGGTCGTCTTCGGCGCCGGCATGGGCCTGACGCTCGACGAGTCGGCGCTGCTGCTGGAGCTCGAGGACGTCTACTGGACCAAGAAGGGCCTGCTCGGCGTCGAGATCACGCTGGCGGTGATCTCGCTGATCGGGGCGCTGGCGCTCGGGGTGCGCTTCCTGCGCCGTGGCGAGGATCTGGTCCTCCCGCCCGTCAACTGACGCTGTTAGAGTCGCCGCGTGGAGCGCCCACCGGACGAACGGTCGCGGCACGACGCAGAAGAAAGGGCCGGAGAACCAACGCCGCGCGGACCGCAGTCGCCCGCCCCGTCGGGCCCGCAATCACCGGCGCCGCACGCCAGAGAATCCGACACGCCGGTCACACAGCCGACCGCGCCGGCCGGATCGGAGCAGGCGACCGAGCGGCTGCCCGCGCCGGTCCCACCCCCCTCACCGTCACCGTACGGTCAGTACCCGCACGGGCAGCAGTACCCGCAGGACCCCTACCAGCAGGAGCCCTACCAACAGGGCCACTACCAGCAGCCGATCTATCAGCCCGTTTACGCTCCGGCGCCCAAGCCGAACGGGCTCGCGATCGCCTCGCTCGTCCTCGGGATCCTCTGGGTCTACTGGATCGGCTCGATTCTGGCGCTGATCTTCGGCATGGTCGGAAAGAGCCAGATCGACAACTCCGGCGGGGCGCAGTCCGGCCGCGGCATGGCGATCGCCGGGATCGTGCTCGGCTGGGTCGGCATCGGCATCCTGCTGCTGTTCATCCTGTTCTTCGGCGGCATCGCCGGCTGCGGCGCGCTGGTCAGCTCCTAGCCGCGTCTGATCAAGCCCGAGCGGGGGTCACGCGCCCCGTGCGTCCTACGGCGTCGTGGTCTGGTCCTCGAGCTGCTGGAACTCCTCGCTGTTGAGCTCGTCGATGCCCTCATCGATCGCGGCGCCGACCACGACCCCGAGGACGATCGAGAGGATGACGGCGATGATTCCAAGTATCAGCCCCGCCATCGCCATCCCGTTGCGGCCGACCGCCGGGTTTTTCTTGTAGCGGCTTCGCCCGATGAAGCCAAAGATGATCGCGAGGATCCCGAGCACCAGTGCGATCGGGAAGAAGAGGATCACGAACACCGCGGCGACGATTCCGAGGACAAGCGCCGCCACGGCCATGCCGTTGCCGGGCTGGGCCCCGGGCGGGCCGTGATGGTGCTGGGGCGGCCCGTACTGCGGCGGGGGGGCCTGGCCGGGAGGCGGCGCCTGCCCGGGTGACTGCGGCGATTGGGGCGAGTGCGGCCCTTCTCGGGGCGGTTCCTGCGTCACGACGACCTCCTGGTGGATCGGATGCCGCGACAACCTATCCGACTATCCGGCCGCCACGTGGACCGGGGTTGCTCCAATCGGGAGTCGATCGAGCTGCCTCGCTGCTACGCCGGAGCTCCGGCGTGCGCCCGCGCCTCGTCGGTCCAGATCATCTGGTCGCGGTCGGGGCCCACGCCGACCAGGACGACGGGGACGCCGACGTGATCTGAGATCAGCTCGAGGTAGTCGCGCGCCTCGGGCGGCAGGTCCTCGAAGCGGCGCGCGTCGCCGATGTCCTCGCTCCACCCCGGGACGACCTCGTAGTCGCCAACCGACTTGTGGACGATCGACTGGTGGTAGGGGAAGTCGTCGAAGCTCGCGCCCTCGGGGCCGAGATAGCGGACCGCCACCGACAGCTCCTCGATGCCGGTCAGGACGTCGAGCTTCGTCACGACGAGTCCGGTGAGGCCGTTGACGCGCGCCGCGTAGCGCAGCGCGACCAGATCGAGCCAGCCGCAGCGCCGCGCCCGCCCGGTCGTGGTCCCGAACTCGCCGCCGCGGCCGCGCATGTGGTCGGCCATGTCGTCGTGGAGCTCGGTGGGGAAGGGGCCCGAGCCGACGCGCGTGACGTAGGCCTTCGCCACTCCCCACACCATCTCGATGTCCTTCGGCCCGACGCCGGTCCCGACGCACGCCTCGCCCGCGACCGGGTTGGACGAGGTCACGAACGGATAGGTGCCGTGGTCGATGTCGAGCAGCGTCCCCTGCGCCCCCTCGAACACCACGAGCCGCTCGGCGTCGAGCGCGTCCCACACGATCCGCTGCGTGTCCGCGATGTACGGTTCGAGCCGGTGCCCGAGCGTCCGGTAGTCCTCGGTCATCGCGTGCAGGTCGAGCACCGGATCCTTCTCGAACGGTCGCAGCAGCTGACGCTTGGGCTCCATCGCCGCGTAGATCTTCTGCTTGAGGATCTTCTCGTCGAGCAGGTCCTGCATCCGGATCCCGAGTCGGGCGGCCTTGTCGGCGTAGCACGGGCCGATCCCGCGGCGGGTGGTGCCGATCTGGAGCTTGCCGAGCCGAGCCTCGCCGGCCTGGTCGATCATCATGTGGTAGGGCATGATCAGGTGCGCGTTGGCGGAGATCCGCAGCCCGCTCACGTCCACTCCGCGCCGGCGCAGGCCGTCGAGCTCGGCCGTCATCACCTTCGGGTCGATTACGACGCCGTTGCCGACGGCGCAGATCTTGCCGGGGTGGAGGATCCCCGATGGGATCAGGTGGAGCTTGAAGACGTCGCCGTCGCGCACGATCGTGTGGCCGGCGTTGTTGCCGCCCTGAAAGCGGATCACCACGTGCGCTCGCTCGGCGAGCAGATCGGTGACCTTGCCCTTGCCCTCGTCGCCCCACTGGGCGCCCACGATCGCTAGTCCTGGCATTGCGAGTCGAGTCTAGGTATCCGTCGCGCGCGCCGAGCGGAGCGCTACGGCGAGGACAGGATCCGCCGGTCCGGACCCATGATCGGGATCGGGTCGCCGCAGATCTCCATCAATCGCGAGACCGTCCGCCACCCGACCTGCTCGCGCAGGTCGTCGATGTCGAGGTTCGTGGTCACCACAACCGAGCGCTCGTCCTGCCAGCGCTCGTTGACGATCGAGTAGAGCTGCTCGAGCACCCACTCCGTGCGGCGCTCGGCGCCGAGGTCGTCGAGGTGGAGCAGGTCCACGGCGCAGAGCCGCCGGAACAGGTCCATGTACGAGCCCTTGGAGCTCTCCTCGTAGGTCTCCTTGATCTCCGCGAGCAGCCGCGGGACCGAGTAGATGGCGACACTCATGCCGGCGTCGAGCGCGGCCTTGGAGATCAGCATCGCGAGCAGCGTCTTGCCGGTGCCGACGTCGCCGTAGAACCAGCGACCCCTCCCCCCGCGCACGTGACCGGCTACGTCGAGGACGAAGCGGCGGATGTCGTCGAGGACGAGCGGGTCCATGTCGCGGATCGGGTTGCGATCGAACGACGCCTCGCGCAGGAAGCGCTTCGGCACGCCGGAGCCCATCAGGCTGGTCCGCCGGCGGGAGAGCCGGGTCTCGCGGCAACGGCACGGGTGCGCCGCGTCGTCGTCGGCCAGGATCCAGCCCGAGCCGTCGCACAAGCCGTGGGGGCAGGACGCCTCGCGCATCCTCTGCCCGTCGGTGGCCACTAGCCCGCCCCGTTTGACGGCGCTGCCGCGGCCGCCTCGTGTTCGCGCGCGCGGTCGGCAAACTTGGGAAAGCGCTCGAGGAAGACGATCGTCTCGATACCGACCGGCCCGTTGCGATGCTTGGCCACGATCAGGTCGGCCTCACCCTGCCTGTCGGAGTCATCGTTGTAGCGGTCGTCGCGGTAGATGAAGATCACGAGGTCCGCGTCCTGCTCGATCTGGCCGCTCTCGCGCAGGTCTGAGAGGATCGGGCGCTTGTCCGGGCGCTGCTCCACGGCGCGCGACAGCTGCGAGACCGCGATCACGGGTACCTCGAGCTCGCGCGCCAGGATCTTGAGCCCGCGGCTGATCTGGCCGATCTGCTCGACGCGGTTCTGCGAGGAGTCCTCGGGGCGCATCAGCTGGAGGTAGTCGACGATCACGAGCCCCAGCGGGTGACGACCGGCGAGCCGCCGTGCCTTCGCGCGAAGCTCGTGGATCCCGAGGTCGCTCGAGTCGTCGACGAACAGCGGCGAGCCGGCGAGCTTCTCGGTCGCCCGGATGATCCTCGGCCAGCGCTCCTCCTTGACCTGCCCCTTGCGCAGCTCGTCGCTCGAGAGGTTGGCCTGTGACGCGATGAAGCGCTGGGCCAGCTCGTTCTCGGACATCTCCAAGGAGAAGAGGACGGTGGCCTTGCCGTACTTGACGGCGGCGTTCTCCGCGATGTTCGTGACGAGCGCCGACTTGCCCATCGAGGGGCGCGCGGCGACCACGATCAGGTTGCCGGGCTGGAAGCCGCCCGTGCGCCGGTCGAGGTCCTTGAAGCCGGAGGGCGTTCCCCTCACCTCGAGGCCGTCGCGCGAGATCTCCTCGAGTCGGTCGAGCTCCTGGTGGAGGATGTCGTCGATCCCGCGGACGTCGCCGGTGTGCTCGGCGTGAGCGACCTTGAACAGCGCCGCCTCGGCCTGCTCGACGAGGTCGGACGGGTCGCCGGAGAAGGAGAGCACGTCCTCCTGGATCTTGCGCGCAGTTTCGAGCAGCCTGCGCATCAACGCGTGCTCCTTGACGATCCGCGCATAGTGGCGGGCGTGGTGCGCGGTCGGGACCGGGGTCGGAAGCGCGTGCACGTACGCCTCGCCGCCGGCTTCCTCGAGCTGGCCCGCTCGCTTCAGCTCATCGCAGACCGTGAGCGCGTCGACCGGCTCGGGCGTCGGCTTCTCCTTGAGCCGGAGCATCGAGCGGAAGATCAGCTCGTGGCGGCTGCGGTAGAAGTCCTCAGGCGCGAGCTTGGCGTCGGCGTCGACGAGGATCAGGTCGAGCGCATGCTCTGTGATCAGGATCGAGCCGAGGACCGAGGCCTCGGCCTCGATGTTGTGGGGCGGCAGCGCGTCCCGGGCCTGAGGCGCGGAGACTGCCACCCGCGCCTACTCGGCCGTGACGATCGTCTTGACGTCTGCGGTCACGCCGCCGGTCAGCTCGACCGTGACCATGTGGGTGCCCGTGCTCTTGATCGGCTGCTCGAGACGAACCTTCCGCCGCTCGATGCGGATCCCGCGCGCCTGCTCGATCGCGTCCGCGACGTCCCTTGGCGTGACCGACCCAAAGAGGCGCCCGTCGCCGCCCGCCGGCTGCGGGATGGTGAGGACCGTCTTGGTCAGCAGCGCCGCATGCTCGTCCGCGCGCTCGGCCTGCTCTCGGGCCGTGCGCTCGGCCGCCTCGGCACGACGCTCCGCCTCGGCGATGCTCGCCTTGGTGGCCGGCTGCGCCAGGCTGCGCGGGACAAGATAGTTGCGCAGGTAGCCGGGAGAGACGTCGATCACGTCGCCGCGCTCTCCGAGCGCCTCGACCGGCTGGAGGAGGATCGCCTGAGCCATGGCCTAGCGGCGGATCGAACTCAGCGGTGGCTTCCGGTGGCGCGAAAACCGAGCAGACCAAGGACGCAGGGTCGATGCCATATGTCGATATGGCGAGACCCGAGGACGCCGGAATGCGACGGTTTGCAGCGTCACCGCTCCGACACGTAGGGCACGAGGCCGAGCTCGCGAGCTCGCTTGATCGCCTGGGCGAGCTGGCGCTGGTGGCGTCGGCAGGCGCCGGTGATGCGCCCCGAGCGGATCTTTCCCTTCTCGCTCATCGCGCGACGAAGCGTCGGGAAGTCCTTGTAGTCCACGACGTCCACCTTGTCGCGGCAGAACTGACACGACTTGCGCCGACCGCCCGTTCCCGGACCGCGACGATCACGCCGCCGGGGCGGCTGCTGCCTTCCTCCACGCTGCTTCGCCATGAGCTCCTCTCAGGATCCTGCAAACCGTCGCCTGTCGGCGTCATCGGGGCTCGCCTTGGCAAACCAAGGCTTCACCCCTGCTTCCTTGACATGCTCGGTTTCGGCTCCTGTCGCTTTCGTCATTAGAAGGGAATGTCGTCGTCCCCGCCCTTTGAGCCGGTGGGCGCCGACTCGAAGTCGCTCGTGTCGGCCGGGACGTCGGTCTGCGGGCTGAACCCACCGCCGTTCTCGGCGCCCTCGCGCGAGCCGAGGAATTGAACCGAGTCGGCAATGATATCGATGCTCTGGCGCTTGGCGCCCTGCTTATCCTCCCACTCGCGCCACTCCAGCCGGCCGTCGATCGCCACCGGACGGCCCTTCTGGAGGTACTGGGCGGCGTTCTCGCCCTGCCTGCCCCAGACCGTGACGTCGAAGTAGTTCGGCTTGTCGACCCAATCGCCGGACGCGTCCTTGCGGCGGGTGTTGCAGGCCACTCGGAGGCTGCACACGGGCGTGCCACTGTTCGTGCTCCGCAGCTCGGGATCGCGGGTCAGGTTCCCAGTCAGCACGACGCGATTGATGTTGGTTGCTGCCATCGGTGAACGCTCCTTCTCCGTATTCGGGCGCGTGGGAAATCGGTCGATCGAGGGTACAGCGGCGCCACCTCGGAACCGCAGCGTCGGAGTCCGAAAGTTGCGGGAAAGTAGGACAGAAACGAGTCAGCGTACGGAGTTGTCACGAAGCGGCTCGCGTCACCCGGAAGGCGTGGCGCGGCTGGCGTCTGGTGTACGAAGCGCCCTACTGCTGCTCGGCGGACCGGCGACCGCCGGCCGGGGCGTCGGCCGCCGCGCGCGAGGCCGCGACCGTCGGCTCGGCGCCGTCCTCCCGCCGCCGCGGGGCCTCGCGGTCGGGGGTGGGCGGCGGTGGCGAGCCGGGCTTGAGCCGGATCGTGCGAAAGCGCAGCACGCCGTCCATGATCTTGAGACTGTGGTCGATCCGCTCGAGGAGCGGCGGCTCGCCCTCGAACTGGAACAGGTGGTAGCCGGCCTCGCGGCGGTGGTCGATCTCGTAGGCGAGCCGGCGCGTTCCCCAGTCGTGCGCTCCGACGAGGCTGCCCCCCGACTCGAGCATCGAGCGGATGTCGCGCACGATCTCCTCGTGACGCTCCTCGGACGCCGTGGGGTCGAGCATCAGCATCAGGTCGTACAGGGCCGCCACGGGCGCGGACCTTAGCAGCGGGCTCATGGGCCCCCGGAGCGTGCCAGGCGCGCGCAAGGCGCAGCGCAAACCCACCCTGAGCGGCGGGGGGGGCGAATGCGCGACGACCGCCACTTAGGCGCACATGGCACGGCGACCGGAGGGCGGCCAGCCCCGTCTCATCGATCGGGTGCGATGGGAAAACGTCGGGCGCCTGGCTGCCCTCCTGGTCGCCGGCCTTGCGATCGGACTCGGCTCGCGCGGCGGCGACCCCTCCACGCCGCCGCGCGCCGAGTCGGCGCTCGTGCCGGGAGAGCCGCTGAGCGCGCCCGAACGGTCCGCCCGGGGTGCCGCCGCAGCGCAGAGGCGCA
>JBPCMT010000124.1:0-6515 GCA_051001995.1 Thermoleophilaceae bacterium
CGAAGGCGACGAATTTCGTTGTTCGTAGTGGCGCTGGTTGACCCCCTCGGGCGGGGCGACCGCGGTCGCCATCGCCACGACTCCCGCGAACGCTCCGTTCAGCTGGAGCACGCCCTCGAGCACGGACCACGTGACCGCGAGCGCGAAGGCCGCTACGCAGAACGCGCCGATCACGCCGAAGATGTTCTCGTCCCAAAGCAGCCTCACGCCGCGGAGCTTCGACGGCTGCTCGCGATGTCCTCGCCGGCGCCTGGCCTGCGAAGGGAGTTGCGGGCCGGCCATCGCCGGCCGAGAGGCCGCCGGACGGGCCGGACGACGGGCCTCCGGGGCCGGCGATTCGGCGCCGACCCCGGTACCCGCCTTGGGCTCGTCTAGCCGCAGTTCGGCCACGGCGACGTGCCGGCCTGGGCGAGCAGCTGCCCGGCGAGCTCGTCCTGAACCGACTCCGGAGCGGCCGCGGGATCGCCCGTGCCGCCGAGCGACTCCCAGGTCTCCTGACTGAACTGGTACTTGCCGCGATAGAGGCCATCCGGCGAGACCGCCGTCGGATCGCCGCCCGACTCGCACAGGGCGATCGCCTCGAGCGTCGGGTTGCTCGTCGAACCGGCGGACGACGGCGCCACCTGGTGGCCGCTGGCCGCACCGGCTCCCACCGCGCTCACCGCGAGTACACCGACGAGCGACAACAGCGCTCCGCGTGAACGGAAGCGGCGACGGCGCCTCCTCCCGGCGAACGCTCGGCGAGCGCGCGAGCGGTCGGTCGATTGGCGCCAGCGATCGCTGGAATCTTCGGCGGGCGGAGGTCCGCCCGGATTGGGCATGCTTGACACGTTTCCCCTTTCCCTGCGCCTACGGGGTGAGCTGACGGGCTCGCGCGAGAAAGTGCGCTACGCCGCACGCAGGCGGCGATTCGCCCCGTGGTCCGAGCCAGCGGCCCGGGCCGGTTGGTTCCCCCGTTCCCAGCCGCCGGAGCGGCCGGGATTCAGCATTGACTTGATAGATCTAAGCACATCGAGCGGCTGGAAGTTGCGCCTTGGCGGCCGATGTACGCTTCGCGCGCCCGTGGAGACCTGGGACCTCAGCTCGCTCGACGTCAAGCCGCACCAGCCGCAGGTGTTGGCCTCCGATGACGAGACCCGCCTGGTGGCCATCGACCTGCCCGCGGGGGAGGAGATGCAGGAGCACCAGACCTACGAGCGGACCTTCCTCGTCGTGGTCGGCGGCGAGATCGACCTCGTGCAGGACGGCGAGGTGACGAGTGGCGGAGCCGGATTCCTCGCGCACTTCGAGCCGAACGAGCGTCGACACGTGAGAGCGACCTCCGACGCCCGGCTGCTCCTGGTGCTCGCCCCCTGGCCGGGGGTCGGGCACCACAGCCACCGCGGCTGACGCGGCCCTGTGAAGCAGGCGCGACGCGTGGCGCGACGCGACCTCTCGCCCCGTCTGCCGGGGCGCGCCCCCTGCCATAATCGACCCGTGGACCCGGGCAGGAAGCGAAAGCTGCGGCTGGTGCTCGCCCTCGGCGCGGCGCTGCTCCTCGTGACCGGGCTCCTCTACACGAGCTTCAACGCCTCGACCGAGGCCAAGACCCCATCGCAGGTGCTCGCCGCGAGCGAGGCGGGCGAGTCCTACAAGCTCACCGGCCGGGTCGCGGACGGCTCAGTCGAGCGCCGCCAGGACGGCCTGGCCTTCGAGGTCCGCGACCGCGACGGCACGACCGCCGTGCCCGTGGACTACGCCGGCATCGTCCCCGACCCCTTCCGCGAGGGGCGCGAGGTGATCCTCACCGGGCGGATGGAGTCAGAAACGTTCGTCGCCGAGCGCGACTCGCTCGTCACCAAGTGCCCGTCGAAGTTCACGAATGAGGCGGACGCTGGCTCCTAGGGGCGGTCGCCCCGCCCGCCGCCCCTGACCGCGTCATGGCCGCCACCGGGACCGCCTGCCTCTACGTCGCGTTCCTGACCGCGCTCTACGCGGTCGGCGCCGCCATCTACGGGGGCGTGACCGGAAAGCGCGCGTTCGTCGTCTCCGCGCGGCGCGCCTTCTACTGCCTGGCCGCCCTGCTGACGCTCGCCATGGTCGTGCTCGAGGCCGCCTACCTGCGCACGGACCTCTCGTTCGCGCTCGTGGCGCAGAACTCCTCGACCGACACGCCCACGTTCTACAAGGCGACCGCGATGTGGTCGAGCCAGGCCGGCTCGCTGCTCTTGTGGGCGTTCCTGCTCGGCGTCCTGTCGAGCGCGGTCCTGTTCCTAACCCGCCGCAAGCACCGCGAGATCGTGCCCTGGGCCACTGCCGTCCTCGGCGTGGTGGCGGTCTTCTTCCTCGGGCTGATGGTCTTCATCGGCGAGGCCAAGCCGTTCGCCACGCTCGCGACGCCGGCGGTCGAGGGCGCCGGGCTCAACCCGCTCCTGCGCCACCCGGCGATGATGTTCCACCCGCCGATGCTCTACCTCGGCTACGTTGGGTTCACGATCCCGTTCGCGTTCGCCGTCGGGGCGCTGGTCGCCCGCAGTACGGGCGCCGACTGGATCCGCTCGACGCGGCGGTTCGCGCTCGTGGCATGGACGTTTCTCGGCTTCGGCGTCCTGCTCGGCGCGCTGTGGTCCTACGCCGAGCTCGGCTGGGGCGGCTACTGGGCGTGGGACCCGGTCGAGAACGCCGCGCTGATGCCCTGGCTCACCGGCACCGCCTTCATCCACTCGATCATGGTCCAGGAGAAGCGCGGGATGCTGCGGCGCTGGAACGTGGTGCTGATCATCACCACGTTCGTGCTGGCGATCACCGGCACGTTCCTGGTCCGCTCCGGGATCCTCGACTCGATCCACGCGTTCGGCGAGTCCACGCTCGGGAGGCCGTTCCTGGGCTTCATCGGCCTCGTCGTGGTCGGCTCGGCAGCGCTTGTCGTCTCGCGCTGGGATGACCTGCGCTCGGAGGCGCGGCTCGACTCGCTGCTCTCGCGCGAGGCCTTCTTCTTGCTCAACAACCTGGTTCTCGTCGGGATCGCGGCGGTGGTCTTCTGGGGCACCTTCTTCCCGCTGATCTCCGACGCGATCGGCCCCGAGCGCAGCTTTGGCCCGCCGGCGTTCAACGCGGTGACGACGCCCCTCGCGATCGTGCTGGTGCTGCTCGCGGGCATCGGACCGGTGCTGGCGTGGCGGCGGGCGACGCTCGCGGCCCTGGGGCGCGCGCTGCGCTTTCCGCTCGCCGTTACCGCCGTCACCGTCGCGGCCCTGCTCGCGCTGGCGCCGGTCACCGACAACCTGGCCGGTATGGCCGCGCTCGCGATGTTCGCGTTCGTGGCGTTCACGCTCGCGGTCATCGCGCAGGAGTTCTGGCGTGGCGCTCGGGCACGGCGGGTGATGGCCAAGGAGTCGTGGCCGGTCGCGCTCGCCAACCTCGTGGGCCGCAACCGCCGCCGCTACGGCGGCTACATCGTCCACGCCGGGATCGCGTTCCTGTTCCTCGGGGTGGCGGCCTCGTCGGCGTTCGTGGAGCAGAGCGACGTGCGCATCTCCCCGGGCGACACGGTCGAGGTCGGCGGCTACTCGGTCACCTACGAGCAGCCGACGGCGGAGCTCGGCGGCGACGGCGCCGGGACCGGCGCTCCGATCACGCTCGGCGCCCTGCTCACGGTGAAGAAGGGTGACGAGACATTCACGCTGCGGCCGCTTCGCAACTACTTCCCCTCGAACGACCCCTCGACCGGTCCGATCAGCCGCTACTTCGAGGGCGAGGCGACGAGCGAGGTCGATCTGAACTGGGGCCTGCGCCAGGATCTCTGGACGGCGGTCAGGCCGGACCTGGCCGCCTTCGAGGACTTCATCGCCGAGGGCGATCGGCGCTTCGCCGACTCGAGCGGGCCGATTCAGGCGGCCGCGATCAGGGGAATCGTGGACGAGTACGGCGCCGACCCCCCGCCGGCGGCCTTCCGGATGCTGGTCTCACCGCTCGTGAGCTGGATCTGGATCGGGGGAGCCGTGGTCGTCTTCGGCGCACTGCTCGCGCTGTGGCCGTCGCCGGAGGCGCGCCGGCGCCGGGTCACGAGCCTCTACGCGGCGCGGCTCGGCCGCGAGCTCTCGCGCGCGTAGCGCGGCGAGTCCCGGGCCGGGTATGGCGGGCGCCGTGAGCGTCGAGATCGTGGTGGCCGGCCTCGTCCTGGTCGTCCTGGTCGCGCTCGTCGTGGCGCGCCCGCTGATCGCGGGCGGGGGGGAGGACGAGGAGCCGGCGCCGGCGGACGACCGGCGAGCGGCGCTGGAGGCGGCGAAGGAGGCAAAGTACCGCGAGATCCGCGACGCGGAGCTCGACTTTCGCATGGGGAAGATGTCGGAGGGCGACTACCGGACCACCGACCGCGAGCTCCGCGCCCAGGCGATCACGATCCTCAAGCGGATCGACGAGCTCGACGGCGAGAAGCCGGAGCCCCGCTAACCTGGCGCCATGGAAGGGATCCTCAGCGGCCTCCAGATCATCTTCTCGGTCGTGCTGATGCTGCTGGTGCTGCTGCACTCCGGCAAGGACGCCGGGCTCTCCGGCGCGTTCGGCGTCGGCACGGGCGCCGGCCCGCTCGGCGGCGGCTCGTTGGTCGAGCGCAACCTGGACCGCTGGACGATCGCGGTCGCGCTGCTGTGGGTCGCGAACGTGATCGTGCTGCTGAAGATCTAGCGCGGGCTACGCGATCGAGGGCCGGCCCGCCGGGCCCCTCGCCGTTTCACGGCCAGGCGGGCGTTTCATCCGCCTCGCCGAGCTCCTGGCGCAGTAGTCGGGTTGGGTTGGCCGGGCGGGTCGGGTGTCGGGCTGCGCCGGGGCGGCGAGCTCGACACCGGCGCGCCCCTTGCTAGCGGCCCGACGTCGTCCCGACCGGCGAGCCGGAGAAGAAGAAGAACCAGATCTCGAACGCGACGACGGCGATCACCACCGACACCACCAGCACGCGCTCGAGCGTCGTCAGGCCGAGCTCGCGGTCGTGCTCGCCTGCCCGCTCTCCGCGCAGGCTTCGCAACCAGGGAGCCGGCTCGCGCGGCCCCGGCTGGCGTCCGATCAGCCGGTCGTGGACGCCGCCGAGCGTCGAGAGCACCTTGACGAGCACCACGCTGAAGACGGCCAGCACGACCGCCACGACCGCGACTGCGGTCATCGACGGCGGCCCGCCGGCCTGGACCCGTGACCCGATCCACAGGGCGAGCAGCGGGCTGCCGGTCCAGACGTTGAGCGTCACGAGGCTCATGGCGGACACCAGCCCGAGGCGCTTGACGCGGCCGGCGGCGCCGAGGTTGATCGGCGCGGGCGGCTCGCGCTTTCGGGAGCCGGGCGCGCGGTCGGAGGCCATGCTCGAACGCTACCTCCGCGACCTACTCCTGCTGTGCTGCCCAGGGGTCCGTATGCGACCCCCAAGTAGGACGGCGCGCAAGAAGCAGGCCGCTCACGCCGTGAACCGCACGCCGCCCGCCCGCAGCGCGGGCGCCATGACGCCGGTGGCGAAGCGGCGCCCGTAGAACTCGCTCGTGCCGGTGAGCGCCGACTCCGCCGACAGCTCCTCGACCCGTCCGAGGACGCCGAGCACCGAGTCGGTGAGGCGCAGGTCGGCCAGCGGGCGCGTGATCTCGCCGTCCTCGATCAGGAACGTGCCGTCGCGCGTCACGCCGGTCACGAGCGTCTGCTTCGGACGAACAGCGTTCACGTACCAGAGCCGCGTCACGTAGATGCCCCGCTCGATCGTCCGGCAGAGGGCGGACTCGTCCTCGGCGCCGCCCCCGATCAGGACCAGGTTGGTGGGCGCCGGTCCGTCCGGGGCGCCGCCGGGCGCCAGCGCGTGGCCGGTCGAGGCCGCCGCGCACAGCGCTGCGCTGCGGCTGTCGTGCACGACGGCGCGCGCGACTCCGTCCTGGATCAGCGCCAGCGGCGCCTTCGGCACGCCCTCGGCGTCAAACGCCCGCGGCAGCGTGCCGGGGTAGCGCGGGGAGTCGGCCAGGTTGACGCGGGCGGCCGCGACGCGCGAGCCGAGCCGGCCCGATAGCGCGCTCCGATCCTCCGCGAATGCGAGGCCATTGAGCGCGAGCGACGCGAGGAACGTGAGCAGCTCGGCGACCGCATGGCGCTCGAGCACCACCGCGTGCTCGCCGGGGGCGAGCTTCGCTTCCGTCCCGGTCGCCATGGCCTTACCCGCCGCACGAGCGGCGATCGCGGCCGGGTCCAGGCGCTTGCTCGCCACCGCCGTCTGGGCCGCGTACCCCGAGCGCCCGCTCGGCGCGAGCGCCACCACCTTCATGAAGGCGTCGGTGACCCGGTCCGAGGCGGCGACGCCGGCAGTCGAGGCGATCGCGGTGTCGACCGCGCCCGCCGTCCAGATCCCGTGCGCGTCCGCCCCGAACCGCGCGGCGGCGTCGAACGCCGCTCGCAGCGCCTCCCCGCCCCGGCCCGGGTCAAGCGCGGCGGTCGCCTCGTCGTACCCGTCGTGGACGCGCGCCGGCGCGGCCCCCGGGAGGGCCAGCCGCGGGCCGGAGGCGGGCAGGCGG
>JBPCMT010000125.1:0-6874 GCA_051001995.1 Thermoleophilaceae bacterium
GTGATCCACGCGGCCACGATGGAGCTCGGCGGCCCGACCTCGGCGGAGATCATCGAGCGCGCCACGGAGTCCACGCTGCGGCGCGCCGAGCTGCTCGGGTGCCGGTCGGTGGCGCTGGTTGCCTTCGGGACCGGCGTCGGCGGCTTCCCCCTCGAAGAGGCGGCGCGGCTCATGGCCGGGGCGGCGCGAGAGCACGCCGGCGACGGGCTCGAGCGGATCGTCTTCTGCGTCCACGGGAGCGAAGCGCGGCGGGCGTTCGAGTCGGTGATCGCCGGAGCTTGACCGCCACGGCCGCGGCGTCCGTCCTCGTGGCGCCCGACAGCTTCAAGGGAACCTTCGCGGCGACCGAAGTCGCGGCGGCGCTCGGGCGCGGCCTGCGCCGGGAAGGCCGTGAGGCGGTAGAGATGCCGATCGGCGACGGCGGCGAGGGAACGATGGACGCGCTGCTTGCCGCGCGCGGCGGCGAGCGAGTCGAGGTGACGGCGGACGACCCGCTCGGCCGCCCGGTGGCGGCTCAGTTCGCCCTGCTCCCGGGCGGGCGGACCGCGGTCGTGGAGACGGCGCAGGCGAGCGGGCTCCACCACGTGGGCGAGGACGAGCGCGACGCCTGGGCGGCCTCGACGCGCGGGACAGGCGAGCTGATCGCGGCGGCCGCGGGGGCGGGCGCCACCGAGGTGATCGTCACGGTCGGCGGCAGCGCCACCACCGACGGCGGCGCGGGGGCGATCGAGGCGCTGGCCGACGCTGACGTGGCGGTCGAGCTGGTCGTGGTCTGCGACGTCCGCACCGCGTGGGAGGACGCTCCGCGCGTGTTCGGGCCCCAGAAGGGCGCCGACCCAGCGATGGTGAACCGCCTCGAGCGGCGGCTCGACGACCTTGCCGACGCGGCCCCGCGCGATCCGCGCGGCGTGCCGATGACCGGCTGCGCCGGTGGCCTCTCGGGCGCGTTCTGGGCGCACCACGGCGCGGCGCTGGTACCGGGCGCGGCGTTCGTCCTCGACGAGGTCGGCTTCAACGCGACCATGCGCTCCTCGCGCTTCACCGTCACCGGCGAGGGCCGGCTCGACGAGCAGACGCTGGCCGGCAAGGCGGTGGCGGAGGTCGCCACCCGCTGCCGCCAGGCGGGCGTCGCCTGCCACGCGGTGGTCGGCGAGGATCGGCTGGAGCCGTTCCAGGCACGCGTGCTCGACCTGGCGAGCGTCGCCGAGGCCACGTCGATCGCGGAGCTCGAGGAGGCCGGCGCCGCGATCGCGGCCGCGTCGCGGCCGGGCTAGAGTCCCCGCGTCCGCGTCCCGCATCCGAGCACGGAGGTCGAGCTGCCCTTCACCGAGAGCACCGACAGACGCACCTACTACGAGGTCCACGGCGAGGGCGAGCCGCTCGTGATGGTCATGGGGCTCGGCACCGACACGCTCGCCTGGATCCCCCAGATGCCCGCGTTCTCGGAGCGCTACCGGACGATCGTCTTTGACAACCGCGACGTCGGACGCTCCGACTACAGCGACGGTCCCTACGAGGTCGCCGACATGGCGGCGGACGCTTTGGCGCTCTGCGACGAGCTGGAGCTCGACTCCTTCAATTTGCTCGGGGTGTCGATGGGCGGGACGATCGCGCAGGAGATGGCCCTCGCCGGCCCCGAGCGGGTGCGCACGCTGACGCTCTGCGTGACCTGGGCCGGCACCGGCCGCTACGGCGCCGAGCGGGGACGGATCTTGGCTGCCTCGGCGCAGCAGATGCCGGTCGAGGAGCACCTGGAGATGCTCCTGCTGCTCACGATGTCGGAGGCGTTCTACGAGAACGCCGAGGCCGTGGACTACCTGCGCGGCATGATGCTGAAGAACCCCAACCTGCAGGAGCCCGAGGCGTTCGCGCGCCAGGCGCAGGCGTCGGGGCGACACGATGCCCGCGACCGGGTCTCCGCCCTGTCGATGCCGGTCCACGTGATCGGCGCCGAGCACGACGTGCTCGTCCCGGTCTGGAAGTCGCGCGAGCTGGCCGCGCTGATCCCTGGCGCCAAGCTGACCGTGATCGACGGGGCGCCGCACGGCGTCAATCTCGAGCGTGCGGAAGAGTTCAACCGCGCCGTGCTCGACTTCCTCGCGTCGGCGGCGGACCGCGCGACCGGCGCGGCCGGTCAGCCGCGCGCCTCGGCCAGGGAGCGCACCACCGCCTCGTAGAAGCCGTCGCCGTTTCGCTCCTCGGTGACCTCGACGTTCGGCGTCGACGCGACCAGTTCGGCGATTGCCGGGTCCTTCTCCACGGCGTTGCGGACGAGGAAGAAGCGGCCGACGGCCCCGGCCACGCCGAGGTCCTCGCGCGAGTCGCCGACTCCGATGCACTCGTCCGGCGAGTAGCCCCGGGCCCTCATGTGGTGGCCGACAGCCGCCGCCTTCGAGGCCACGCGCGGGATCAGGTGGTAGGCGTGCGGGAGGCCGTCGATCGCGAGCGTCGACTCACCGCGCGAGATCGCGCCGTTGTCCACCAAGCGCAGGTGGCCCAGGCCGTTGCTCGCCAGCAGCGCGTCGGCCTCGGTCGAGTCCACCAGCCCGCGCATCAGGTGCGAGACCTCGCGGTTGCGGTGCCAGGGAGCGTGGTGCTCGAGCCGGCCGGCGTAGGTCTCGAGCAGCAGCCGCGGCGCCCCGGAATCCTCGATCTGATCGTGGATCGTCCTGCCGTCGCGCGGCTGGAGCTCGCCGGTCATGAACGTCTCCTCGCCGTCCACCACCATGCCGCAGCCGACCTCGAAGATGTAGGAGGTCTGCCCGATCAGGCGGGCGTCCTCCATCACCTGGGCCTGACGGCGGCCGGACTTGATCACGACCTCCACCCCGGCCCGGTGGCACGCCTCGAGCGCGCGCGCCGCGAGCATCGTGAAGTTGCCCTCGGCGTCGCGAAACAGCGACGCCCCACGGCCGAGCATGGTTCCATCGAGATCGGTGTAGACGCAGCGGATCGCCATCGAGGAGGTGCTCCGAAGGGCGGCGCCTACTATGGCAAGCAGTGGCGAAGGCGCGGACCAAGGCGCCGTGGGCGGACGTGCTCGAGCCGGCCCGCGGCGAGCAGCTCGTGCGGACCGCGCGCTACGGCTCCCGGCGGGCGAGGACGGCGCCGGTCCCCGGCGACCTCCACCCGCAGCTCCGCGACGCCCTCGCCCGCAGCGGCGTCGAGCGCCTCTACGCGCACCAGGCCGAGTCGTATCGCTCGGCGATGGCCGGCCACACGATCGTCACGACCGGCACGGCGAGCGGGAAGTCGCTCGCGTTCAACCTGCCGGTGCTCGACACGCTCGCCCACGACCGCCGCGCGCGCGCCCTCTACCTCTACCCCACCAAGGCGCTCGCCCAGGACCAGGCGCGCAAGCTCTCGGAGCTCGAGGCGCCGTTCCTGCGCCACGCGATCTACGACGGCGACACGCCGCGCGAGGAGCGCCGCGCAATCCGCGGCCGCTCGAACCTCGTGCTCACCAACCCGGACATGCTTCACGTCGGCGTGCTGCCCAACCACAAGGCGTGGGGCGACGCGCTGGCGAACCTCGCCTGGGTCGTGGTCGACGAGGCGCACGTCTACCGCGGCGTGTTCGGCTCGCACGTCGCGAACGTGCTGCGGCGCTTGCGCCGGATGGCCAACGCCTACGGGACCGAGCCGCGCTTCCTGCTGACGAGCGCCACAATCGCGAACCCGGTCGAGCTGGCGGAGCGGCTGACGGGGCTCGACTTCCGGCTCGTCGAGCGCGACGGCTCGCCCGCGGCGGAGCGTCAGGTGGCGATGTGGAACCCGCCGCTCGTGGACGAGGCGTCGGGCGCGCGCGCCTCGGCGCTGTCCGAGGCGGCCGGGCTGCTGGCCGCGCTCGTCGCGCGCGAGGTGCGGACGATCTGCTTTCTGAAGTCGCGCCGCGGCGTCGAGCTGATCCAGCGCTTCGCGCGGCTGCGGCTCGAGGAGGAGGGCCGCGGCGACCTGGCCGACCGGATCGCGCCCTACCGCGCCGGCTACACACCGTGGCAGCGCCGCGAGATCGAGCGAAGGCTGGCCGAGGGCGAGCTGCTGGCGGTCGTCGCCACCGACGCGCTGGAGCTCGGGATCGACATCGGTCACCTCGACGCAGCCATCTGCGTGACGTTTCCCGGCACTGTCGCGAGCCTGCGCCAGATGTGGGGCCGTGCCGGGCGCCGACAAACCGGGCTGGCGCTGTACGTGGCCGGCGACGACGCGCTCGACCAGTTCTTCTGCCGCCACCCGGACGAGTTCCTCGACCGGCGCGTGGAGGCGGCGATCCTCGACCACGAGTCCGAGCAGATCCACCGCGCCCACCTGGCGGCCGCCGCGTACGAGATGCCGCTCTCGCCGGCCGACGCCGAGACGCTCGGGCCGCGCTGGGAGGCCTACGCCGAGCGCCTCGTGAGCGCCGGGGAACTGCGCGAGCGCGGCGGCCGCTACACCCCCCGCGGACCCGGCTTCCCCGCCCAGCGGGTGTCGCTTCGCTCGAGCTCGACCGACTCCTTCGCCGTCCTCGACACGAGCTCCGGCGAGCTGCTCGGCACGGTCGAGGCGGCACGCGCGCCGGGCACCGTCCACCCCGGCGCCGTCTATTTGCACATGGGCCAGAGCTACGAGGTCGAGCAGCTCGACTTACGCGACCGGCGGGCGGTGGTGCGGCCGTTCACCGGCGACTGGTACACGCAGCCGAAGAAGGAGACCGACACCTTCATCGAGCGGATCGCCGGCAGGCGGGACGCGCTCGGAGTCGAGCTGTACCTCGGCACCGTGTCGGTCACCGAACAGGTGGTCGCCTTCCAGCGCAAGCGCGTGACCGACCACGAGGTGATCGACCTCATGGCTGTGGACCTGCCCGAGCAGCACTTCGTGACCCAGGCGCTCTGGTACGAGGTGCCGGCGGAGCTGCTCGGCCACGATTTCCCGCTCGAGCGGCTGCTCGGCTCGCTCCACGCCGCCGAGCACACCCAGATCGCGGTGCTGCCGCTGATCGCGATGTGCGACCGCTGGGACATCGGCGGCCTCTCCACCAACCTCCAACCACAGACCGGCCGGCCGACGGTCTTCATCTACGACGGCCACCCCGGCGGCATCGGGATCGCGAGCGCCGGCTTCCACGCGTTCGAGGCGCTGGTGGACGACGCCCGGCGCCTGATCGGCGAGTGCCCCTGCCGCTCCGGCTGCCCGTCGTGCGTCCAGTCGCCGAAGTGCGGCAACCTCAACGAGCCGCTCTCGAAGCACGGCGCGCTCGAACTGCTCGACCGGATGAGCGGCGCGGTTGAGCGGCCCGCCGCGGCCGCCGGCTGAGCGTGCGCCTGCTGCCCGGGACTACTCGAGCGTCAGCGTGAAGCGGCCGCGGATCCCGCTCGTGTCGGCCTCGAGCGACCCCTCCACGTCCCCAATCGGCTCGAGGAAGGCGTTCACGAGCGGTCCCCCGAGCAGGCCGGCGAGCGGGCTGAGGACTTGCTCGAGCAGCAGCTGCCCGTCGCCTCTGACCACGACGGTCCCCTCGGCCCCCGGCACTGCTCGCGGTGCCGCTCCGGCGAGCTCGGCCGCCTGCCCCGGGTCCTCGACCGCCACGAGGATCCCACCCACGACGCCGACGGTGAGCGGCGCGCGGTCCGGTACGCGGAGGACGTAGAGCGCGTCACCGGGCGCGTCGACCGGGTCGAGCGCGATCCCCTCGATGCCGACGGCCGCGGTTATCAGCGGGAGCAGTCGCGCGATCCGAGCGAGCGCCGCCTCGAAGCCCCGCGGGTCGCGCAGGTCCGCCCGCAGCGCGAAGCCGCCGTCGGCGCCGAGCGACAGGAACGCCTCGTCGCCGACCTGCCGGGCCAGCTCGTCGACGTCGATGCCGAGCTGCGACTCCACGAGCCCGACCCCCCCGGGGACGAGCGCGTCGGCCACGAGCTTTCCGAAGCGCAGGGTCTGGCCGGGCTCGGCGATCCCGGCGCCGAGCTCGCCGGAGCGGGCGAGGACGCGTGGCGGCGCTCCGGGCGAAGCGGCGATCGGAAGGTCGGCATCGGTCAGCCCCGCCGAGTCGGTGGCCAGGTCGAGCTCGAGCCCCAGGCGATCGCCCTCGGGCGAGAGCGCGAGCCCGAGCGTCTCGAGCGCGGCGATCCAAGCGACCGACCGAGCCTGTTGGACCTCGGGAATCGCGGCGAGGATGGCCGGTGCGTCGGCGTAGACGCGAACCGGCGCGTCCGCCGGAAGGTCCGCGAGCGCCTCGTCGAAGATCTGCTGGTCGAGGCTTCCATCCTCCTCCGCGCGCTGGACGAGCGCCGCCTCGAGGCGCTCACGGGTGTCCGCGAACAGCACGATGTCGTCGTCGATCGCGAGCGTGCCCCCCTCGACCTCGTAGATCGTGGCGCCCTCGGCTTCGCCGACCTCGCTGACGCCCGTGCCGTCGGCGAGCGCCTGGGCGGCGTCCGAGTCGGGAGCCTGGATCGCGGCCACGAACCCCTCCTCGGCGAGCGCCTCCGCGTCGGGGACGCCCACGACGAGATCGTTGCCCAGGAGCGGCGCGATCTGGTCCTCGAAGTCGAGCCCCGCCGGCAGGACCGTCCCCAGCGCGTTCTCCGCCAGCTGCGCGCCACCCGGAAAACCGTTCACCAGCTGGTCGAGCGCCTGGAAACCGGGGTCGTCGGGGTCGGTCGTGACCACCGCCACCATCGGCGCGTTCGACGGGAGGTAGCCGAGCGCCGCGTCGAGCGGGCTCGCGGCCTCCTCGGAACCGCACCCGGCGACCAGCACGGGCAGCGTCAGCGCGAGCGCGCCGACGAGAGCGGGAAGCGGCGCTGGAGCTCGCACGGGCGAAAGAGGCTAGCCGCCGAGGGTGAACCTTCTGTCGCCTGCCCGCGAATGGCGGTTCGAGGCGGGCGTC
>JBPCMT010000126.1:0-4186 GCA_051001995.1 Thermoleophilaceae bacterium
CGTCGCCGCCGCCGCAGGCGACGACCGCCAGCGCGGCCGCCAGGGCCATGGGGGCAACCATCGCCCGCAGCCAGCTGTCGCGCAGACGTCCTCTTCGTGCCGTGCTCATATCCAACTCCTTCTCGCCGTTTCTCTCATTTTCTCCTAGCGCGCATCGGCGCGCGTCACCTGCGGCTCGGTGATGTCCGCCTCTTCCTCCGCCGCGCCGTTCTCACGCCGGCCGTCCGCCGCCTCCGACTCGCGAACCAGATGGGTGTGCTCGGGTGACCAGCTCAGCCTGACCCCGACGCCGCCGCCGGGCAGGCGCTGCCGCTCTGCCTCGTCGGCGTTCGGAACCAGCACGGTCATCCGAACATCGCCCGCGAGGCGCACGACGAGCTGTGTCGCCGTGCCGAGATACAACGAGCTCTCTACGACTCCCTCCACGCTCGGACGCCCATCGTCGCCCGAATCCTCAGGACGGTCGATGCGGAGCTTCTCGGGCCGTACGACCGTGTGGCAGGACTCGCCAGGCCGCAGACCGTCCGCCGGACCGTCGACCTCGACGCCGGCGTCGAGCCTGACTCGCGCGCGCTCGCCGTCGACGGAGCCGACCTTGCCGGGCATCAGGTTCGAGACCCCGATGAACCCGGCGACGAACGTCGTGCGGGGACGCTCATAGACCTCCTCGGGGTCGGCGACCTGCTCGACGACGCCCCGGTTCATAACCGCGATGCGGTCGGACATCGTCAACGCCTCCTCCTGGTCGTGCGTGACGTAGACGAAGGTGATCCCGACCTCCCGCTGGATTCGCTTCAGCTCGATCTGGAGGCCCTTTCGCAGCTTCAGGTCGAGCGCCCCGAGCGGCTCGTCGAGCAGCAGCACCTTGGGCAGGTTGACCACCGCCCGGGCCAGGGCGACCCGCTGCTGCATTCCGCCGGAGAGCTGGCTGGGCTTGCGGTTGGCCTGGTCGGCGAGGCCGACGCGCTCGAGCTCTGCGCGAACGCGCCGCTCGATCTCCTCGCGAGTCACCTTGTGGCGCTTGAGCCCGTAGGCCACGTTGTCACGCACGGTCAGGTGCGGGAACAGCGCATAGCTCTGGAAGACGGTGTTCGTCGGGCGCCGGTGCGGCGCCAGGTCGGTGACGTCGTCGCCTTCGATCAGGACCCGGCCGCTGGTCGGGCGCTCAAAGCCGGCGATGGCGCGAAGCGTGGTGGTCTTTCCGCAGCCGCTCGGCCCGAGCAGGGTGAAGAACTCGCCGCGCCCGATCTCGAGGTCCAGCCCGCGCACCGCCAACACGTCGCCGAAGCGCTTGCTCAACCCCTCGAGCTGGACGCTCGAGCGCGCCTCGGGCTCTACGCCGGGACGCGGCTTCGTGGTTTGGCTGCGGTCGTTCACCGTCTCGCTGCTCGCGCCGAGGCGCGAACGCCCGTAACTATGTCCGATGAGGGGTGGCGCGCCAACGTCGAAACCGAGAAAACTGCAGGCCAGGTTTGGCCGTAGCGTACAAGAGCACCGCGGATGCTTTCACCTTGCTCGCGGTTGATGGGACGGTTGTGGCCCGTTACCGTTGTGCAAACCGTCTAGCTCGTAGCCCTCAGGAGGAGAGATGGCCACCACTCCGCAGACCGCGACCCCCACAGAGCCGGCCCCCCAGAGCACGCTTCAAGAGCTGGCGCGACGCCACTTGTGGATGCACTTCACGCGGATGGGCGCCTACGACTCCGACCATGAGATCCCGATCCTCGTGCGCGGCGAGGGCTCCTACGTATGGGACGAGCACGATCGCCGCTATATCGACGGGCTGTCTGCCCTCTTCTGCGTCAACGCCGGGCACGGCCGCGCCGAGCTCGGCGAGGCGGCGGCGCGGCAGGCCGAGGAGCTCGCCTTCTACACGAACTGGAGCTACGCCCATCCGCGGGCGATCGAGCTCGCCGCCCGGATCGCCGCGCTCGCGCCGGGTGACCTCAACCGCGTGTTCTTCACATCCGGCGGGTCGGAGGCCGTGGAATCGGCCTGGAAGCTCGTCCGCGCCTACCACCGCCAGCGCGGCGAGGGCACGAGGACAAAGCTGATCGCCCGCGAGATCGCCTACCACGGCACGTCGCTGGGCGCGCTCGCGGCCACCGGCATCACCGACCTGCGGGCACCGTTCGAGCCGCTCACGCCCGGCGGCTGCCACGTGCCGAACACCAACAGCTACCGCTGGCCGGCGGGCCGCGACCCGCTGTGGGCCGCGGAGGCGATCGAGGAGCGGATCCTGTTCGAGGGCCCCGAGACGGTCGGCGCAGTCATCCTCGAGCCGGTCCAGAACGCGGGTGGCTGCCTCCCGCCGCAGGAGGGCTACTTCCAGCGCGTGCGCGAGATCTGCGACCGCCACGGCGTGCTGCTGATCTCCGACGAGGTCATCTGCTCCTGGGGGCGCCTCGGCCATTACTTCGGCTGCGACCGCTACGGCTACCGGCCGGACCTGATCACGACCGCCAAGGGACTCACCTCCGCCTACGTGCCGATGGGCGCCCTGATCGTCTCCGACGCGATCGCCGAGCCGTTCATGGACGGCACGGCGATGTTCACCCACGGCTTCACATTCGGCGGCCACCCTGTGGCCGCCGCGGTGGCGATGGCGAACATCGACATCTTCGAGCGCGAGGACCTGTGTGCGCACGTACGCGCCAAGGAACCCGAGTTCCGCGGGATGCTCGAGGGGCTGCGCGACCTCCCGATCGTCGGCGACGTGCGCGGCGCGGGCTTCTTCCACGCGATCGAGCTGGTCAAGGACCGCGAGACCAAGGAGTCGTTCGACGACGAGGAGTCCGAGCAGCTCCTGCGCGGATTCCTCTCGGGCGAGCTGTACCGGCGCGGTCTCATCTGCCGCGCCGACGACCGCGGCGACCCGGTGATCCAGCTCGCGCCGCCGCTGGTGGCCGACAGCGAGCAGTTCGAGGAGATCGAGGCGATCCTTAGGTCCGTCCTCACCGAGGCGTGGGAGCGGATCGTTCGCAACTGATGCCGCCGGCTCCGGCAGCCGAGCCGGGCCCCTCGATCGCGAGCCTCGTTCGCGACACGGGCCTCCGCCTCGCGGCCGGCGAGCGCGTCGCGGACGCGCCGGTCCGGTGGGTGCACATCACCGAGCTTCCCGACCCGACGCCATGGCTCTCCGGTGGCGAGCTGATGCTCACCACCGGAATCCAGCTGCGGACGGCGGACCAGCAGCGTGCGTTCGTCAAGCGGCTCGCGGAGCACGGGCTGGCCGGCCTCGGCTTCGGCACCGGCTTCGACCACGCGGCGCTTCCCGATGCGCTCGTCGCCGAGGCCCGCAAGCTCGAGTTCCCGCTGTTCGAGGTGCCCTACCGCACCCCGTTCATAGCGATCACCGAGCGCGCCTTCACCCAGATCGTCAACGCCGGCTACGAGACGCTGCGTCGAGGGGCCGAGATCCACCGGCGAATGGAGCGCCTCGTGCTCGAGGAGCGCGGCCTCGACGAGGTGGTACGGGCGCTGGCGACGGCGATCGGCGGCGCGGTTCGCGTGCTCGACCCGCGCGGCGACACGATCGCCTCCTCCGCTCCGCGGCGCGACCTTCCGGAGGCCGCGCTCGCGGCGCTGCGCGCCCAGGTCGCGGAGCGCAGCGGCGCAGCTTCCGGCGCGCCCTCCGCGTTCGAGCTCGATCACACGGAGCTTCGCGGGCGGGCGGTCGCGCTGCCGGTGGCCACGCGCGGCGGGCAGATGCCGCAGGCCTGGCTCATCGCGTTTGGCGGCGAGGAGACACAGGAGTCGGAGCGCCGGCCCGGGGACGGGTCCGGCGAGGCGGGCCTCGGCGAGTTCGAGCGCCTGATCCTCCAGCAGGCCGTGACGGTCGTGGCGCTCGAGCTTATGCGCCTGCGCGTGGCGCGCGACACCGAGCGCCGCCTGGCGGGCGACGTCCTCGCGGAGGCGCTCACCGGGCGGCTCGATCCGGACGAGCTCGCGCGCCGCCTCCAGCCGTTCGGCATCTCGTCGACGGCCGCAGTGGCGGTCTTCGCGCTCGACGACCCGGGCGCGGGCGAGCCGGTGCTCGACCGCGTGGCGGCCGACGCGCGCGTCGGAGCGCTCGTGGCCACGCGCGACCAGCTCCTCTGCGCCGTGCTCGACGCCGCGGACGCCGACCCACTGGATCTGGCGCGGGCCGCCCGGCGCGAGCTCGCGGGCAAGGTCGGCCCGGCGC
>JBPCMT010000127.1:0-3630 GCA_051001995.1 Thermoleophilaceae bacterium
TCACGCGCACCCGTCGGAGCCCGACGACGCCCACGCCGGCATGGACCACGACATGGGCGGCGCCGAGATGGCCGAGGCGATGGCGCGCGACATGCGCAACCGCTTCTTCATCGCCCTCGTCCTGACGATCCCGGTGATCCTCTTCTCGCCGCTTGCCGTCAACACGTTCGGCCTCGAGCTGCTCGAGTCGGAGACCGCGCGTAACTTGGTGATGCTCGTCCTCTCGACCCCGATCGTCTGGTACGCGGGGTGGATCTTCATCGGCGGCGCCTACACGTCGCTGCGCCAGGGCGCGCTCAACATGGCCGTGCTGATCGCCGTGGGGGTGCTCACCGCATGGGGCGCGAGCGTGATCCTCACGATCGTCGGGCAGGAGACCTTCTTCGAGGCCGCCGCGATGCTCGTGACCTTCGTCCTCTTCGGCCACTGGATGGAGATGAAGAGCCGCAAGGGCACGAGCGACAGCCTGCGGGCGCTGTTCGACATCGTGCCGCCCACCGCGACCGTGGTCCGTGACGGCGAGGAGCACGACGTGCCCACCGCCGACATCCAGCTCGGCGACGTCGTCCGGCTCAGGCCCGGGGACAAGGTGCCCGTCGACGGCGTCGTGACGGCCGGAACGAGCTCGATCGACGAGAGCCTCGTCACCGGCGAGTCGATCCCGGTCGAGAAGAAGGTCGGGGACCAGGTCATAGGCGGCTCGATCAATGGCACCGGCAGCCTCATGTTCGAGACGAGCAAGGTCGGCGCCGACACCGCGCTCGGCAGGATCATCGACCTCGTCGAGCGTGCGCAGAGCTCGAAGGCGCCCGGCCAGCGCCTCGCCGATCGCGCGGCCGGCGTGCTCGTGATCGTCGCGATCTCCGCGGGCCTCGTCACCTTCGCCGCCTGGACCTTCTTCTCGAGCGAGGACCTCATCACCGCGCTCACCTTCACGGTCAGCGCAATCGTCATCGCCTGTCCTGACGCGCTCGGCCTCGCGACGCCGACCGCCGTCGCCGTCGGCACTGGGATCGGCGCGCGCCACAACATCCTGATCAAGGACGCCGCGACGCTCGAGGGCGTCGGAGCGCTCGACGCCGTCGTGCTCGACAAGACCGGGACGCTCACCGTCGGGACGCCCGCGCTGACCGATGTCGTGACCGCCGACGGCTTCGACGAGAACGAGCTGCTGGCGCTCGCCGCGAGCGCCGAGGGCGGGTCGGAGCACCCGCTCGCCGCGGCGATCGTCGAGGGCGCGAAGCAGCGCGGCCTGGGGCTCGTCGAGGCGAACGACTTCCAGGCGATCGCCGGCCACGGCCTCAAGGCCACGGTTTCCGGGCGCGCCGTCGCGATCGGCAACGCCCGCCTCCTGGGCCGCGAGCGGATCTCCTCCGACGGGCTCGGGGAGGCGGCGACTGAGCTGGCCGAGGCCGGGAAGACGGCGATGTTCGTCGCCGTCGATGGACGTCCGGCCGGGCTCGTGGCGGCGGCGGACCAGCTGCGTCCCTCGGCCGGGGCGGCGATCCGAGAGCTCAGGGACCTGGGCCTCGAGGTGGCGATGATCTCGGGCGACAACGCGCGTACCGCCGCGGCGGTCGCGGAGCAGCTCGGCATCGACCGCGTCTTCGCCGAGGTGCTCCCCGAGGACAAGGCCGACTACGTCAAGCGCCTGCAAGACGAGGGCAAGCGGGTCGCGATGGTCGGCGACGGCGTCAACGACGCGCCCGCGCTGGCTCAAGCCGACGTAGGGATCGCCATCGGCGCCGGGACCGACGTCGCGATCGAGACCGCGAACGTGGTTCTGATGCGCTCGGACCCGGCCGACATCGCGGCCGCCATGACGCTCTCGCGCGCGACGGTGCGCAAGATGAAGCAGAACCTCGGCTGGGCGTCGATCTACAACCTGATGGCGATCCCGATCGCCGCGGGCGTCCTCTACCCGTCGCTCGGCATCGAGCTGCGGCCGGAGTGGTCGGCGCTTCTGATGTCAGCCAGCTCGATCATCGTCGCGACCAACGCGGTGCTGCTCAAGCGGATCGACCGACGGCTCTCGAGCGCCGGCTGACGCGGGCCCGTCTCCGGCCTCGCGGGCCGATCCGCGCGTTTTGCGTCAGGCTTTGATCTCACCGGGGCGACCGACCGGCTGCTACAGCCGGCTGGTTGACACCGGTCTCGTAGGCGAAGATCACGACCTGGACACGATCGCGGAGCCCGAGCTTCATCAGGATTCGCTTGGTGTGCGGGCTCGACGCCGCCGGGCGATCCGGGCGCATTGCCTCCGGAGTTCGTGGAGTGCATGGCCAAGCAGGGGTACGAGATCAAGTCGTCAGCCGACATCCATTCGGTGCCCCAGCAGATGCTTCAAGAATGCTTCGGGTCCCTTCACCAAGGCGGCGGGGCCCCCTGACCCCGAATGATTCACCTAACCGGGAGCACCGAATGTCGAATCCAATCGCAGTAATCCTCAGGTTCAACGGCGAGCCGGACGACCTCCTCTGTCGCTTCGAACAGGCGCGGAAGGCGTGGATCGAGACCCAATACGACGGCTACCACCCGCCGACCTTCTTTGCGATCTGCAAGGCCGAGGATGGCATCGTCCTCGTTACCGGCTGGGAAGCCGAGGAGGACCACAAGGCCTTCAGGAAGCAGATGATGCCTCACCTCCAGAGGGCCGGCATTGGCAGGCCAAAGGCGCACGAACAACTCGGGATCGCGCGGCTCGGATGGGACCCTGCCCCGGCTGGGGCTTAGGCTGCCACCGGGCTGCGACTCGAGCGGACCTTCGAGGCACGACGAGAGGATGTCTTCGACGCCTGGACGATCCCCGAGGTCCTCAGCCCGTGGTGGATCGCCACGGTGTCGTTCGGCGTGGTCGCGGTGCCTTCGGCGGCTCGTCGAGCCTCCTCAAGCTCGGCCGGCATCGGCATGCCCCACTCGGCGAGCAGCGCCGGCCGAGCGTCGGACCCAACGGCCACGCCGACGCGAAGGCGAGCCGGTGAACCACGGCGCCGCGCGCGAACGGGCCTGACGGTGGCCGGCGCTCGGTAGCCTCTCCCGCGTGCAGCCCGAGCTCGACCTCGGCCCCCTGACGCTCCAGACGTTCGGGCTCTGCTTCGCGCTCGGCTTCCTGGCATCCGGCGCGCTGATCGGCCGGCGCCTGCGCGAACTGCGCCGCCCTCCGGACTGGGCCTACGAGCTGACGTTCTCGGCGCTCGTCGGCGGGCTGATCGGGTCGCGCGTCGACTACATCCTCCAGAACCTCGACAGCGTGGGGGACGACATCGTGGGCGCCGTCTTCTCCGGCTCGGGCCTCGTCTGGTTCGGCGGCGTCGTGGGCGGCGCCGCCGGCGTGCTCATCTGGGCGAGGTTCCGCGGCTTCTTGGCGCCGGCGCTGCTCGACCTCTGCGCCCCGGCGCTCGCCCTCGGGTACGCGATCGGGCGGGTCGGTTGCCAGGTCTCCGGCGACGGCGACTACGGAGTGGCTTCGGACCTTCCGTGGGCGATGGCGTACCCGGAGGGCACCGTCGCCACGACCGAGGAGGTGCACCCGACGCCGATCTACGAGACGCTCGCGATGGGTCTCGTGGCGCTGCTGCTGTGGCGCCTGCGCGACCGCTTCCGGACGGGCACGTTGTTCGGCCTCTACCT
>JBPCMT010000128.1:0-4735 GCA_051001995.1 Thermoleophilaceae bacterium
TCGGCATCCGGCGCGATCGCTTCCCGTCCACGCCGCGCACGACCCGCGCCGTGATGGGCATCTCCGCCCTGCTCGTCGCCGGGGCGATCGGGACCGCGATCGTCGCCGGCATCCTGGAGGGCGAGCACGAGGAGGAGCCTCAGGAGGGGGAGGCCGTTGCGGCGGAAGCCGCTGCCGAGGAAGCGGCCCCGAGCGACGCCCAGGAGCTCGAGCTGGCCGCCGACCCGAGTGGCGACTTCGCCTTCGACACGACCGAGCTCGAGGCCGCGGGCGGGCCGATCACGCTGACGATGGCCAACCCGTCGCCGGTCGCCCACAACGTCTCGCTCGAGGGTCCGGCGGTCGACGAGATGGGCGAGACGGTCGGCCAGGACGAGGCCTCGACGGTCAGCGCCGAGGTCGAGCCGGGGGAGTACACGTTCTACTGCTCGGTCTCCGGCCACCGCGAGGGCGGCATGGAGGGGACGCTCACGGTCGAGTAGGCGCCCTTCACCACACCGTGAAGAAGAGCAGCTCGGTCGCCAGCGCCTGCGCGGCCAGAAGGCCGAGGACGAGCCTGAGCCGGCGGTCGGCCACGAACGGCGCCGCCGCGACGCAGGCGAGCGGGCCCATGAACAGCCAGATGCGCTCGGTCTCCGCCTTGGAGAAGCCGAGCACCGCCGCGACCGCGATGATCCCCGCGAGCGCCAGCGCCGGCGCCTGGCGGGCCGCGAGCGCCTTCGCGGCGAACCACGTGATCGCAAGCCCGGTCGAGATCAGGAACGCCGCGGGCGAGCCGAGGATCCAGTACCAGTAGGGGCGGACATCCGAGAGGCCGCGCCGGTAGAGCTCGCCCGCCGTGCCCAGGGCGCCGATCGGATCGAAGCCGGTCAGCGCCGCCAGCAGCCCGTAGACGGCGACGAGCGCGGCGGCGCACCAGGTCGCGAGTCGCAGCGCGGAGCCGGGCCCGTGGCGCAGCCATGCCAGCGCCGCGGCCCAGGCCCCGACGGCGAGCAGGGCCCACGAGAAGAGCGAAGCGAGCGCCAGCGCCACCGCCCCGAGCGGGCGGGCCAGCCGGCCGCTCGCCGCGAGCGCGACCGCGGCGATCAGCCCGAGCATGGCGAACATCGCGTCCGCCGAGGTGACCCCGTAGATCAGCGCCGCCGGCGAGAACACGAGCAGGAGAGCGGCCACGCGCGCGTGGCGCTCGGCGAGCAGGAGCCGGCCCAGGGCGTATGTCAGCGGCACGGTCGTCGCGCCGCTCACGATCGTCAACGCAGCCATCCCGCCGGCCCCGTCGATCCCGAGGAGGTGGAGCAGCACGATTGTCCCGGGCGGGGGCGCCGATGGATGGACGGGAAGCGGCGGCATGATCTCGGCGAACCGGTCCAGGTAAGCGGCAAGCCCGAGGCCCTCGACCCCGGGAAGGGCGGGCAGGTACTCGTTGCCTCCCCGAAGCGGTGCGCCGAAGGGCGCCGTCCAGGCATCGACTCCGCCGCGCGCCGTCGCCAGGACGAGCCGCAGCGCCAGTCCCAGGGCGAATGCGCCTACCGCGAACCGGACCGGTCCGACGCGCTGATCGGCGAGCAGCGGCGCGGACACGACGCCGGCCGCGAGGGCGACCGCCGCCGCCGCGGCGCCGAGCTCGAGGTTAGGGCTCCAGGTGAGAAAGAGCGGGGGGTTGGGGACGCCGAGCCAGGAGTCGAAGGCGCGCGGCTCCAGGGTCGCGGTCAGCACCCATCCGACCGCCGCCGCCAATGCGAGCGCCGCCATGGCGGCGGCCGGAGCCGCAAGATCCCGGTGACGCGCGGTCCAGGCCTCCATCAGGGGTCGGGGCGGATGATCTCAAGCTCGCCGCCGGCGCGGCCGGCGACGAACAGCGTGCCCGTTTTCGGGTCGACGGCGACGCTGTTGGGCTGGCGTACCGTCGGGTAGGTGCGCACGACGGTCGGCTCGTTGCCCTCGAGCTCGACCTCGGCGAGCTCGTTCGACGCGGGCAGCGTCACCCAGATCCTGCGCCGGCGCGGGTCGATCGCCAGTCCGTAGGGGGGGCCCGGCAGGTTGAGGCGGTCGAAGATCTCCGGGCGCTCGCCCGCGATCGAGAAGAGCAGCGCCTCGCCGCGCGTGTCGGCGATGAAGAAGCGTTCGGCGACGGGGTCGGCCACGATGTGCGTCGGACCGGCGCCGGCGCCGGCGTCGCCGAGCGGGCGCAGCGTTCGTGCGTCGTAGACGCGGAGGACGTTGCCGCGGACCGCCACGACTCCCACGGTCTCGCGGCCGAGCGCCGCTACCCCGCCCGGCTGAACCGGCGCGTCGAGCGTCGCGATCGCGCGACCGTCCTCGACCACCGACACCGCGTCACCGAACTCGTCCGCGACGAACCGCCTGTCTCCGACCGCCGCGGCGTCGTGTGGGAACTCGCCGCCGGGGGTCCTGGCGGCGATCCGTCCGTCGGGCAGCGACACCTCGAGCAGCGCGTCGGCGCCCTCGGCCGGCACCAGCACAGGACCCCCGGGAGCGGCGAGCTGAAGGTGCCTGGGGGCCTCCGGCAGCGGCGTGCGTCGCACCACCTCCCCGGACCGCCCGTCCACGAGCGCCAGCCGGTCGGGGTCGCGCAGCCCGACGGCCACGAGGCCCGTCGCGGGGTCCGCCACGACTCCCTCCGGCATGTGCCCGACGTCGACCACGCGCCCGTCCGGGGCCACGCTGACCGGGGGCGACACGGCCGGCTCAGCGGGCGGCGGAAGCTCGTCGGACGACCCGCACGCACCGAGAAGGAACGCGAGCGCGAGGAGCGCCGCAGCGGCTAGTGCCAGACGGCTTCGTCGGTCGCCGTCGCGCATCGCGGATCGGTTACGCGACGAGCCCGCGTTCTCGGAGCGCCGCCACCGCCTCGTCGCCGCGCTCGTCGACCGTCTGGCGGGCCACCCACTCGGCGAGCTCGGGCAGGCCGTCAGACAGCGAGCGACGCGCTTCGAAGCCCAGGATGTCGCGCGCGCGCCCGATGTCGGCGAGGCAGTGGCGGACGTCGCCCGCGCGGAACTCCCCCGTGACCTCCGGCTCGAGGTCTGAGCCGAGCGCCTCGCACAGCGCGCGTGCGAGGTCGAGGACCGTGACGGCGGCGCCGGTCCCGACGTTGACGGCGTGTCCGGCGGCGCGGCGGGCGCGCATCGCGGCCACGGTTGCGTCGACCGCGTCGGCGACGTGGACGGGGTCGCGCAGCTGTCCGCCGTCCTCGAAGACGCGTGGCCGTCGCCCGCTGAGGAGGCGGGCGGCGAAGATGGCCGCCACACCGGTGTAGGGGTTGGCCAGCGCCTGGCCGGGTCCGTAGACGTTCAGATATCGGAGCGCCACCACGTCGAGCCCGTAGGCCTCGCCGAGCACGAGCGCGAGCTCCTCCTGGTCGCGCTTCGTGATCGCGTACACGCTGCTCGGACGAAGCGGCTGGTCCTCGCGGGCGGCAACCGGCGTCAAGGAGCGAGAGCAGCGGGGGCAGCGAGGCTCCCAATCCCGGCGACGGAGCTGCTCGACGCTGCGACGCGGCGCCGGCGCATCCCCGTGGACCGGGCACCGGTAGGCGCCCTCGCCGTAGACGACCATCGACGAGGCCACGACGAGCCGTCGGATGCGCTCGCGGCGCCTGAGGATGGCCTCCATCAGCGTGGCCGTCCCGCCCGCGTTCACGTCGACCGCCCGGCGAACGTTGACCATCGATTCGCCGTTTCCGACGACGCCGCCCAGGTGGAACACCGCATCCACTCCCTCGACCGCGCCGCGGACCGCCTCCGAATCGCGCAGGTCTCCCTCCAGAAGCTCGACGTCGCCGGGGATCGCCGGCCGCGAGCCGGAGTGCGCGAGCGCGTCGAAGTTGTCGAGCATCCGGACGCGCTCACCTCGCTGCAGGAGAGCATGGACGAGGTGCGACCCGATGAACCCGGCGCCGCCTGTCACGAGCGTCAGACCGCTCACGGAATCGTCTCGCCCATGACCCGAAGCACAGCGGCGACCATAGGGCAGCGGACCGCACTCTCGCGACGCGCCGTAATCACGTTTCAACCTCGTAAGCATGCGCCCCTAAGGTCGAGCGATGGCGGAGGTGATCCTTCCGGTGCTCGACGAGGTCGAGGCGATCCCGTGGGTCCTCGACCAGATGCCGGCAGGCTACGTGCCGCTGGTGGTCGACAACGGCTCGTCCGATGGGTCGGCGGAGCTCGCGGAGGGCCTCGGGGCACGCGTGGTGCGAGAGTCGCGACGAGGGTTCGGGGCCGCCTGCTTCGCCGGGCTCGCGGCGGCGAGTGCCGAGGTCGTCTGTTTCATGGACTGCGACGCGTCGCTCGATCCGAGCGAGCTTCCACGCGTCGCGGGGCCGGTCGACGACGGGACCGCCGACCTCGTGCTGGGCAGGCGGCGGGCAGAGCCGGGGTCCTGGCACCCCCACGGCCGGTTGGCCAACCGCCTGCTCGTGCGCGAGCTGCGCCGGCGCGGCGGGGTACGGCTGCGAGACCTCGGCCCGATGCGCGCCGCTTCGCGCGAGCGACTGCTCGGCCTCGGTATCAGAGACCGACGATCCGGCTGGCCGCTCGAGATGGCGCTGCGCGCGGCGCGGGCCGGGTGGCGGGTCGAGGAGGTCGACGTCAGCTACCGCCCCCGGCGCGGTCGGTCGAAGGTCACCGGCACGGTCCGCGGGACGGCGCTCGCCGCATACGACATGGCCGTGGCCCTGCGATGACCGAGGCCGCCCTCGTCGTGATCGCCA
>JBPCMT010000129.1:0-3964 GCA_051001995.1 Thermoleophilaceae bacterium
GACGTTCCGCGCCGCGAACGCGCCGAGCCACGCTGCGATCAGCTGCACTTTGCCTTTCAGCCGCAGATTTACGAACGCGCCCGCAAAGACCACAAACACCGGGACGAGCCAGTCGCCGGCGCCGGCGACGTTCTCGGTGAAGTGGTACGGCGGCGCGATCGAGACCGCCGGGAACGCGACGAGCGCGACGGCGATGCCGAGGTTCGACGGGTTGAAGAAGTGGCGCCGCCCGCGGCCGAGCGGCGCGCGGAAGATCGCCTTCGAGCCGACCGCGACCGCGCCGGCGAAGACGATCGGCTCGAGCTGCCCGGCCGGGTAGAGCAGCAGCGCGATCGCTAGCGCGCTGATGTGGGCCGGCAACAGGAAGTCGACCAGCGCGATCGGCCCGCCGTGGAAGCGCACGGGCCGCCCGGCGCTCCAGGCGTCGGCGGCCTCGAGCGCGAGCTCGATGCCGTAGCAGGTCGCGATCGACACAAGGACGTGCGCCCACGACTGCTCAAACCCGAGCCACAGGTGGCCCACGATCGTGAGGCCGGTGATCCCCATCGCGAAGCGCCGCAGCGCCGCTACCCGTCGCTCTGCTGGGCTCACGGCGTCCCACCTCCGGTCGAGTCGAGTGTCACGGTGTGCCGGCCGGGGGAGAGCGACAGGGTGCGCGACCGCACGGCCCCGCCCGCGTCGCGCCAGCGCACTTCGACGCGGACGAGGCCAGGCTCTTTCCCCAGCCCGAAGAAAAGCGCCTGACTGCGCTTGCCCGAGTGCCCGTTGCCGCCGTCGACCTGTCGCACGAGGCGCTTGCCGCTCGCCGTCCGGACGGTCGCGTGCGCGCCGATGGCGGGCGACGCCCGCCCGCCTTCGACCGGCCGCACGAGCCGCAGCTCGAGCGCGGCGCCGCACGGCGCGGGGCAGCGGTTGCGATAGAGGTACGACTGCTGCCACTGGTTCGCGACCGCGAAGTCGAGGCGGCCGTCGGCGTCGACGTCCGCCGTGGCGATTCCACGCGACACTTGGTCGCGCCCCGTGCCGATCCGGCCGGTGACGTCGTGGAACCGGCCGTCACCCGCGCGTGCGTAGAACGGGTTGGCGCCGTGCCCGCTCAGGTCTGTGCCCGGGCCGAAGGCTGGCCAGTGATCGGCGTCCGAGAGCAGGCCGTCGTTGCCGATCGCGAGCTCCTGCAGCTCGGGCCAGCGGTTCGTCGTGCCGCGCACGAAGCCCGTCGCCTGGATCAGCTCGAGCGACCCGTCGTTGTCGAAGTCGTCGAGCCGCGCGTCCCAGCCCCAGCCGCTGCGGGCGAGCCCGAGCTTCTCGCTCTCGTCGTCATACGGCGCGCGACCGGCGTCGAGCTCGCGCGTGCGGCCGGTGCTCAGGAACGTGAGGTTGCTCTCCATGAGCGCGAACTCCTCGGTGATGTTGCTGACGACCATGTCCGGCACGGCGTCGTGGTTCAGGTCGCCGAAGTCGATCCCCATGCCCTTGAACGAGTCGTGGCCCAGAACCTTCGACGAAGGGTCCGCGAAGCCATGACCGCCGCTCGCCTCGCGGAGCTCGACGCGGCCGGGCCGCGACCGGTTGACGAGCAGGCGGTCGTTCCCGAAGTCGTTTGCGAAGTAGAGCTCGGGGAGCAGGTCGCCGTTGAGGTCCTGCGCCCCGACGGCCAACGTCCAGCCGTCGGCCGTCTTGCGCGGCATGACGTCGTGCGCTTCGCGGAAGCGACCCCCGGGCGTCCAGAGCAGGATGCGGTCCGTCCCGCCATTCGTCGCCCGCGACATGGAGGATTGCATCGACACGGGTCGAGCCGAGCGGGAGTCGAGCACGGGGTCGCCGTCCGCGAAGTAGTTGCCCACGATCAGGTCCGCGTGGCCGTCGCCGTCGACGTCGGCGAGTGTCGCGGCGTTCGTGTTCCATATGCCCCCGCCCGCGGCAATCTCGCGCGGCACGTAGCCGCCGCGGGCGCTACGCATGAACGCGACCGGAGTACGGCCCCAGTAGTAGACGACCAGGTCGATCCGTCCGTCCTCGTCGACGTCGCCGGGCAGGCACCCCATCGGGGCCATCGTCTCCGCATCGTAGGGGAGCGGCGCGGGCTTCAGTACACCCGCGGCGTAGCGCCGGCCCGATCCGGGCACGGGCGCGACGGTGACGGAGTCGAAGCGCGGGTCGACCAAGCACGAGTCGTCGTCGACCCCGTTGCCGTCCAAATCGGCGAGCGCGATCCCCGCGCCGACGGCCGAAATCCACGCGTCGATCCGCCGCAGACTCGAGTTGACCTTCCGGATCACCCCCGCCTGCCCGGCGTCGGGCGGGTCGAGCAACGGCACCTCGCTGAACCCGAAGCGCTCGGCCAGGCCGGATCGCGTCGCGGATTCGCCCGCGCCGATGTTGAAGGAGAGCGCCGTCCCGATCGCGAGGGCGGCCAGCAGCACGCGGGCGTGGCGTCGGATGCCCGCCCGCGTGCGAACGATCGTCGTCACCGATCCTGCCTCCGCGGGGCGGCGAGCGCAGCGGCCGGGTCGGCGAGCTCGGTACGCAGCCGCCGGCGCCACACTTGGTATGCGGGCTCAGCGCCGTCGGCCGGCAGCCCGCGCGCCGCCGCGTCAGTCAGCGCGGCGGCGTCGCGCGCCGACAGCCCGGTGAGGATCCGGCAGGCCAGCTCCGTGTGGCCGGCCGGATTGCCGGCATGCTCGCGGGCGGCAGCGGCGAAGGCTGCCCCCTGCGCGACATGGCCGGCGTGCCCCGCCGCCGCGGCGGCCATCAGACGCAGCGTCTGCGGGGTGGCGCCGCCGGCATAGGCCGCGGCGAGCCCGGTGCCGCTCCACAGGTCAGGGCGGCGAGGCTCGGCGAACCGGGCGATCGCGGAGCCGATCGCGTCGGGCCGGGCGGCCTCGACGAACCAGAGGCTGCGGCCGAGACCCTGGTCGAACGCGCGAGCCGCGTAGCCGGAGAAGCCGCGCGGAATGGTCGTGCCGCGGACGTGCCGGTCAGGATGAAAGTAGCCCTGATGGAAGCCGTAGCCGTCGAGGGCGAGCCAGCGCAGCAGCGGGTCAAGCGATCTTATGGCGGCGGGGCGGCGGCGTAGTCGCGCCAGGGCCCATCCGGCGCCGACGTGAACCATGTAGCGGTGCGGCCGCCCCGGGCCGGCCAGCAATCCCCGCAGGCGGCCTGGGCGCCAGGGGGCGAGGGCGTCGCGCAGCGCGACCGCCATCGCCGCGCCCTCGTAGGCGAAGCCCCGCAACTCGGGTTCGGTGCGGTCGAGCGCGGCCGACAGGTCGTCGTGTGCGTCGTGCTCGAGCCCTGCGCGGTAGCCATCGACAAACGTCCGGCCAACCTCCTCCAGGCGCTGGCGCGGCCCGGGCACGAGCGGGAAGCCCCGCCGGTCGAAACCCGCGTTCTCGGGCGAAATGCCCAGCAGGTGCAACCGCAGTCGCGGCACCGTCCGTGCGTACATGCACCCAGCCTGGCCCCGGCCCAACATTTTGCAAGGGGGCGTGCCCTCATGGCGAGGGGGTGCTCCCTACCGATCTCACTGACGCGCGCAGCAGCGGTCGCGAGGGCGATGGCGCGCTCGCCAAGACCACGACCCCTCAGGGGGATCCGGTCGTACCTTCGACACCGATCACAGCGAAGGTATGCCAGTGGCGGGTCGCGTCCCATGGCGCGAGTTGCATCGTCTCCGAGCTAAGTGCTCCCCGTCATAAGTCCCAGTCCCATCACGCTGCGGGGGCGAGCTGGGCGGCCTCGCGCTTGTCCAGGCGCTCGAGCCAGTGGCTGAGATCCTCGCGGGTGAACTTCCAGCCGAACGGCTCGGCGATCTCGTTGTAGGAGCGCTCGAACTCGTTGAGTCGCCGGGCGACGGTCGCGAGCGAGTCGAAGTCGTTGGGGGTGAGCACCTTGCGCTGGACGATCGAGAAGTAGATCTCGATCTGATTGAGCCAGCTCGCGTGCACCGGCGTGTGGACCAAGACGA
>JBPCMT010000130.1:0-3649 GCA_051001995.1 Thermoleophilaceae bacterium
CCGCGACGGCGCAGCGCCCCCTCGAGCGCGGCCTCGGCGGCGTCCCACATCGCGTCGGTGCCGATCCGCTGCTCGGGGCGCGTCGAGAGCTCGAGCCGCGGCTCGAAGCCGAAGATCTCATAGAGGAAGAAGCCGAAGTCGAGGCAATCGATGACCTCGTCCTCGACCTGCTCCGGCGAGCAGAAGATGTGGGCGTCGTCCTGGGTGATGTGGCGCACCCGCAGGAGCCCGTGCAGCGTGCCGCTCGGCTCGTGGCGGTGGACCAGGCCGGCCTCCGAGTAGCGGATCGGCAGGTCGCGGTAGGAGCGTCGATCCGAGGCGTAGAGCTCGATGTGCGCCGGGCAGTTCATCGGCTTGAGCCCCATCGACCGGTCCTCGACGTCGGTGAAGTACATGTGGTCACGGAACTTGTCCCAGTGGCCGGACCGCTTCCAGAGCTCGGCGTCATAGAGGATCGGCGTTCTGACCTCGCGGTAGCCGCGGGCCGCGTTCTCCGCGCGCCAGAGGTCGGTCAGCGCGTTCCAGACCTGGACGCCGGCCGGCTGCCAGAACGGCGAGCCCGGCGAGACCTCAGAGAACAGGAACAGGCCGAGCTCGCGCCCGAGGCGGCGGTGGTCGCGCGCCCTAGCCTCCTCGAGGCGCCGCACGTGCTCCTCGAGCTCGTCGCGTGTGAGGAACGCCGTACCGTAGATGCGGGTCAGCATCTGCCGGCGCTCGTCGCCGCGCCAGTACGCGCCGGCGACCGACGTCAGCTCGAACGCCTTGACCCGGCCCGTCGAGGGCGTGTGCGGGCCGCGGCAGAGGTCGGTGAACGGGCCGTTGCGATACAGCGAGACGGTCTCGAAGCCGCCGTCGCGGACCAGGTCCTCGATCAGCTCGACCTTGTAGTCCTGGCCCTCCGCGCGGAAGCGATCGAGGGCCGCCGCGGCCGGGATGTCGGCGCGCTCGAAGGGCTCGTCGGCCTTGACGTGGCTCCGCATCGCCTCCTCGAGGCGCTCGAAGTCGGCGTCGGAGACCTTCACGCCCTCGGGGAACTCGAAGTCGTAGTAGAAGCCGTCGGCGATCGGGGGGCCGATCGAGACCTTGGTGCCCGGGTAGAGCTCGAGGACCGCCGTCGCGAGCAGGTGGGCGGCGTCGTGGCGGACCAGCCAGAGCGCGTCCTCGCGCAGGTGCCCGTCGCTCGTGGCGGTCACGATCTCGATCGGAGCGCCGTCCGAGAGCGGCGCCGCCAGATCCCTCAACTCGCCGTCCACGCGCACGGCTAGCGCCGCGCGCGCGAGCCCGGGTCCGATCGCGGCCGCCGCGTCGGCCCCCGTGGCGCCGTCGGGGAGCTCGAGCCGCGAGCCGTCGGGAAGTTGCGCCTCCATTAAGGGCAAGTTAGCGGTCTGCAAGGCCTCGCCCGACTGTGACTCAGATCACATAGGTCGGTCCCTCGACAGCTAGCCTCGTCGCAGTCGAGCCGGTCCGAGTGGACGCTTTCGAGGTCCCGTCCGGCTCAGTCTCGCGCCGAGGGCGCGGGCCGCCCGCAAGCAGGAGGCGGGCGAGGATCGGCGGCACGCAAGGCGCCTTGGCGCACGCGCGCGGTCTGAGCAGTGCCGGGAGAGAGGTTCGAAAACCGAACCCGACACGGAGGTTTCCTTGCGGAAGCTCCTCGTGTCCGCGACGGCCGCAGCGCTCGTAGCCAGTCCGGCTGCGATCGCGTTCGCCGCGGACGAACCAACGCTGGACGAACCAACGCTAGACACCAAGTCCCATCGACACCTGCGCGCGGAGCAGCTCGACGTGTCGCGCGCGAAGTACAAGCTCGCCGCCCATCGCGTGGCGGAGGAGCAGGACAACCGGCGCGCGCGCATCGTCGAGCGCCGGGAGGATCGCCGAGAGGCGGCGGAGGCCGCTGCCGAGGCGGCTGCCGCCGAGGCCGCGGCTGCGGAGGCCGCGGCCGCTGAGGTTGCGGCCCCGGCGCCGGTCAGCTCGGGCAGCACCGCTTCGGGCGAGCTGTCGTCGATCGCCGAGTGCGAGTCCGGCGGCGATTACTCGACGGACACCGGCAACGGGTTCTACGGCGCTTATCAGTTCACGCCGGAGACCTGGGCGGGTGTCGGCGGCTCGGGCCTTCCGTCCGAGGCGTCGCCGGAAGAGCAGGACATGCGGGCCCAGATGCTGCTCGAGCAGAGCGGCACGAGCCCGTGGCCGGTCTGCGGCGGATAGCTCCGCGGACAGACGGTCAGCACGGAGAGCCCGCCCCTCGCAAGGGGCGGGCTCTTCTCGTTTGTCAGGCCCCGGCCGGCTCCTCGCCGTCGCGCGCGACCATGCTGCCCGGCACGATGTCGTCGCGGCCGCCGTCGTCCCAGCGGACCCAGGCCTTGTGCCCGCCGTCGTAGTCGGGCGCGAACAAGACGAGCGTCGCGCCCTCCTCCCCAACCGTGCAGCGGTCCTCGCCCTCCGCGTCGAGTCCGCGCCAGAGCCGCACGAACGCGTTCTGCTCCCACTCCTCGCCGATCGTCGTGGGGTCGGTGTGCCCCGGGCGGACCGTCGTGTCGCCGGGAAGCTTCATCAACACCTCCATGACCGAGCTCCGGAGGTCCTCGAAGCTCGTGGAGCCTGGCGCGCGGACGCCGCCGACTGAGCGCCGAAACAGCGTGTCGCCGGTGAACACCTCGCCCTCTCCGACGCGAAAGCTCAGCATCCCCGCGGTGTGGCCGGGGGTGTGCACGGGCACGATGCTCAGGCCGCCGACCTCGAGCGTCTCCCCCGGCTCGATCGTCCGGTCCACGTCCAGCAGCCGCTCGGCCTCGAGCGGGTGGGCCAGGATCTCCACGCCGAGCCGCTCCTTGAAAACCGGGTTCTGCTCGACGTGGTCGTGGTGGTGGTGGGTCAGCAGCAGGTGCTCGACGGTCAGCTCGTTGCGCTCAATCGCCTCGAGCAGCGGCTCCGGCGGCGCGCCCGAGTCGATCAGCACGCCGCTCCCCCCCGGCTCGTCGGCGACGAGATAGGCATTCGAGAACAGCTCGGGGTGCATCGAGCGCTCGACGATCACGGGCTGCAACCTAACATCGGCGCCGCGATGGACCTCGACGAGCTGCGCGGCGAGCTCCCCGTACTCGCCCGCGTCGCGTACCTGAACGCCGGCACCGACGGGCCCGTGTCGCGGCGGGCGTTGCGGGCCGCGGCGGAGCGAGCGGAGGTCGAGCTCGAGCGGGGACGCTCGGGCGGCGCCCACCACGGCGCCCTCGCCGCGCTGTCCGAGGCGATCCGCGACCGGCTGGCCTCGCTGCTCGCCTGCGACCGCGGCGAGGTCGCGCTCACGCGCTCCACGACCGATGGCGTCACGCGCGTTCTGTCGGCACTCGAGCTGCGCCGCGGCGACGACCTGCTGACCTCCGACGAGGAGCACCCGGGGCTGCTGGCGCCGCTCGCCGTCGCCGCACGGCGCTCGGGGGCGCGTCTTCGCGTGGCGCCGTTTGCCACGCTCGCCGCCGAGGCGGGGCCGCGCACGCGGCTCGTGGCCTGCTCGCACGTCTCGTGGGTGACGGGCGCGACGGTCGATGCGAGGGCCCTCGCGGAGAACGAGGCGCCGGTTCCGCTTGCCGGCGCGCAGGGGATCGGGGCGGTGTCGGCCGGCGTCCGGGAGCTCCGTTACAACCTCTCC
>JBPCMT010000131.1:0-9774 GCA_051001995.1 Thermoleophilaceae bacterium
ACTGCTGCCTCCCGTAGGAGTCTGGGCCGTGTCTCAGTCCCAGTGTGGCTGATCGTCCTCTCAGACCAGCTACCCATCGTCGCCTTGGTAGGCCATTACCCCACCAACAAGCTAATGGGCCGCGGGCCCATCCCGATGCGGAGGCCGAAGCTTCCTTTCCTCACGCCACTGGTGTGGCGGGAGCACATCCGGTATTAGCCCGAGTTTCCTCGGGTTGTCCCGGTCATCGGGGCAGGTTGCCCACGTGTTACTCACCCGTTCGCGGCTTGGCCCCAGGCCGAAGCCTGGTCCGTCGCTCCACTGGCATGTGTTAGGCACACCGCCAGCGTTCGTCCTGAGCCAGGATCAAACTCTCCGTGAAAGACCTGCGTGTCATCCGCCCCAACGGGGCGGCTCCACTGTCTAATCAGGAAAGGTGTCAGATCCGAACTGCGTGGCCGGCCGTGTACACCTTCTGCCGGCCTCGGACCATGACGGGTTCTTACTGCTTCCGCCGCCCTGAGGCGACGGGTCAAGCCTGGACGCGACTTCGAGCTCTTAAAGAGCTCTCCATCGAACACGCTGTTGAGTTTTCAAAGACCGTGGCGCCCGTCGAGGCGGGGACTCCGCCGCGACCGTCGCTGTCCGGCCCCAAGAGGGCCGGCCCGGACCGTCAAAAAGGCCTCTTCGGGAGGAGAGGCCGTGAGCGAGGCGTCGCATGACGTGCGGCGCTAGCGCGTGACCGTCTCCCGGTAGGTCTCGTCGAGGGCCATTCGGGACCGCGAAGGATAGCGCCCCGGCGAGCCAACCGCAATGCGCCGCCCGGCGCGAGCGACGGCGCGTCGGCACGCTGGACGGACCGACTCAACCGGGCCGGGTCGCAGATCGGCCGCGCAGGCGCACGAAGCGCCGCTTTCCGACCTGGAGCACCGCCCCGTCGAGAGAAGCGGCCGGGAGGTCGAGGACCTCGCCGTCGAGGACCTCGCCGTCGAGGCGGACCCCGCCCTGGGCGAGCAGGCGGCGCACTTCGGAGCGCGACAGCCCGAAGCGGGCGCCGATCAGGGCCGGCAGGTGAACCGGGTCCTCGTCGCCGAGCACGAGCTCCGGGACGTCGTCGGGGTGCTCGTGCTCGACGTGGATCCGGTCGAACCGTCGTTCGGCCTCGAGCCCCGCCTGGTCGCCGTGGAAGCGGCCCACGATCTCGCGCGCGAGCCCGCGCTTGAGCTCGACCGCCGGCCGCCGGGAGTCTGGGCGGCGGAGCAGGAGCAGCTCGTAGTAGAGCGGCATCTGCGCGTCCGGCAACCGCATCAGCTTGCCGAACGCCTCCTCGGGCGCCTCAATCACCCCGACGTAGTTGCCGAGCGACTTGGACATCCTTCGCACGCCGTCGATCCCCGGCAGGATCGGCATGGTGACGACCGCCTGCGGCGCCTGCCCGTAGGCGACCTGGATCTCGCGCGCGCGCAGGAGGTTGAACTTCTGATCGGTGCCGCCGAGCTCGACGTCGGCATGGACCGCGACCGAGTCATAGCCCTGGAGCAGTGGATAGAGCAGCTCGAGGATCGAGATCGGACGGCGCTCGGCGTGGCGCTTGGCGAAGTCGTCGCGCTCCAGCAGCTGTGCGACCGTGGACGTGCGCGCGAGGCGAAAGAGGTCCTCCATCGGCATGTCGAGCCACTCGCCGTTGCGCCGCACCTCGGTGCGCTCGGGGTCGAGGACGGAGAAGGCCTGGCGCTTGAACGTCTCGGCGTTGCGCTCGATCTCCCCCGCGTCGAGCTGTGGTCGCTCCTGTGAGAGCCCGCTGGGGTCGCCGACGCGCGCGGTGTAGTCGCCGATGATCAGGACCACGACGTGGCCCGCGTCCTGAAACTGGCGCAGCTTCGACAGGACCACGACGTGGCCGAGGTGGATATCGGGCGCGGTCGGGTCGATTCCGAGCTTCACCCGAAGGGCGCGGCCCTCCCCCAGCTTGCGCTCCAGCGCCCCCTCCGGCAGGGCCTCGGCGACGTTGCCCAGGAGCGTTCGCGCCTCGTCGGACACGGATTCCGTCACCAGGCCAATGCTAGACTCCGCGCGTCGCCGGGACGGGCCTTTTCCTCGTCAACTTCCCCGTCCTCGAACCGCCCAGGACGCCCCGCGAGGCGCTCGACCGTATGCCGGAACCGACACCTCTGAGGCCGATGCGGCCGAACCGCGCTCCCGCGCGCGACGCCGGCACCCCCGTCGCACTCCGAAAGGGCCGAGCGTTCCCCGACGTCGTCGGACCCTCGAGCGCGGGACGGGCGCCCGCCGACCGCCGCTCCAACGGCCACGGCGCCGGCCGGACCCCTAGCGGCAATGACTCCGGCCCGCCACGGGCTCCGCGCCCGCGACGCGACCCGGGGCCTCGCCTGCGAAAGCTGCGCCTGGTGCTGATCCTGGCCGGCCTCTCGGGGCTGGCCCTGGTGTCCACGATCTTTGGGATGATGATGGCGGTCGCCAGCGACCTGCCGTCGCTCGAGAACCAGGCCGAGTACGAGGCCGCCGAGAACTCGGTCCTGCTCGCCGGCAATGAAGAGATCGGCAGCCTGACCGGCAACCAGCACCGGATCCTGATCTCCGAGTCCGAGGTGTCGCCGACGCTCAAGAACGCGGTGATCGCCATCGAGGACCGCCGCTTCTACGAGCACGAGGGCGTGGACTACTTCGGTATCGGGCGGGCGTTCGTACAGGACATCATCAATCGCTCGGCGGTGCAGGGCGGATCGACCATCACCCAGCAGTTCGTGAAGAACGCCCTCGCGGCGCAGGGGGATCGCACGGTGTTCCAGAAGCTGCGCGAGTCGGCGCTCGCCTACCACCTCGAACGCCAGTGGTCGAAGCAGAAGATACTCACGCAGTACCTCAACAGCGTGTACTTCGGCAACGGCGCCTACGGCGTGGAGTCGGCGATGCGGACCTACTTCGACGAGGGCGAGAGCTACGACTCCGACGACCGTTTGTCCACCGTCGTCGAGCCGGCGCAGGCAGCGCTGCTCGCCGGGATCATCTCCTCGCCCTCGGCCTACGACCCGGTCCAGAACCCCGAGGCCTCACTCGAGCGACGCAACTTCGTCCTCGACTCGATGCTCGAGCAGGGTCTTCTGACCCAGGCCGAGTACGACAGCGCGATCGACGAGGGCATACCCACCGAGAAGGACATCCAGCCGCCCGAGCTCGACTCGAACGTCCCCTTCTTCACCACCTGGGTCACCCAGCAGCTGGTGGACCGCTACGGCGCAGGGAAGGTGTTCGGCGGCGGGCTCGAGGTGTCCACCACGATCGACCCCGGCCTCCAGCAAATCGCCGAGGAAGCGGTCGACTCGAAGCTCGCGGGCGTGGGGCCGGCGTCGGCGGTGGTGACGATCGAGAACCGCACCGGCGAGGTCAAGACGATGGTCGGCGGTGAGAACTTCGAAAACACGTCCTTCAACCTGGCCACCAACGGCCACCGCCAACCGGGCTCGGCGATCAAGCCGTTCACGCTGGTGACGGCGCTCGAGCAGGGCGTCAGCCCCGAGGACACCTTCGTCTCCGAGCCCAAGCGGCTCGGAGACGGCTTCGTCGCCAAGAACTTCGAGAACAACTACACCTACACGACGAGTCTGCGCGACGCCACCACCAACTCCGACAACTCGATCTACGCCGAGCTCGGGCTACAGGTCGGCACCGAGAACATCGCCGAGACCGCCAAGGCGATGGGGATCGAGACCAAGCTGTCGACCAACCCGGCGATGACGCTCGGAGGGCTCAAGGTCGGAGTCACCCCGCTCGAGATGGCGTTCGCCTACTCGACGCTCGCCAACGACGGCGTGCGCCGCTCCGGCGACCTCGCGGCCAGCCCGATGGGCCCGGTCGGGATCGAGCGGGTCGAGGACCCGAGCGGCGACGACGAAACCAACGCCCTCAAGACCGAGCGGGTCTTCTCAGAGGAGTCCGGGGCCACCGCGCGCGAGCTCCTCACGGGGGTCGTCACCAGCGGGACGGGCACGGCGGCGCAGCTCGTCGGCGGGCCTCAGGTCTGGGGCAAGACCGGGACGACCGAGAACTACGGCGACGGCTGGTTCGTCGGGTCGACCGAGCAGTGCACGACCGCGGTCTGGGTCGGTTACCCGGACTCGGTCAAGCCGATGCGCACCGAGTACAACGGCGGGCCGGTGACCGGCGGGAGCTTCCCCGCGGAGATCTGGCACGACTACATGATCCAGGCGATCGCCCTGGACGGCGCCTGCCAGGCTCCCGAGGAGGAGCTGGTGGTCCCGACGGCGCCGGTCGCGCCGGTCGAACCGGTGGCCCCGGTGGAGCCGACCGTGCCCGTCGAGCCCGTCGCCCCGGTGGAGCCCGTCGAGCCAACCGTGCCCGTCGAGCCGACCGTGCCCGTCGAGCCGACGGTGCCGGCCCCGACCGAGGGCACGATCTGCGGCCCCGGCGAGGTCGCGACCGTCGAGGGCTGCGTACCGGGCTAGTCGTTTTCGGCGGAGGCGGCTCGGCGAGCCGGGTCCTACGCCGCCGCCCGCGACCGCCGCGGCCGCCGCATCGCCGGCGGGCACGGGCGCGAGACGCAGTCGCTCGATGCGTCGCACAGCCGCCACTCGAGCTCGATCGCCCTGGTGATGCCGACCCGGACGCCGCTGACCGGCGCGGGCAAGCGAGCGGCCGGCGCGGGCGCCTCGACGGCGATAGGGCCCGACTCGAGCGACGCGCCATTGCACTCGAGCCAGATGCCGAGCGCCTGGGTCAGCTTCCCCGGCCCCGAGCAGAGGTCGCGCGCCGCGCGCGGGCCGCGCCGTCGCTCCATCTCGCCCAACCCCTCGAGCGGCTCGAGCGCACGCACGAGCACCGCCGCGCCGACGCCCTCATCCTCCGCCACGAAGTTCAGCAGCGCGTGAACGCCGTAGGAGCGGTAGACGTAGGCGTGTCCCGGAGGCCCGAACAGGACGCGGGTGCGCTCGGTCAGGCCCGTGAAGGCGTGGCAGGCCGGCTCGGTCTCGTGGTAGCTCTCGACCTCCACGATCCGCCCGGCGGCGCCCTGGTAACGCACCACGCACCCGAGCAGGTCGGCGGCGACCTCCGTCACCGGGCGCGCGTAGAAGGCGCGCGACCCCGGGTCGCTCACCCGCGGCCCTCCGACAGCACCTCGCGCGCGCGCCCGAGTTGCTCCTCGACTCGTGCCCGCGACGTGCCCCCGCGCGAGACCTTCGACCCGATCCAATCCCCGCCGGCCACGACCTCGCGAACCGTGCCGCCATGGCCGGCGGCGTCGTCGTCGAGCTCCTCGTCGGTCAGCTCGGACAGCGTGGCGCCACGGTCGAGCGCGCGCCGGACCATCCCTGCGACCATGCCGTGGGCCTCGCGGAACGGCACACCGCGGCGGACGAGCTGGTCCGCGACGTCGGTGGCGCCGAGGAATTCGTCGGCGGCGGCCGAGGCGAGCCGCTCGCGATCGAACGCCAGGCTCTCGACCATGCCGCTCGCCGCGGCGAGGCACAGCTCGAGCGTGTCCACCGCGTCGAACAGATGCTCCTTGTCCTCCTGCAGGTCCTTGTTGTAGGTCAGCGGGAGCCCGTGCAGCACGCCGTGGAGGGCCACGAGGTGCGCCGCCACGCGGGGCGCCTTGGCCCTCAGCAGCTCGGCGGCGTCGGGGTTCTTCTTCTGGGGCATGATGCTCGAGCCGGAGGCGAACGCGTCGGCGACCTCGCAGAAGCCGAACTCCTCGCTCGACCAGAGGACGATCTCCGCGCCGAGCTGCGAGAGATGGGTTGCGCAGGTGGCGGCGGCGCCCAGGTAGTCGAGCACGAAGTCGCGGTTGGAGACCGCGTCGATCGAGTTCTCCGCGACGCCGCCGAAGCCGAGCTCGCGGGCAACGTCGGTGCGGCTGGTGTCGAAGTTGACTCCCGCGAGCGCCCCCGCCCCGAGCGGCAGCTCGTCGGTGGCGACGAGGCAGAACTCGAAGCGGTCGCGGTCGCGCCGAAGCTTCCAGAAGTACGCGAGCAGATGATGCGAGAGGTAGACCGGCTGTGCACGCTGGAGGTGCGTATACCCGGGCATGGCCCAGTCGACGTGGCGCTCGGCGGCCTCCACCAGCGCGCCCATCAGTCCCAGCACCGCCTCGCGGCCGGCGAGCGCGTGCGCGCGCACGAATAGCGCGAGGTCGGTGGCCACCTGGTCGTTGCGCGACCGGGCCGTGTGGAGCTTGCCGCCGACTGGCCCCACGATCTCGGTCAAGCGCCGCTCGATCGCCATGTGGACGTCCTCGTCACCGGCATCCGCCGGCAGGCCGTCCGCCTCGACCTCGGCGCGCACCGCCTCGAGCCCGCGCTCGAGCTCGGCGCGGTCGTCCTCGGCGATGATCCCGCTGCCCGCGAGCATGCGCACGTGGGCGAGCGACTGCTCGATGTCGTAGGGGGCGAGGCGGCGGTCGAAGGAAATCGACGAGTTGAGCGCCCGAAACAGCGGGTCCTGGGGATCGGCGAAGCGCGACATGGGCGCGCAGTGTACGAGCGCCGCTTGGGTTCCCGTCTAGGTCGGCGGCGTGGCCGCGATCTGGGCGACCTGGCTCGCGAGCAGCATGCCCAGCAGGTAGAGCACGATCCCCCAGGCGGCGTAGGCCTGTCTGCTGCGCGGGTAGAGCCGGCTCCCGGGCCGGCGCCCGATCGAGAGCACGACCGGCACGCTGAACAGCAGCCCGGCGGCGATCAGCGCGTACGCGGTCCAGCCGGTGACCAGGTAGTCGAGCTCGAGCCGAAAGTCGGTGGCGATGATCTCGATCGCCTGGTGCCACAGCACGATCGGGAGCGCCGCGGCGCAGAGGAAGCCGGCGAGGCCGACGAGACGGGCGGTGCGCCGGTCGAGCCCGTCGCGCGAGACGCGCCGGGTGCGGAGGCGGGCCTGTCGGTCGGCGGCCACGGTCGCGAGCGACCGCCTACCTGGAAGCGGTCCGGGGAGCGGCGGCGGCCGGAGCGGCTCGCCCGCGTGAGTGCTCGGCGCGCGCCGGCAGCATCCCCGCCTCGAGCGAGTCCACCAGCGCCTCCCAGCTCGCCTCGATGATGTTCTCCGAGACGCCGATCGACCCCCAGCGGTCCACACCGTCGCTCGCGTCGAGCAGCACGCGCGTGACCGCGTCGGTGCCCTTGTCCTCGTCGAGGATGCGGACCTTGAAGTTGACGAGCTCGATGTCGCGTAGGTGGGGGTAGGTCTCGCCGATCGCGTCGCGCAGCGCGCGGTCGAGCGCGTGCACGGGGCCATTGCCCTCGGCGGTCCTCACGTAGCGCTCGCCCTCCACCCAGATCTTGATCGTCGCCTCGGTCTGGACGCGGCCGTCCTCGCGCTTCTCGACGATGACGCGGAACGACTCGAGTCGAAAGAGCGGCTCGTGCTCGCCGGACTCCTTGAGGATCAGCAGGTCGAAGGAGCCGTCCGCGGCTTCGAACTGGAACCCGCGGTGCTCGAGCGCCTTGAGGCGTTCGACCGCGCGCGCGGCGTCCGCGTCGTCGAGCGCGATGCCGGCCTGCTCGGCGCGCGCGAGCACGGTCCCCCGTCCCGAGAGCTCGGAGACCAGCATCGAGCGGTCATTGCCGACCGTGCTCGGGTCCACGTGCTCGAACGTCCGTGCGTCCGCCACGATGCCCGCCACGTGCATCCCGCCCTTGTGGGCGAATGCGCTCTTGCCGACGTAGGGCTGGTTGGGCTGGGGGGTGACGTTGCAGATCTCGTCGACCAGATGGGCCGTCTCGGCAAGTCGGGCCAGGCGCTCCGCTCCGATGCAGTCGAAGCCGAGCTTGAGCTCGAGCGCCGGCACGATCGAGATCAGGTTGGCGTTTCCGCAGCGCTCGCCGTAGCCGTTGACCGTGCCCTGCACGAGCCGCGCGCCGGCCTCCACGGCGACGAGCGAGTTCGCGACGCCGCAGCCCGCGTCGTCGTGGGTGTGGATGCCGACCGAGGCGTGCGCGCCCAGCTCCGCCACGACGCGCGCGGTGGCCTCGGCGACCGCGCCCGGGAGCGACGACCCGTTGGTGTCGCACAGCGTCACGCACTCGGCGCCGGCCTCGACGGCGGCGCGGAGGCAGCGCAGCGCGTAGCCGAGGTCCTCGCGGAAGGCGTCGAAGAAGTGCTCGGCGTCGTAGACGACGCGCTTGTCCTCGCCGCGCAGGAAGGCGACCGAGTCGGCGATCATCGCCAGGTTGTCCTCGGGGTGCACGCGCGTGACCTTCTCGAGGTGAAGGCGCCAGGTCTTGCCCACCAGCGTGCAGACGGGCGCGAACGAGTCCGCGAGCGTCCGCAGGCCGGCATCCTCAAATGCGGCGGCGTCGCGGCGGCGCGTCATCCCGAAGGCGGCGACCTCGGCGTGCTCGAACGCCTCGCCCGCCAGGAGGTCGAACACGGCCTGCTCCTTGGGGTTCGAGCTCGGAAAGCCGGCCTCGATCAGGTCGACGCCGAGGTCGTCGAGCGAATGGGCGACCCGCACGCGCTCGTCGGCCGAGAGGGACATGCCCTCGCCCTGCATCCCGTCGCGCAGGGTCGTGTCGTAGAGCTGGACCCGCTCGCGCGTCATGCGGTCAGGCCCTGGAGGGCACGGCCACGACGTCGAGCCAGTGCGCGTAGCGCTCGTCGCGGCCATGCAGCGCGTCGTCGAGCGTTCGCTGGATCGCTTGTGTGACCTCGCCGGGCGGCCCGATCTCGTGGTCGTCGATCTCGCGCACGGGCACCAGCTCGGCGGCCGTGCCGGTCAGAAACACCTCGTCGGCGAGGACGAGCTCGGCGCGCGCGACGTGGCGCTCGTCCAGCTCGTAGCCGAGGTCGCGGGCGATCTCCACGGCGGACCTGCGGGTGATCCCGTCGAGGATGCCGTTCGCGTGCCCGGGCGTGGCGATCACGCCGTCGCGCACCACGAACACGTTCTCGCCGGTCCCCTCGCAGACGTGCCCGTGGTGGTCGAGCAGAATCGCCTCCTCGTACCCCGCGTGCTTCGCCTCGATCTTCGCGAGCACGGAGTTCAGGTACTGGCCCGTGGCCTTCGCGTGCGGGATCAGCGAGTCGGGCGAGATCCGTCGCCAGGACGAGACCTTTGCGCGGATCCCGTCGCGCTGGCCCTCCTCGCCGAGATAGGCGCCCCACTCCCAGACGGCGATCGCGACCTCGACCGGGTTCGCCAGCGGGTCGAGGCCCATCGGCCCGTGGCCGCGGTAGACGAGCGGCCGGATGTAGCAGCTCCGAAAGCCGTTGCGGGTGATCAGCTCGTGGGTGGCCTGGCGCAGCTCCTCGACGGAGTAGGGCAGCTTCATGTAGTAGAGCTCGGCCGAGCGACGCAGGCGCTCGAGGTGCTCCTGGTGGCGGAACACGGCCGGGCCACGCTCGGTCTCATACGCGCGAATCCCCTCGAACACGCCGGTCCCGTAGTGCAGGCCGTGCGTGAGCACGTGCACGTTGGCGTCCTCCCACGCGACGAGCTCGCCGTTCATCCAGATGAGGTCCGCGGTGCTCAACGCTGCTCCTTCTCTTCGCTTCCGGTTCGAGGGCGTCGCTACAGGTACCCGAGGACCGCCCTGGTGGCGGCCTCCGTCGTGGCATCGCCGCCGAGATCAGGTGTGCGCAGGCCCGCCCCGAGGGCGCGATCGACGGCCGATTCTATCCGCGCGGCGTCGTCCTCTCGCCCGAGTCCGAAGCGCAGCATCATCGCCACCGAGACGAGCATCGCCAGAGGGTTCGCCGCGCCCGTGCCGGCGATGTCCGGCGCGGAGCCGTGCACCGGCTCGAACAGGCCCGGCCCCGCGGCGCCGA